>CP136571.1:3255664-3578829 GCA_035192965.1 Fuscovulum sp. | reverse complement strand
AGCGCGGTTTGCGGGCGTTCGACCCAATCAATCGCGCCTGCGGCGTTCAGCCAATAGCCTTCGGGATCGGCTTTCCATTTCGCATAGAGTTCCCGGTATGCCATTGTATGCCCTCCTCCACGAGTTGGCATTTGTTACGCGACACGGGGCCTTTGACGCAACGCTGTTACCGTGAACATGGGCGGGGTGCGGCAATTTGTTTGCAGAATATTGCAAGGTTGGTCTGCAAATTTTTGCAAACCGGGCGGAGCTTCGCGGATTGCGGTTAAGTGCAGAAGGGTTTGCAAAGTTTGGGGCGACTCACCAAAGGTCCGGCGGCCCTCCCCTGAAGAAAGGGGAGAGGGGTGCAGGGTTCCCGGCGTGCCGTGGCGGCGCGGGCGGATTTGGGTATTTGGCCCAAGGTGAGGGGGCGAAGGTGCCCTTATCCGTAATGGGTGACCGGGGTTCCGGCGAGTGCCGAGATGTTCAGAAGGCCGCGCGCGGTGATGGAGTTCGTCACGATATGGGCCTTGTTGCCCATGCCCATCAGGATCGGCCCGACCTCCAGACCGTTGGCCTTCATCTTGAGGATGTTGCGCGTGGCGGCGGCGGCATCGGTGGAAGCGAAGACCAGGACGTTGGCCGGACCTTCCATGCGCGAGTTGGGCAGCAGCCTGTCGCGCAGGGATTGATCGAGCGCCGAGTCCACGTTCATTTCGCCTTCATAGCAGAAGTCGGGTTCGCGGGCGTCGAGCAGTTCCAGCGCGGCGCGCATCCGCAGGGAGGCGGAATTGTCCATGTTGCCGAACTGGCTTTGCGTGCAGAGCGCGATCTTGGGTGTCAGGCCAAAGCGGCGCACATGGCGGGCGGCGCCGATCACGGTTTCCATGATGTGCTGCGGGGTGGGTTCGGGGTTGACCTGCGTGTCAGCGATGAACAGCGGGCCGTCTTCGAGGATCATCAGCGAGAGCGCGCCGACGGGGTGGAGGCCATCGCGGGCCAGCACTTGACGGATATAGTTCAGGTGCCAGTGGTATTGGCCAAAGGTGCCGCAGATCATGCTGTCGGCTTCGCCGCGATGCACCATGATGGCGGCGATGGCGGTGGTGTTGGTGCGCATCACGGCGCGGGCGATATCGGGCGAGACGCCACGACGGGCCATCAGATCGTGATAGGTGCCCCAGTAATCGCGGTAGCGGGGGTCGTTTTCCGGGTTCACCAGATGGACATCGACGCCGGGCCGGATGGGAAGGCCTGCGCGTTCGCAGCGGGATTCCACCACATCAGGACGGCCGATGAGGATGGGGATGTCGTTGGTTTCCTCCATCATCGCATGCGCCGCGCGCAGGACGCGTTCATCTTCGCCTTCGGCAAAGACGATGGTGCGGGCGGCGACCTTTGACGCCTCGAACACCGGGCGCATGATGAGGGCGGATTTGAAGACCGACCCGTCCAGCCCGCGCTTGTAGGCATCAAGGTCTGTGATGGGGCGGGTGGCGACGCCGCTTTCCATCGCGGCCTTGGCGACCGCGCTGGCGACCACGCCGATCAGGCGGGGGTCAAAGGGTTTGGGGATCAGGTAATCGGCCCCGAAGGACAGCTTTTCCGCGCTATAGGCCGCCGCCGCCTCGGCGCTGGTGGTGGCGCGGGCAAGGGCGGCGATGCCTTCGATGCAGGCAATCTCCATCCGCTTGTTGATTTCCGTGGCCCCTACATCCAGCGCGCCGCGGAAGATGAAGGGAAAACACAGGACGTTGTTGACCTGATTGGGAAAGTCCGACCGGCCGGTGGCGATGATCGCATCCGGGGCCACGGCGCGGACCTGATCGGGCAGAATTTCGGGCGTGGGGTTGGCAAGGGCAAAGACGATGGGGCGGGGGGCCATCTTGGCCACCATATCCGCCGTCAGCACGCCGGGGCCGGACAGGCCGAGGAACAGGTCGGCCCCTGCAATCACATCCGCCAGCGTGGCGGGAGTGGTGCCTTGGGCGTATTCCTCTTTCTGGGCGGTCATCTGATCGGCGCGGCCCTTGTAGACCAGACCCGCCAGATCACAGAGCCAGACGTTTTCGCGTTTGACGCCAAGGTTCAGCAGCATGTTCAGGCAGGCGATGCCCGCAGCGCCGCCACCGGTGGAGACGACCTTGATATCTTCGAACTTCTTTCCTGCAACGATCAGCGCGTTGGTGGCGGCGGCCCCCACGACGATGGCGGTGCCGTGCTGATCATCGTGGAAAACGGGGATATTCATCCGCTC
This sequence comes from Fuscovulum sp., assembly GCA_035192965.1. NCBI lineage: Bacteria > Pseudomonadati > Pseudomonadota > Alphaproteobacteria > Rhodobacterales > Paracoccaceae > Fuscovulum > Fuscovulum sp. The sequence continues at coordinate 3,576,593 of CP136571.1, read as the reverse complement.
GCGGCAGAGCTTTTCGACGATGAAGCAGTCGGGGGCCTTGATATCTTCAAGGTTGATCGCGCCAAAGGTGGGTTCCAGCGCGCAGACGATATCGGCCAGCTTGACGGGGTCGGGTTCGTTCAGCTCGATATCGAAACAGTCGATATTGGCGAATTTCTTGAACAGAACCGCCTTGCCCTCCATCACCGGCTTTGATGCCAGCGCACCGATATTGCCAAGGCCCAGCACGGCCGTGCCGTTGGTAACGACGGCCACAAGGTTCCCGCGCGAGGTGTAGCGCGAGGCGGTGGCGGGGTCGGCCTTGATCTCAAGGCAGGCTTCGGCCACGCCGGGGGAATAGGCGCGGGACAGGTCGCGGCCATTGGCGAGCGGCTTGGTGGCGCGGATCTCCAGCTTACCGGGCTTGGGGAATTCGTGGTAATCCAGTGCCGCCTGACGCGCGTTTTCCTGCCGCCCGTCGCCTTTGACGTGATCTTCCATCGCCCCCTCCGCCGTTTTGTTTAACGTTAAACTACTTTTCGCCAAACCATTTGCTGTTCTTTCCAATAGGCGTTTTCTGCCCGTCTTGCAAATCCCCGGAAAGCGCGACCATTCTGCCCGGAACAGAGCGGAGGGCGAGATGTTTGAAGTCAAAGGCGAAACCCGGGCAGAGATGCGCCTGCCGACGCAGGAGTTGCGCGACGATCTGCCGTTCTGGACCAAGAAACTGGGGTTCCGGCTGGATATGATCTATCCCGCCGACAACCCGGAAGTGGCGGTGCTGTCGGGGTATGGCCTTCGGCTGCGGATCCAGAAGGGCGCGACAGAGCATCCCGGAACGGTGCGGATCCTGACGGATGAGGAGGGGTTCGCCGGGGGCGAGACGCTTTTGATCGCGCCAAATGGCACGCGGGTCGAGATCGACAAAGCCAACCCGCCGCTGGTGTTGCCGCCGACGGAACATGCTTTTGTCGTGCGGCGGCTGGCGGATCAGGCGCCGTGGATCATTGGCCGGGCGGGAATGGAATATCGCGATCTGGTGCCATCGCGGCTGGGCGGTGCGATGATTGCCAGCCATATCCGCATCCCCGATGGCGGGCCTGTGCCGGACATGGTGCATTTCCATCGGGTGGGCTTTCAGCTGATCTTCTGCATCAGCGGCTGGGTCGATGTGGTGTATGAGGATCAGGGGCCACCCATCCGCCTGACAGCGGGGGATTGCTTTATCCAGCCACCCGAGATTCGCCACCGCGTGCTGCATGCCAGCGACGGGATTGAGGTGATCGAGATTGGCGTTCCCGCCGAACATGTGACCGAGATCGACCACGACATGGAATTGCCGACGCCGCATCTGCGCCCCGAGCGGGAATGGCAGGGGCAGCGCTTTGTCTATGATCAGGGGGCAAAAGGGGAGTTTCGCCCCTTCCGCCTGCCGGGGTTTGTGGCGCGCGATACCACCATCCATGGGGCGACGCAGGGGGTGGCCTCGGTCATGGTGGCGCGGCCCGATGGCGGGGCGACCGCCTGGACGAAACATCAGGGGGACATCCTGTTCACCTTTGTGATGCAGGGCAGCTTCACGCTGGAGGGAGAGGGGAAAGAGCCCTTCGCCCTGTCGCCGGGCGATGCCTTTGTGATCCCGCCGGGGATGGCCACGCGCTACGGCGATCCGTCGCCGGATCTGGAATTGCTGGAGGTGACACTGCCGGGGAACCCGGAGACGAAGGTGATTTAGGCTTTCATCTTGGCCCAAATACCCTGCGGGGGGTGAGCCGCGCAGCGGCGAGGGGGGCGCAAAGCCCCCCTGATTTTTCGCAGAAAAATCGTGTGCCTTGCCAATCCCGCGCGGGGCTTCCAGACTGTGACCAGATGGTCAGAATTCCACGAGGTGCGCCGATGTCCCTGCTTCTTGCTGCCACAGAGGTTCGCGAAAAGGCCTATGCGCCCTATTCCCGCTTCAAGGTGGGCGCGGCGCTGCGTACGACCAGCGGGGCGGTCTTTGTCGGCTGCAATGTGGAGAATGTGGCCTATCCCGAAGGCACCTGCGCCGAGGCGGGGGCGATTGCCGCCATGGTGGCGGGCGGCGAGACGCGGATTGCCGAGGTGGTGGTGATCGCCGACAGCCCCGAACCGGTGCCGCCCTGTGGCGGGTGCCGGCAGAAGATCGCGGAGTTTGCGGCGCAGGATGTGCAGGTCACGCTCTGTACCACGGATGGGAAGGCCCGCGTGATGACAGTGGCCGAGTTGCTGCCCGGCGTGTTCACCGCCGCGCATATGGACCGGGTTTGACGGGCATGGATGCCCGCGCGATCATCGCCAAGCTGCGCGACGGGGGGAAACCTTCGGCCGATGAATTGGGCTGGTTTGCCAAGGGGTTGGCCAGTGGCGTGGTGACGGATGCGCAGGCCGGGGCCTTTGCCATGGCGGTGCTGCTGAACGGGCTGGGCGAGGCGGGGCGCGTGGCGCTGACGCGGGGGATGCGCGATTCCGGCAAGGTGCTGGACTGGGATTTGAACGGCCCGGTGATCGACAAGCATTCCACGGGCGGGATCGGGGATTGCGTGTCGCTGCTGCTCGCCCCGGCGCTGGCGGCCTGCGGGGCCTATGTGCCGATGATTTCGGGGCGGGGATTGGGCCATACCGGCGGCACGCTGGACAAGCTGGAATCCATCCCGGGTTTCCGCACGGGGTTGAGCGAGGAACAGCTGCGCCGCCAGATCGGCGAGGTGCGCTGTGCCATCGTGGCGGCAAGCACGGAAATCGCGCCTGCGGACCGGCGGCTTTATGCGATCCGCGATGTGACCTCGACGGTGGAGAGCATTGACCTGATCACCGCATCCATCTTGTCGAAAAAGCTGTCGGCGGGGTTGGAGGCGCTGGTTCTGGATGTGAAATGCGGATCGGGCGCGTTCATGGACACGTTCGAAAAGGCCGAGGCCCTTGCGAAGGCGCTGGTCAGCACGGCGCAGGGGGCGGGCTGCATGACATCGGCACTGATCACCGACATGAGCCAGCCTTTGGCCACGGCGGCGGGCAATGCGCTGGAAGTGATCGAGGTGATGGAGACGCTGACCGGGACATCCATCAACGCCGCCTTGTGGGATCTGACGGCGGCGCTGGGGGGCGAGGCGCTGGCGCTGGGCGGGTTGGCGGCGGATGCCGAGGATGGCGAGGGCCGCATCATCGAGGCGCTGGAGAACGGGCAGGCGGCGGAATGGTTCGGGCGCATGGTGGCCGCACAGGGCGGGCCTGCGGATTTTGTCGAACGCTGGCCGGACCGGCTGCCTTCGGCTCCGGTGGTGATGGATATTCCCTGCGAAAGCGACGGGTTCATCGGGGCGATCGACGGGCGCGCGCTGGGCGAGGCGGTGGTGCATCTGGGCGGGGGCCGTTTGCGCGAGGGCGACAGGATCAACCCGTCGGTCGGGTTGTCCGATCTGGCGGGGCTGGGTGAAGGCGTGTCGCGCGGGGTGCCGCTGGGCATGGTGCATGCGGCGGATGAGGCATCGGCCGAGGCGGCCGTGCGGGCGGTACAGGCGGCGTACCGCGTGGCAAGTTCCGCCCCGGAGGAGCCGCCGCTGATCCTGAAGCGGGTGGGATGATGGCGCGGGCCTTTCTGATCGTGATGGATTCCGTGGGCTGCGGTGGTGCGCCCGATGCGGCGGCCTTTGGCGATGCGGGATCGAATACGCTGGGCCATATCGCCTTGGCCTGTGCGGAAGGCCGTGCCGATGAAGGGCGCGCGGGGGCGCTGCGGCTGCCGGTGCTGGATGGGCTGGGGCTGGGCGCGGCGATCAAGGTTGCCAGTGGGCTGGATGCGCCGGGGCTTGGGGCCAGCCCGCGCGGGCGCTGGGGCGCGGCGACGGAGGTGTCGAAGGGCAAGGATACGCCATCGGGGCATTGGGAACTGGCCGGGGTGCCGGTGCCGTGGGATTGGGCCTATTTCCCCGATACGGTGCCTGCCTTTCCGCCCGATCTGGTGGCCGAGGTCTGCCGTCTGGCGGGGGTTGAGGGCATTCTGGGGAATTGCCATGCCTCGGGGACCGAGATCATCGACCGGCTGGGGGCCGAGCATCTGCGGACGGGGTGGCCCATCTGCTATACGTCGGCGGATTCCGTGTTCCAGATCGCCGCGCATGAAGAGGCGTTCGGGCTGGAGCGGTTGGTGAACCTGTGCCGCGATCTGGCGCCGCGCCTGCATGCAGCGAAGGTGGGGCGGGCGATTGCGCGGCCTTTCATCGGAAGCCCCGGCGATTTTCACCGCACCGGCAACCGACGTGATTTCGCGATAGCGCCCCCTGCGCCCACCCTGCTCGATTGGGTGCAGGGCGAGGGCCGGGTGACCCATGCGGTTGGCAAGATCGGCGACATCTTCAGCCATCGGGGGATCACCCATCTGCACAAAGGCAAGGATGATACTGCCCTTTTCGATCATCTGGACCGGCTGGGGCGCGAGGCGGAAGAGGGTTCCTTGACCTTTGCCAACTTTGTCGAGTTTGACAGCAATTTCGGCCATCGCCGCGATGTGGCGGGCTATGCGCGGCAGTTGGAATGGTTCGACGGGCGGGCGGGGGCGTTTCTGGCGGGGTTGCGGGCGGGCGATCTGGTGATCTTTACCGCCGATCACGGCAATGATCCCAGCTGGCGCGGGACGGAACACACGCGCGAGCGGGTGCCGGTTCTGTGCCATGGCGTCGGGGAAGGGTCTTTGGGTCAGGACGGGGGCCTGTGTGCTTTTGTTGATGTGGCGGCATCGGTCGCGGCGCATCTTGGGATTGTGGAGCGCGGGCCGGGGAGGAGTTTTCTGTGATCACCGATATGGCGAAGGTGGAGTTGCACCTGCATCTGGAAGGGGCGGCACCGCCTGCCTTTATCCGCAGTCTGGCAAAGCAGAAGAAGGCCGATATCGGCGGCATCTTCGATGAGAAGGGCGATTACAAATACAAGGACTTTTGGGATTTCCTGAAGGTCTATGAGGCGGCAACCTCGGTGCTGACCCGGCCCGAGGATTATGCGCGCCTGACGCTGGCGGTGCTGGAGGAAAGCGCGGCGGCGGGGGTGGTTTATTCCGAGACGTTCCTATCGCCCGATTTCTGTGGCGGGCGCGATATCGGCGCGTGGCGGGAATATCTGCACGCGATCCGCGAGGCGGCGGATCAGGCAGAGCGCGATATGGGCATCGTGCTGCGCGGGATCATCACCTGCATCCGCCATTTCGGCCCCGACAAAGCGCGCGAAACCGCGCGCTGTGCGGCGGATACGGCGGGCGACTGGATCGTGGGTTTCGGCATTGCCGGGGATGAAAAGGTGGGCAAGCCCAAGGATTTCCTGTGGTCCTTCGACTGTGCGCGCGAGGCGGGGCTGCGGCTGACAGCCCATGCCGGGGAATGGGGCGGGCCGGAGAGTGTGCGCGACGCGGTGCGCGATCTGGGGGTAGAGCGGATCGGGCACGGCGTGCGGGCCATCGAAGACCTGGCGCTGGTGGACGAGTTGGTCGAAAAAGGCATCGTGCTGGAGGTTTGCCCCGGATCGAACATCGCGCTGGGGATCTATCCCGGCTGGCGGCAGCATCCGATTGGCGAGTTGTATCGGCGCGGGGTCAAGGTGACCATTTCCACCGATGACCCGCCGTTCTTTCACACCACGATGGCGCGGGAATATGACCGGCTGAACGCGGCGTTCGACTGGGATGAGGGGGTTTTCGCCGGGATTGCGCGGGCGTCGCTTGACGCGGCCTTTTGCGACGGCGATACGCGGGAAAAGGTGCTGAAAAAGCTGTAAGGGGCTGCCATGCTGGACCATCTGACCATCGTTTCCCACCCGCTGGTGCAGCACAAGCTGACCCTGATGCGCGAGAAGGACACCTCGACCGCGTCTTTCCGGCAATTGCTGCGTGAGATCAGCCTTTTGCTGGCCTATGAGGTGACGCGCGAATTGCCGATGACGACAAAGCGGATCGAGACGCCGCTGTGCGAGATGGATGCCCCGGCGATCGAGGGCAAGAAGCTGGCGCTGGTGTCGATCCTGCGGGCGGGTAACGGGCTTTTGGACGGGATTCTGGAACTGGTGCCTGCGGCGCGGGTTGGGTTCGTGGGGCTGTACCGCGACCCCGAAACGCTGCAACCGGTGCAGTATTACTGCAAGCTGCCGGAACAGTTAGAGGATCGGGTGACCATCGTGGTTGATCCGATGCTAGCCACCGGCAATTCCAGCGCTGCGGCGGTGGACCTGATCAAGGCCAAGGGGGCGAAGAACATCCGCTTCCTGTGCCTGCTGGCCGCCCCTGAAGGTGTGGCCCGGATGAAGGAAGCGCATCCTGATGTGCCGATCGTCACGGCATCGCTGGACAGCCATCTAAATGACCACGGTTACATCGTGCCGGGGCTAGGCGATGCGGGTGACCGCATGTTTGGTACTAAATAATGTGATGTCACCCCTTTACGACGGGCGCGGCATCGCGCATTCTGCCCCTACGCTACTGGGGGGTAGTCATGTTCGTAAAGGTTCTGACGGGGGCAATCCTGACCCTCGGGTTGGGTGCTTTTGGCGCCCTTGCACAATCCACTGCTGATATCGGGGGGCCGCGCGAGTTGCCCCCGGCGAGCTTCACCGGTCAGCAATATGTTGACAGCCGGGGCTGCGTTTTTCTGCGCGCCGGGCTGGGCGGGCGGGTGAACTGGGTGCCGCGGGTGGACCGCAATCGCAATGCCATGTGTGGCTATCCGCCCACATTCGGGGGCGGCACACGGTCGGTGGCTGCGGCCCCTGCGCCTGCGCCTGAACCTGCCCCGGTGGTGCGGCAGGCACCGCAGGTGCGTGTGACAGCGGCAGAGCCGCCAGCGGCGACCTATGTTCCGGCTCCGGTCCGGGTAGCGCGGCCTGCAGCGCCTGTGATTGCGCCGATGGCGGCCCCGGTTGTGGCGGCTGCGCCTGCGCCGCAGGGCGGGGGCATGAAGATCGGCTGCACCACGGCAGCACCGGTGCCGCAATGGCTGCGGCTGACGAATGGCGGATCGGTCATCGTCTGCACGCGGGGTGATGGCACGCTGGAAGGGCTGCGCGCGCCGATATTCCCGGAAGGCGCATCGGTTGGTGCATCGCTTAGGGCTCCGGCCGGGCGGATCGTGCCGCTGGGCCAGACTTCGGGGATCGGCAATGGCAACATGGACGCGCGGGTGGTGGATCCCACCGCCGTCGTTCCCAAGGGATACAAGCTGGCATGGGAAGATGACCGGCTGAACCCGCTGCGCGGGGTCGGCACGGCCGAGGGGCAGGCGGCACAGGATCAGGTCTGGACGCGGGATCGGTTGCCAAAGCCTGTGGTGCAGACGCCGCTTCGTCGGGTGATTTCGGTGGAAACTGCGCCGGCCCAGCCTGCGGTCAGGGTCCGGGTGACGCAATCGACGAAGTCCGTTGCCACAGAAGCGGCTCCGGCGGCTGCTGGCGGGCGGCTGTTCGTGCAGGTGGGCAGCTTCGGCGTGCCGGCCAATGCCGATGGCGCATCGGCGCGGCTGGCGGGGCTGGGCCTGCCGGTGGCGCGGTCGAATGGCCGGATCGGGGGCAAGGCTGTGCAGGTTGTGCTGGCCGGGCCGTTCGGATCCGCGGCCGAGGCGCAGGCGGCATTGCGCGCGGCGCGCGGGGCCGGGTTTGGCGATGCCTTTGTGCGATAGGCCCGTCTGACGGATAAAGATGCAGGAAAGGCCCCCCGTTCATCCGGGGGGCTTTTTCAGTTGCAGATGGCCTGAAGGCTGGCCCAGTCATCGGCATTCAGAAGCGCACGGGGCGTGCCGCCGCGATAGGGATCAGCCTCGATCAGGCCAAGGGTGGATTCGCCCGTCGGATCAAGCGCATAGCCATAGGCCGTTGACGAGACGGCGACGGATTCAAACCGCGCCAGCAGCGTGACATCAGGCAAGGCCGGGCGGTCGGCGGCGAGGAAGCCTTCGCCCAGACCGGCAAGCGCGCCTTCGGGCAGGGTGCCGGTCGTCAGCAAGCGGACGGTGGCGGCAAAGCCCGCATGGCGCAGGATGGGGATGAGGGGATCTTCGACCTCGGCCCGCAGGGTTTCGGCGATGGCAAAGCCCGCGGGGACATCGGGGCCGGGGGCCGCTGTCACCATGGGCAGGCCAAGCAGCAGGATATTGCCGGGCAGGGCGGCGGCCTGCGGCAGGCCTTCGGGCAGAACGGCAAGCTGCACGCCCGCACCGCCGAACAACCGTTCCGACAGCAAGGTCAGGGCACGGTCGCCCAAGGGCGTGGTGCAGGGGGCCCCGGTCAGGCGCGAGATATCGGCCAGCGCCGCCGCGCCGATTTGGGCGCGGGTGGCGGGGGGCAGGACGGATGCGGTATGGCGCACCAGCGCATCGGGCAGGAAGAAGGCAACGACGCCAAGGATGGCCAGCGTGCCGCCCGCCAGCAGCGTGCCGCGCAGGCGGCCGGGGCGGGGGGTGCCTTTGCGGACTGCGCCGCGAATGGTTTCCAGCGCGGCGATCATGTCGGGATCATCCAGTTCCAGCGTTTCGTCGCTGTCCAGACCGGGGCCATAGATCGCGGGCAGGGTGCCGGGATTGTGCCGTTCCACCGCAGGCAGGGACCAATGGCTGAGCGCCAGTTCAGTGCGCGGATCGGACAGGACCAAGGACGCCTCGCGGAAGGCGACAACCACCTCGCGGCGCTGCGCCTCGGGCGTGTCGCGCCAGAGGCCGGGGCTTTCCAGCCTCTGGTATTTCTTCAGCGCCGTCATGCGCGGGGATTGCCCTTGGCTCGTCTTGTCCTGTTACAAGAAATGTTATCGCAGCGCCCGGACGGCCACAAGCGAAGGGGTGATATCTTCAGCTTGGCCCCAAATACCCTGGGGGGTGAGCCCGAAGGGCGAGGGGGGCAAGCCCCCCTTTCCCCGGCATGGCACAGGCGCGCTGTCAGGGCTGGTCCATCAGTTTGGCCACGGCGCGCAGTTCGAATTTCTGGATCTTGCCGGTCGAGGTTTTGGGCAGGTCGGCAAAGACCACAAGTTTGGGCGTCTTGAACCCCGCCAACCGTTCGCGGCAGAAGGCGATGAGGTCTTTTTCGGTGGCGCTTTGCCCCGGTTTCAACTCGACAAAGGCGCAAGGCACCTCGCCCCATTTGTCATCGGGTTTGGCGACGACGGCGCAGAGGTTGACGGCGGGGTGGTGCATCAGGACGCCTTCGACCTCGACGGACGACACGTTTTCGCCGCCGGAAATGATGATGTCCTTCGCGCGGTCGGTGATCTTGATATAACCGTCGGGGTGCTGGAAGGCGATGTCGCCAGAGCGGAACCAGCCGCCCTTGAACGCCTCGGCGGTGGCGGCCGGGTTCTTGTAATAGCCCTTCATCACCATATTGCCGCGCATGGCGATCTCGCCCAAGTGCTGGCCGTCGCGGGGGACGGGGTTGCCGTGGGAATCGTGCACCTCGGCCCCTTCCAGCATGGGCATGGCAACGCCGGTGCGCGCCTTGTAGGCGGCGCGGTCGTCCTTGGGGGCGCTGTCCCAATCGGCGCGCCATGTGCATTCGGTGGCGGGGCCGTAGGTTTCGGTCAGGCCGTAGACTTGGGTGACGTTGAAACCCAAGGGTTCAAAGGCGGCGAGCGTGGCGGCGGGGGGCGGGGCGCCTGCGGTGAACACCTCGACGATGTGCGAGAACGGGCGGCGGTCGGCGTCAGGGGCGTTGATCATGGTGTTCAGCACGATGGGCGCGCCGCCGAAATGGGTGACGCCTTCATCGGCGATGGCGTCATAGATGGCCTTCGCCGTTATGTCGCGGCAGCAGACCAGCGTGCCTGCCACAGCAGGCAGCATCCAGGTGTGTGTCCAGCCGTTGCAATGGAACAAGGGCACGATGGTCAGGTAGACCGGGTGCAGCACCATGCGCCAGGACAGGACATTGGCGGTGGCCGAGAGATAGGCCCCCCGGTGGTGATAGACCACGCCCTTGGGCCGGCCCGTGGTGCCGGAGGTGTAGTTGATGGCGATGGATTCCCATTCATCTTCGGGCATCACCCATGCGGCATCGGGATCGCCTTGGTCCAGCAGCGACTCATAGGTGAGGTAGTGGCCCGAGGCGGTGAAGCCTTCATCTACCACCTCGATGATCTGGGGGGCAGGGCCTTCCATGCGGCGGATGGCTTCTTCCGCCAGCGGCAGGAAGGCGGTGTCGCACAGCAGGAGCTTGGCCCCGGCATGGCCGAAGATATAGGCGACGGTGTCCGCATCCAGCCGGGTATTGATCGTGTTCAGGATCGCGCCCGCGGCGGGGACGCCGAAATGCGCCTCGGCCTGCGGGGGGATGTTGGGCAGAAGGGTGGCCACCACATCCCCGGGCGCGATGCCGCGCCGGGCGAGCGAAGAAGCAAGCCGCGAGACGCGCGCGCCGTATTGGGCATAGGTGCGGCGGGTGGATTTCCAGACGAGCGCCGTGCGATCGGCATGGATGTCTGCCGCGCGCTTCAGAAAGGACAGGGGGGTGAGCGGGGTGTAATTCGCCGCGCATTTCTCCAGCCCTGATTCATCCGGCAACCAACCCATCTTTTCCTCTCCTCCCAACTATCGGCGCCATGTGTCGCTTACAGGCGCGCAAGGGGGAAGGTAGCAAGGTTCACACAGGAAGCGAGAGGGAGTTTAGAGCAGGCAGATGGGCATTTCTGGACAGGCATCGGGGGCGTCACGCGACAGGACATTGGCAGCGGCGGGGTTGATCTTCGTCTATGCCATGGTCATCGGGTTCACCGACAATTACGTGCGGGTGATCGCCGAAGAGGCGGGGCTGTGGCAGTTCCATCTGACGCGGTCGCTGATGGCGGCGGTTCTGCTGGGGCTGGCGGCGGTGCCTTTGGGGCTGCGGTTGCGCCCGGTGAACCTGCGTGCGGTGGTGGCGCGGTCCACCATCCATGGGCTGGCCATGGTGATCTATTTCGGGGCGCTGGCCTTTCTTGATGTGGCGCTGGTGGCGGCGGGGTTGTTCACCGCGCCGATCTGGGTGCTGCTGATTTCGCGGTTTGTCTATGGCCATGCCATTGGCCCGGTTCGAATTTTCGCCGTGATCCTGGGTTTTGCTGGCGTGGTGCTGGTGTTGGGGCCAGAGGCGATGGCGGGGGCGTCGCTGCCTGCGATCCTGCCGGTGCTGGCAGGCGCCATGTATGCGATGGGCAACATCGCCACGCGGGAATGGTGCCCGCAGGAAAGCGCGGAAACCCTGCTGGCAGGGTTCTTTGCCGCGCTGGGGGTGATCGGGGCGGTGGGCTTGGTGGTGCTGTGGCTGACGCCGCTGGCGGTGCCTGCGGGGGCGGATGGGTTCCTGCAACGCGGGGCGGTCTGGCCGTCGGCGACCTTCTACTTCTGGACCTTTGTGCAGGCGGCGGGGTCGCTGGTGGGGGTGGGGATGATGATCCGGGCCTATCAGATCACCGATGCGTCCAAGGCCAGTGTGCTGGAATATGTGATCCTGCCCGCATCGGCCTTTTGGACATGGGTGCTGTGGGGCACGGGGTTGGCCCCGCTGGCGGTGGTGGGGATGGTATTGATCGTGGCGGCGGGGTCGATGATCGCGCTACGGGCGCGGATGGTGGAGGGGTAGGGCAAAAAATCTTGGAAGATTTTTGCAAATTTCTTCCAAGAAATTTGGGTCCTAGTCGCCGACCGCGTCGCGCCAATGGCGGCGGCAGAGGCTGACATAGGTTTCATTCCCGCCGATCACCACCTGCTCGCCTGCGGTCAGCGCCTTGCCGTCGGGGCCGCGGCGGATGACCATGGTGGCCTTTTTCCCGCAATGGCAGATCGTGCGGACCTCGCGCATTTCATCCGCCCATGCCAGCAGGGCGGCCGAGCCGGGGAAGAGGTTGCCCTGAAAATCCACCCGCAGGCCGTAGCACATGACGGGGACCTTCAGATCATCCACGGCGCGGGCGAGTTGCCAGACCTGATCCTTTGACAGGAACTGCGCCTCATCCACGAAGACGCAGGCGACGGGGCCTTGGGCCAATCTTGCCTGCAATTTCAGATACATGTCATCGCCGGGGGCGAAGGTATCGGCGGGTTCGCCGATCCCGATGCGCGATGCGATGCGGCCTTGGCCTGCGCGGTTGTCGAATTGGGCGGTGATCAGATAGGTGGCCATGCCCCCCTCGCGGTAGTTGTGCGAGGCTTGCAGCAGCAGGGTCGATTTCCCTGCATTCATGGTGGAGTAGTGGAAGTAGAGCTTGGCCATGCCGGGGGATTAACGCATTGGCCAGCGCCTTGGAAGGGGTGAGGAGCGGGTGTGGCTGCCCCCCTGTGGGTTCCTATGCCCGACCGCCGGGTTGGCGGCAGCCGGGTTTGGGTACTTCTGCCAAGGTGAACCGGCAGGGGCGCGCTTGGCGTCCCTGCGGTGCTGGTCCTGTCAGGCCGGGCGGCGATTGCCTTGCTGGCGGGGTTTGCCCGAATTGCCCGAACGGGTGGGGGACTGGCCGCCACCGGCGGGGCGGGCGGGCTTGGCGCCCTGACGCGGTTGCGGCTTGGGGGCCTGGGATTTGTGTTCCGGACGGCCCCCCTGCGGCTTGCCCTGTCCCGGGCGGCCACCGGGGCGGCCACCGCGGTTCTGGTTGGGTTTGGGCGCGGCAGCGACCACATCTGCGGCCCAAGGCGCGCCGCCGACCACCGGGATCGGCTTTTTCAGAACCTTTTCAATGGCCTGAAGTTCCCCCATCTCGGCCGGGGCGCAGAAGGCGATGGCGTTGCCTTCGGCCCCTGCACGGGCGGTGCGGCCGATGCGGTGGACGTAGTTTTCCGGCACATTGGGCAGGTCGTAGTTGTAGACGTGGCGCACGCCGGGAATGTCGATCCCGCGGGCGGCGACATCGGTGGCCACGAGCACATCCATCTGGCCATTGCGGAATTCGGTCAGGGTGCGGTCACGCTGCCCCTGGCTTTTGTTGCCGTGGATGGAGCCCACGGTAAAACCCCATGCTGCCAACAGCTTGCACAGTTTTTCCGAGCCGTGCTTGGTGCGGCCAAAGACCAGCGCCTGTTCGCCGGGGTGTTTCTTGAGGTATTCTTCAAGAAGCTTGGCCTTGTCGCCATTGGGGATGAAGTGGACGCCCTGCACGATCTTTTCCACCGGTTTGCCCGGGGGGGCCACCTGCACGCGGACGGGATCGCGGAGATAGGTGCCGGCGATTTCCTCGATATCCTTGGGCATCGTGGCGGAGAACAGAAGTGTTTGTCTTTTCACGGGAATATGCTTGGCGATTTTGCGCAGGGCATGGATGAACCCCATGTCGAGCATGTGATCCGCCTCATCCAGCACGAGGTAGCCGGTGGCCTGCAGGGTGACATCGCCGCGCTCCAGCAGGTCGATCAGGCGGCCGGGGGTGGCGACCAGCACATCGGTGCCGCGCGCAAGGGCCATGGCTTGGCGGTTGAGGGACGCGCCGCCGACGACGGTGGTCACCTTGACGGCGGTGCCTTTGGTGAAAATGGTAAGGTTATCAGAGATTTGCGTCACCAGTTCCCGCGTGGGGGCAAGGATCAGGGCGCGCACGTTCTTTGGCCCCGGCGGGTGGCCGATATCCAGCAGGCGGTGCAGAAGCGGCAGGCCGAAGGCCGCCGTCTTGCCGGTGCCGGTCTGGGCGAGGCCCATCAGATCGCGGCCTTTCATGATCTGCGGGATCGCTTCCACCTGAATTGGGGTGGGCATCTGGAGGTTGGTTTTTTCAAGCGCTTTCAAGAGCTTGGGCGACAGGCCGAGATCGGCGAATGTGGTCATGGCATGGTCTTTCCGGCCCTGTTCAAAAGGGCCAAAGGGGCCGCAGCAAAGGCGGCCAGTGGCAGGGATGCGCCGATTGCGCGGCGCGGAACCCCTGCGTGAAGGTGGGAACCTGTGGCCCGATCCGGCTCCCCATACGGGGCTGCTCACGCGGCAGCGGAGGGCGGGCGTAGGGGGCACATGGGGCCTTTCGGTTGAAAAGTCAACCGTGCAGCGCGTGGTGCAGATGGCGGTGCAGACGGGCGTATGCACCCAGAGGGCGGTGGGGGAGGGGTTGGTTAACCGCCTTTTGGCAGGGTGTCCGCCGGATATGTGCGGGGGGCGGCGGATGGAACCGGGCGGGATGCGGGGCAAGCGGGCGGAGAACTACCACTACATGGCCGATGCGATGCGGCGGCTGGAATGGGACCTGCACCACACGATCGAGGCGACGGGGCGTATTCCGCTGGAATGGCACCAGATCGCGCAGGAACCCGTGCGGCAGGGGGCGGAGCGGGTGGCGATCCGGCTTGACCGGGATGTGCTGCGGTTCTTTCGGTCGATGGGGCCGGGCTATGGGCCCCGGATCAACCTGGTGCTGCGGACCTATATGCATGCGCGGCTGGCGGGGGTGATCCGGGGGGCCGAGACGGCGCCGGAGTTCCGCTTTGCCGTGGCTCCGGAGCGGCCGCTGTGGGGCGAGACGGCGGCAGGGCTGGGGGCTGGGCCGGGGCCGGATGAGGTGGAGCGGGGGGCAGAGGCAGCGGCGCGGGCGGCGGAGCGGGTGAAGGCGGCGCGGGTGGGGGGGTGAGTTACGGCTTTGGATGGCTTTGGAATTTGCGACTAAAGGTGATATTCTGGAGGGGTTGTTTGAGTATGAGCAAGTAAGGAGTGAAAGATGGAATTGGTGGCTTCGATCATCGCAGTCCTGATTTCCATCTTTGCTTATTGGGAAACGCGAAAAGCAAACCGAAGTTCCATGCGCCTCACGGAGCAGGAAATCGAACTTGTCAGACACCAGCTTGCCAAGGCTCGCAACGAGACAATTGAAGAGAGGAAGGCCAACGTTACGGCGCAGATGTACCGGTATGGCAAGGGCTGGCGTGTGAGAGTGCAGAACCTTGGACCCGCTGAAGCCAAGAACGTCAGGCTTGTCTTGGACGATCAGAACATGATGGTCATCGCCAATGCGACTGTTGGAAAGTTCCCGATGAATCGGATGGCATCGGGTCAGTACGTTGATTTCTGGGCAAGGGTGCACATGGGTACACCGCCCAAGGAAAGGTTGGTCATTCACTGGGATGATCCGCACGGTGTTGATCGAGAGAACACGGTGGAGCTCACGATATGAAAGCGCGCGTCTCTTTGAAGCTGCCCCAATCTCTGAAGAAGGCCGTCGAGGATTTCGCGGCTAAGGATGGTGTGTCGGTCAATCAGTACATCGCTTTGGCGCTGGCCGAAAAGATCGGCGTGCGGGGGACGGCGGAGTTCTTTGCGGGACGAGGGAAGGACGGCGATCCGGCGCGCGCGGTGGCGTTTCTAGAGGGAAGGCTGGAGTAAGGGGGGCAGACTAGACAGCCCTTTTTTAACAAACACTTACACAAAAATTAAAGGGATGATTATCCATTAGCAAGTCCGGCTACGAATTCTTCATATAAATCTTGAGCTTCACTAATATTACCAAGAGCGGCTTGATGGATAATCGAAAGCATTATTTGCGATCCAGTTAAAATCTTGTCATGGTCGACTTCCTTATCTGTCAGATCAGGATCTGTTTCGATTTCAAAGTTGACGATCCACCACCTGTCAATTTTGATGATCATATCAACTAGAGCCGGGAACAACGCTTCGAAATCTGGGCTTTTGCTGCCTGTGACTATTGCTTGGAGTTCGTGTGCAAAGATGTTTCTCGCATCTGTGAATTCCTTGATCTTCGCTCTATCATCGTGATCAATTACAGACATCGCTTCGAGCCACGCAATAGACGCGCGCCATGGGTCTCTTTTTCCTTTTGGGTCTAACTGAAGAACTTTCTCTTCGTAGCTTGGGCTGTAGACAGGGCCTTTTCCGTCAAATCCAATAGTGAAGAAGTCCCGAAGTCTTGTCTTTACAGAAGCTATTAGCATCTCATGCGCGACCAAAAACACTGCTGCACTAAGCATTCGTCGCTGGAGCGTCTGGGGATTTAGAAACTCTTTCCATTGAGAAAGAGCGTCAGTCATTATTTTGCGATCCTAAACACACTGCCGACCTTTTACTGATACGCCTACCCCTGCAACGTCCGCACCCCATACCCCTCACCCCGTGCCTTCATTGCCGCGACCGCCGCGATGCTGGCCGCTGCCGTCGTGAAGTAGGGGATCTTGTCCATCAGGGCGACGCGGCGGATGTCGCGGCTGTCGCTTACGGCTTGGGTGCCTTCGGTGGTGTTCATCACCAGCGCGATGTCGCCGTTTTTCAGGCGGTCGACGATGTTGGGGCGGCCTTCATAGACTTTGTTCACGGCCTCGGCCTTTACGCCCTGACCCTTGAGCCAGTCGGCGGTGCCTTTGGTGGCCACGATGTGGAAGCCCATGGTGATGAGGTCGCGCGCGGCGGCGGCGAGGGCTTCGGATTTGTCCATGTCCTTGACCGACAGGAAGACGCGGCCTGACTCGGGCAGGATGGTGCCTGCGCCCATCTGGGCCTTGAGGAAGGCCAGCGCGAAGGTGCGGTCCCAGCCCATCACCTCACCCGTGGAGCGCATTTCCGGCCCGAGGACCGGGTCGACGCCGGGGAAGCGGGCGAAGGGGAGGACCGCCTCTTTGACCGAGAACCACGGGGTGTGGGGATCGGCCAGCGTGAGCGGGTCTGCCAGCGGCAGGTCGGTGTCGGGGCCGACATCGGCGGCATAGGGCGCGCGCATCGGGAAGTTCGACAGCGGCTCGCCTGCCATCAGCCGTGCGGCGATGGAGGCGATGGCAGAGTCGGTCGCCTTGGCCACGAAGGGCACGGTGCGGGAGGCGCGGGGGTTCACCTCAAGGACGTAGATCGTGCCGTCCTTGATGGCGAATTGCACGTTCATCAGCCCCACCACATTGAGCGCGAGGGCCATCTGCACGGTCTGGCGTTTCAGTTCGGTGATGATGTCGGCGCTGAGCGAATGGGGGGGCAGGCAGCAGGCGCTATCGCCCGAATGGACCCCGGCCTCTTCGATATGTTCCATGATGCCCGCGACATGGACGTGCTTGCCGTCGGACAGGGCATCGACGTCAACCTCGATGGCGCCGGAGAGATAGCTGTCCAAGAGGACCGGGCTGTCGCCCGAGACCTGCACGGCGGTGCGGATGTAGCGTTCCAGCTGGGCGTCGTCGCGGATGATTTCCATCGCGCGGCCGCCGAGGACGAAAGAGGGGCGGATGACGAGGGGGTAGCCGACTTGCTGCGCCACGGCGAAGGCCTCATCCCGCGAGCGGGCGGTGCCGTTGACGGGCTGTTTCAGGCCGAGCGAGTGGAGCAGTTGCTGGAAGCGTTCGCGGTCTTCGGCGAGGTCGATGGCATCGGGCGTGGTGCCGAGGATCGGGATGCCCTCTTCATGCAGGGCATTGGCGAGTTTCAGCGGCGTCTGGCCGCCGAATTGCACGATGACGCCGTGCAGGGTGCCGTTGTCCTGTTCCACGCGAAGGATTTCCAGCACGTGTTCCAGTGTCAGCGGTTCGAAGTAGAGGCGATCCGAGGTGTCGTAATCGGTCGACACGGTTTCGGGGTTGCAGTTGACCATGATGGTCTCATAGCCCGCCGCGGTGAGCGCGTAGCAGGCGTGGACGCAGCAATAATCGAACTCGATCCCCTGACCGATGCGGTTGGGGCCGCCGCCGAGGATGACGACCTTTTTGGCCTTGGACGGCCGGGCTTCGCATTCCACATCGCCCATGACGGGGGATTCATAGGTGGAATACATGTAGGGGGTTTGCGCCTCGAATTCGGCGGCGCAGGTGTCGATGCGTTTGAAGACGGCGGTAACGCCGAGGCGGGTGCGCGCGCGGCGGACCTGGCCTTCGTCGCGGCCTGTGAGTTTGGCAAGGCGGGCATCGGTGAAGCCCATCATCTTGATCCGGCGCAGGGCATCGGCGGTGACGGGCAGGCCGGATTTGCGGATGTCGGCCTCGGCGTCGATGATTTCGCGGATGCGGGACAGGAACCACGGATCAAAGGCGGTGATGGCGTTGATGTCGTCATTGGAAAAGCCGTGGCGCATGGCCTGGGCGATGACACGGAGACGGTCTGGTGTCGCCTCGGACAGGGCTTTTGAGATGGCGGCGCGGTCGGGTGCGCCGGGAATGGCGATCTCGTCAAAGCCGGTGAGGCCGGTTTCGAGGGAGGCGAGCGCCTTTTGCAGGGATTCGTGGATGGTGCGGCCGATGGCCATCACCTCACCCACCGATTTCATGGCGGTGGTGAGGTTGGGGATGGAGCCGGGGAATTTTTCAAAGGCGAAACGGGGGATCTTGGTGACGACATAGTCGATGGACGGCTCGAAGCTGGCGGGCGTCACCTTGGTGATGTCATTGTCCAGCTCATCCAGCGTGTAGCCGACGGCGAGTTTGGCGGCGATTTTCGCGATGGGGAACCCAGTCGCCTTGGAGGCGAGCGCCGAGGAGCGGGAGACGCGGGGGTTCATCTCGATCACGACCATGCGGCCATCGGCGGGGTTGATGGCCCATTGCACGTTGGAGCCGCCGGTTTCGACCCCGATCTCGCGCAGCACGGCGATAGAGCCGTTGCGCATGATCTGATATTCCTTGTCGGTCAGCGTCAGGGCCGGGGCGACGGTGATGGAGTCGCCCGTATGCACGCCCATCGGATCGACGTTTTCGATGGCGCAGACGATGATGGCGTTGTCGGCGCGGTCGCGGACGACCTCCATCTCGAATTCCTTCCAGCCGAGGAGGGATTCGTCGACGAGAACCTGCGCGACGGGGCTGGCCTCGAGGCCCGATTTCACGATGGCCTCATAATCATCGCGGTTATAGGCGACGCCGCCGCCGGTGCCGCCAAGCGTGAAGGCAGGGCGGATGATGGCGGGGAGGCCGACATATTCGATGGCGGCGATCGCCTCGGCCAGACCGGCGGCGATGTCATATTTGCCGTTGGCAAGTTTGGGGGCGGCGATGATCGTGGCCTTGGGGTTTTCCAGACCGATGCGGTCCATCGCTTCGCGGAACAGCTTGCGGTCTTCGGCCATTTCGATGGCCTGCCGGTTGGCGCCGATAAGCTGCACGCCGAATTTTTCCAAGACGCCCAGATCGGCCAGCGCCAGCGCGGTGTTCAGCCCGGTCTGCCCGCCCATGGTGGGAAGGAGCGCATCGGGGCGTTCTTTCTCGATGATCTTGGCGACAACCTCGGGGGTGATCGGTTCGATATAGGTGGCGTCGGCCAGACCCGGATCGGTCATGATCGTGGCGGGGTTGGAGTTGACGAGGATGACGCGGTAGCCTTCCTCACGCAGGGCCTTGCACGCCTGTGCGCCAGAGTAATCGAACTCGCAGGCCTGCCCGATGACGATGGGACCGGCGCCGATGATCATGATGGAGGAGATATCGGTTCTTTTCGGCATGGTCCTGTCCCGCATGTGCCATCCCGCGGCGGTGGGCTGCGGGAGGTGGATTCGTGATACGCGCAAATTGACGGGGGTTTAGGGGAGTGGAGGGCGCGGCGCAAGCGGTTGTGGGTGTGCGGGGCGCGACCCCAAATTCGTTGGAACGAATTTGCAAATTTCTTCGAAGAAATTTGGGCGGCAGTGCCGTCGGCGAGGGCGGTTCGGGGCGGCGGGGTGTCGCAGGCGGGCTGGTCGGGGGGCGGGGGGGGTGTTATCTCCTGCCGCAACTGTCAGCACGACATAGTACGGGGCGCGGCGCGTGATCCTTTTCGAACATGGTCCCGGTGGCGGGGCGGCGCTGTTTGCCGCGCCGCGCGAGGTCATTCTTGCGCGGCGGGCGGATGAGGTGCGGGCCGCGCTGGCGCGCGCGGATGCGGCGCGGGCGGCGGGGGCCTGGGTGGCGGGCTATGTCGCCTATGAGGCGGGCTATGCGCTGGAGCCAAAGCTGGCGCGGCTGATGCCCGCGCGGCGGCCCGGGCCGCTGGTGGCGCTGGGGGTGTTCGACGCACCGCAGGATGCGGGGGCAGTGCTGGCGCAGGCGGCCGAGGGGGCCAGTGCGGCGCGGCTGTCGCGGCTGCGGCGGGGGATCACGCGGGCGGGTTACGGCGCGGCTTTTGCCAAGGTGGCGGCCTATATCGCGGCGGGGGATTGCTATCAGATCAACCTGACCTTTCCGCTGTCGGCGCGGCTGGAGGCGGGCACGGCGCTGGGCCTGTTCGGCGCGCTGCGGGCGCGGCAGAGCGTGGGATATGGTGTGTTCTGCGATCTGGGTGTCGGGCCGGTGGTGATGTCACGCTCGCCCGAGTTGTTTTTCCGGATCGAGGGCGGGGTGATTTCCGCCCGGCCTATGAAGGGGACCGCGCCGCGCGACCCTGATCCGGTGCGCGATGCGGCCTTGGCGGCGGAATTGGCGGTGTCGGAAAAGGCGCGGGCCGAGAATCTGATGATCGTTGATCTGCTGCGCAACGACATCGCGCGGATCTCTGAGGTCGGGTCGGTGAAGGTACCCGAGTTGTATGCGGTGGAGCCTTTTGCGACGGTGCATCAGATGAGTTCGACTGTGACCGGGCGGCTGGTGGCGGGGGCTGATCTGGCGGGGTTGATGGCGGCGCTGTTTCCCTGCGGGTCGATCACCGGGGCGCCGAAGATCCGGGCGATGGAGATCATCCGCGAGGTCGAGGGGCGGGCGCGGGGTGTCTATTGCGGGGCGATGGGGTGGATGGCACCCGATGGCGATGCGGTGTGGAATGTGGCGATCCGCACGCTGTCGCTGTTTCCGCAGGGCCGTGTCGCGCTGAATGTGGGCGGCGGCGTGGTGCATGATTCCACGGCCCAGGGCGAATGGGAGGAGGCGCTGTGGAAGGCGCGTTACGCGGAAGGGCTGGCGACGCCCGGCTGATTGAGACAGCTTTGTGGGATGGCGCGGGCTTTCCCCGGCTGCTGCTGCATCTGGCGCGGTTGGCGGCGGGGGCGGGGGCCTTGGGTTTTGCCTGCGACGCGGGGGCGGTGCGGGCGGCGCTGATGGCGGCGGTGGGGGATGCGCCCGCGCGGGTGCGGCTGACACTGGGGTCTGCGGGCGATTGCGACGTGACGGTGGCCCCTTTGCCGCCTGCCAAGGCAGAGTGGCGGATCGGGCTGGCGGCAGAGCGGCTGGCATCAGACGATCCGTGGCTGCGGGTGAAATCGACGCGGCGGGGGGCCTATGATGCAGCGCGGGCGGCGCTGCCTGCGGGGCTGGATGAGGTGGTGCTGTGCAATGAGCGCGGCGAGGTTTGCGATGGCTCGATCACCACGGTGTTCTTTGATCGCGGTGCGGGGATGCGGACGCCACCCTTGAGCTGCGGGGTGTTGCCGGGGGTGTTGCGGGCGGAACTGGCGGTGCCGGAGGAGGTGCTGCTGGCGCGTGACTTGCCGCAGGTGCGGCTCTGGGTGGGCAATGCGCTGCGGGGGTTGATCCCGGCGGTCTGGGCGGGCGGTTGACGGCTGTTTTGCTCAAGAACAGGGGGCGCGCGCGCCCCCTCTGGCCGCAGGCGGCCATTCACCCCCTGCGGATATTTGACCAAAGGAGAATTGGGGGACGCTGTGCTGCCTCTCCTTTGCGGAAATATCCTCGGGGGGAGGCGCGGCACGCGCCGTGGGGGGCAGACGGCCCCCCTCCGACGGTCGTTTGTATCAGGAACGGTTCAGAAACTGGCGCAGGGCGGCGAGGTCGTCCTGCATCAGCCCGTGGCCCGCACCGGGGTGGATGCGGGTTTCCACCATGGCCCCGAGCGCGATGAAGCTGTTGGCCGTTTCGCGCAGGCGTGCCAGCGGGATATGCGGGTCGCGTTCGTGGACCGAGAGCCAGACGCGGCCTTCCCGCTTGCCCGCGTAATCAAAGCGTTTGGGTGTGTGCCCATAGAGCGCTTCGGACGGGGTTCCGGGCGCATCGGCGGTGCCGATTAGGCCGCCGGAAAAGGCCAGAAGGCCGGCAAGGCCGCTGCCGTTGCGGGCAAAGGCCTCGGCCGCCAGACAGGCGCCCTGGCTGAAGCCCGACAGCCAGATATGGCTGCGCGGTATGCCTTCGGATTGCAGCGTGGCGATGGCCTGATCCACCTGCGCCAAGGCGCGGGTGACATAGGGTTCCATCTGCGCCGAGGGGGCGAGGAAGCTGGTGGGCCACCAGCTGTTTCCCGGGGCCTCGGGCGCGATGGCGGCGATCTGGGGCAGGGCCGCGTGATCCATCAGCGACAGGATGTCGGCGGCCGAGCCGCCGCGACCGTGCAAGAGCACGATCCCGGCGGTGGCCCCGGCTTGTGGGCCGTGGCGCATCATGCGGGCACCTTGATCGGCGGAAGGACGGCCTCGATCCGGTCGCGCAGGCGTTCATGCTGGGCCGGCAGCATCAGCCGCGAGCCCATGGTTTCCAGCGGTTCATCGACCGCAAAGCCCGGCGGATCGGTGGCGATTTCGAACAGCACGCCGCCCGGTTCGCGGAAGTAGATCGCGTTGAAATACTGCCGGTCGATCACCGGGGTGGTGCGGTGACCGAAGGACAGGAGCGCCTCTTGCCAGTGGTGCTGATCTTCCTGCGTCTTGGCGCGGAAGGCGATGTGGTGGATCGTGCCGCGCCCGGGACGGGCGACGGTGGGCACATCGGCGCGCCAGATGTCGATGATGCGGCCGCGTTCGGCCCCGTCGGCGATCAGGCGCAGGCGTTCGCCGCCCGCGCCGCGCTCGGAGCCCGCGACGCGGTAGCCGAACGCCTCGGTCAGCAGGCGGGCGGTGGGTTCGGGGTCGCGTTCCCAGAGCGTGACGGAATGGAAGCCGTGCCGATCCACCGCGCCGTCGGTTTCAATCAGTTCCACCGGCGCGCCATCAGGATCGCGCAGCGTGATGACGCGCTGGCCAAAGCGTTCGGTCCCGGCGGGGATGTGGCGGTCACCCTCGGACAGTTCGTCGATCATGGTGTCGAACTCTGCCTTCGGGATGGCATAGGCAAAGGCTGAGGCCATGCCCGGGCCGGCGCGGCCGGGGCCGGCATCGGCAAAGGGGAAGAAGGTGAGGATCGTGCCGGGGCTGCCGGCGGGGTCGCCGTAATAGAGGTGATAGGTGCCGGGATCGTCGAAGTTGACGGTCTTTTTCACCAGACGCTGATTCAGGCGGCCTGCGTAGAAATCCACATTCTCTTGCGGCGGGCCGGAAATGGCGGTGACGTGGTGGATGCCGGGGATCGAGGTCATGATATGCCCTTTCGGCGATATGTTTCGGTTGGGTCGAATATGGGGCGGGTGCGCGTTTGCGGAAAGCGGGCAAGGGCGCGCGGGACTTGTGCAGCAATGCACGAGCCGCGGTCCCCGCGCCGGGGGCGTTTTGGCGTTGCGCGGCCTTGACTTCGCGCGCGCCAACGGGTGTATCGGCGCGATGTCCGATCCAGCCTCGCAAAGGGGAGCATGATGCACGCCTATCGCAGCCATACCTGCGCCGAACTCAACACCGCCCATGTGGGGCAGGAGGTCCGCCTTGCGGGCTGGGTGCATCGCGTGCGCGACCATGGCGGGGTGTTGTTCATCGACCTGCGCGATCATTACGGCATCACGCAGGTGCTGGCCGACAGTGACAGCCCGGCTTTTGCGGCGGTGGAAAAGGTGCGCGCCGAATGGGTGGTGCGGATTGATGGCCGGGTGAAGGCGCGCGATGCGGCGCTGGTGAACGCCAAGATCCCGACCGGCGAGGTTGAGGTCTATGTCACGGGCCTGACTGTGCTGGGCGCGGCGGAAGAATTGCCGATGCCGGTCTTCGGCGAGGTGGATTATCCGGAAGAAACCCGGCTGACCTATCGCTTCCTCGACCTGCGGCGGGAAAAGCTGCATCGCAACATGATGCTGCGGTCGAATGTGGTGCGCCATCTGCGCAATGCGATGTGGGATCAGGGGTTCAACGAGTTTCAGACCCCGATCATCACCGCATCGTCGCCCGAAGGCGCGCGGGATTTTCTGGTGCCGTCGCGCCTACATCCGGGCAAGTTCTATGCCCTGCCGCAGGCGCCGCAGCAGTTCAAGCAATTGATCATGGTGGCGGGGTTTGACCGTTACTTCCAGATTGCGCCCTGTTTCCGCGATGAAGACCCGCGCGCGGACCGGTCCCCCACCGACTTTTACCAGTTGGATGTGGAGATGAGTTTCGTCGAGCAGGAAGATGTGTTCGCCGCCGTGCAGCCCGTGATTCAGGGGCTGTTCGAGACGTTCCGCCCTGACTGCAAGACGGCGAGCGACTGGCCGCGCATTGCCTATCGGGATTCGCTGTTGTGGTACGGGTCGGACAAGCCCGACCTGCGCAACCCGATCAAGATGCAGATCGTGACCGAGCATTTCCGGGGGTCGGGTTTCGCGGTCTTTGCGAAGTTGTTGGAGAATGAGGGCACCGAAGTGCGCGCCATTCCAGCGCCGACCGGGGGAAGCCGCAAGTTCTGTGACCGGATGAACGCCTATGCCCAGAAGGAAGGGCTGCCGGGGATGGGGTATATCTTCTGGCGCGAGGCGGAAGACGGGTCGGGGATCGAGGCAGCGGGGCCGCTGGCCAAGAATATCGGGCCGGAACGGACCGAGGCCATCCGGCAGCAGCTTGGCCTTGGGCTGGGCGATGCGGCGTTCTTCCTGGGCGGCAAGCCGGAGCAGTTTGAAAGCTTTGCGGGCCGCGCGCGCAACGAGATCGGGCGGGAATTGGGGCTGGCCGAGACGGACACGTTCCGCTTTGCCTGGATCGTCGACTTCCCGATGTATGAAAAGACCGATGACGGCAAGATCGACTTTTCCCACAACCCGTTTTCCATGCCGCAGGGCGGGATGGACGCGCTGATGGGCGATCCACTGGCGGTTTATGCCTATCAGTATGATCTGGCCTGCAACGGCTATGAGCTGATTTCGGGCGGCATCCGCAACCACAAGCCCGAGATCATGTACAAGGCGTTTGAACTGGCCGGGTATCCGAATTCCGAGGTCGATAAGCGGTTTGGCGGCATGGTGAAAGCGTTCAAATACGGCGCGCCGCCGCATGGTGGTTGCGCGATGGGGATTGACCGGGCGGTGATGCTGCTGGCCGATGAGAGCAACATCCGCGAGGTCATCATGTTCCCGATGAACCAGCGCGCCGAAGACCTGCTGATGGGCGCGCCGAGCGAGCCGATGAACGAGCAGTTGCGCGAATTGCGCCTGCGCGTGGTGCCGAAGGATCAGTAAGGCCGAACGATCAGGGGGGGGCGCGGGAGCGCCCCTTTTGTTTTGGCGCGTGGCCCCGCTGATGATGGGGAAGGTGGTTTTGGACTGCCCCTCGCCAAGGCGGGTTTTCCCTGCCAGTCTGTCGCCTTGTCCCGAGGTGATCCATGACGTCCCATCCGCCGCTTTACACCGCATCGGTTCCCGTGTTCCGCCATTATCTGGAGCGGATTTCCGTCATGGCAGAGCGGGCCGGGCCAGAGGCGATGGGCGCGCGGATTGCCGATGCCTTTCCCGCCGGGCAGCAGTTCGCCACGGCGGCGGGCTTTGCGCTGCGGGTGGCCTGTCCTCTGGCCGGGCGCGAGGTGCCGGATTTGCCCAAGGCGCTGGGGCCCAGGCTGGCGGTGGCGCGGGCGATGCTGGGGGCGATGGGGCCTGCCGCGTTTGAGGGGGCAGAGGCGCGGGTGATCCGGCATAAGGCGGGCGAGGCGTGGCTGGAGCAGGACGGGGCGACGTTCCTGCATCTGTATGGGATGCCGAATTTCCTGTTCCACCTGACCATGGGCTATGCCGCGTTGCGGGGGGCGGGGGTGGCCTTGGGCAAGGCGGATTTTGACGGGTTCCATGTCTATCCGCCGGGATTTGCGTTCTGATCTTGCGGTTTGCCGAAAGGGCGGGGCAAGCTGCGGGCGGAATGTGGCGGAGGCGGGAATGGCGGGTTTGAGCGGATGGCAGGCGGCAGAGCGGCCCGGCGTGGCGCCCCTTGAGGGGCGCTATGCGCGGCTGGAGCGGCTGGATGCCGATGCCCATGCAGCGGCCCTGTTTTCCGCCTTTGCCGGGCATGATGCGCTGTGGGATTACATGCCCTATGGGCCGTTCCATTCCTCCGCCGCCTATCACCGCTGGGCCAAGGAGGCGACAGCGGGAACGGATCCGGTGTTCTGGGCGATCACGGCGGCGGGGGCGGCGCATCCGTCGGGGGTGGCCTCATATCTGCGGATCACGCCAGAGCATGGGGTGATCGAGGTGGGCAATATCTGCCTGTCCCCCGGCCTGCAGCGCGGGCGGGCGGCGACGGAAGCGATGTTTCTGATGATGGATTGGGCCTTTTCGCATGGCTATCGGCGCTATGAATGGAAATGCAACGCGCTGAACCTGCCGTCGCGGCGGGCGGCGCAGCGGTTGGGCTTTTCCTTCGAGGGCGTGTTCCGCCAGCATATGGTGATCAAGGGGGCGAACCGCGATACGGCGTGGTTTGCCATGATCGACAGCGAATGGCCCGCGCTGCGCGAGGCCTATGCGGCCTGGCTGTCGCCTGCGAATTTCGACGCGGCAGGGCGGCAGCGGGAGCGGCTGTCAGACCTGACCGGGTTGGTGCGGGCGGCATCGGATCCCGCGCTTTAATGGGGCGCTTCAGCCCGGATAGAGCGTGGCAAGGCGGGCGTTGACGGGATCGCGCAAGGCCTGTGGCGGGGGTGGGGGCGGCTGGGTTTGCATTCTGGTCTCCTGCGGGTTGGCTGCAAGTCTTGGGCCACCGGGTTAAGATGCGGTAAAGGCGGGGCCTGCGACGGCTGCGCCCCTTGCGCGGGGGGCGGGGCGCACCCATAACGCAGGGCAGGAGCCAGCGAAGGGGTGGGCGATGATCGGACGTTTGAACCATGTGGCCATTGCTGTGCCGGATCTGGCGGCAGCGGCAGAGCAGTATCGCGGCACCCTGGGCGCAACGGTCGGCGCACCGCAGGATGAGCCGGATCATGGGGTGACGGTGATCTTCATCGAATTGCCGAATACCAAGATCGAACTGCTGTATCCGCTGGGCGAGAACTCCCCCATCGCGGGATTTCTGGAAAAGAACCCGGCGGGGGGGATTCACCACATCTGCTATGAGGTGGAGGATATTCTGGCAGCGCGGGATCGGCTGAAGGCGTCAGGCGCGCGGGTGCTGGGGTCGGGCGAGCCGAAGATCGGCGCGCATGGCAAGCCCGTGCTGTTCCTGCATCCCAAGGATTTCAACGGCTGTCTGGTCGAACTGGAACAGGTGTAAGGGCATGAGCATCACATCGGCCATCGTGCTTTATGCTGTGACCTGGTTCATGGTGTTCTTCATCGTGCTGCCCATCCGCTTTGTCAGTCAGGGGGATGCGGGCGAGGTGGTGCCCGGCACGCCCAAGGGCGCGCCTGCGCGTGATATCGTGGGCAAGAAGGCGCGGATGACCACGTGGATTGCCGCGTTGGTCTGGGTCGTGCTGGCGGGGATCATCCTGTCGGGGATGATCTCGGTCCGCGATATCGACTGGCGCGGGGTGATGACGGAGTGACCCGCCGCCTGCGGTGATCTGATGGCGCGGCTGCGCCGCAAGCCTTTTGTCTCGCCTGCGCGCTTGCGCGCTTCGGCTCGGTGCCGGGGGTTCCCCCCGGACCCCCAGGGTATTCTTTCCAAGATGAAATCAGGGGCGGTTGTGCCTTCAGCTTGGCGTCAAATACCCTCAAGGGGTGAATGGCCGCGCGGGCACCGCGTGGACAGAGGGGACGGAACGTCCCCTGACAGGGGAGCCGGACGCGCGGCACGCGCGGGAGGCGACACAAGAGGCGTGCGGCGCAAGCCGCTCTGCCGGATCAGCGGCGGTTCACGCGGTGGAACAGGTGGGCGAAGGTGGCCACGCCGAAGACCGGGATGAAAAGGTTCAGGACTGGAATCGACAGCGGGGCCGCCATCAGCACGCCTGCGCCCCAGAGCCGCGCCTTGTTGGCGCGCCAGAGCGCACGCGCCTCGAACCGGCCCACCCGGCGCTGGGCGACGAGGGTGAAGTATTCCCGCCCCAGAAGATAGCCGTTCAGCCCCCAGAACAGCACGGGGACCAAGGGCCCTGCGAAGGGCCAGAGGAAGAGCGCGATCAGGTTGGCCCCCAGCGCGATGCCGAAGAAGTTGACCGCGCCGATCAGGCCCTCGGCCAAGGTCTGCGGGCGGGCATCGGGCAGGGTGGGGTAGTGGCGGTCTTCCACCGCGTCGACCACATCCTCCAGAAAGATGCCCGTGAAGGCCGAGGCGACAGGGACCATCAGAAAGACCGAGGCCAGCAGCATCAGGACGATCGAGCCGACCGAGAGCAGCGTGTCGAGCCCGCCCACCGGGCCGAGGAGCGGCAGATCGGTGGTTTCGGGCACCAGCCACTGGATCGCGCCGATCATCAGCGCATAGAGCCCGACGAGCAGCGCCAGCGTCAGGCCGACGCCCAGAAGGACCACGCGGCGGAAGCGCGGATCGGTCCATTGGCCCAAGGCGCGGGAGAAGCTGGCGAAGATCATGCCCATGGGGATGTCCCTTGTGGTTCAGGCCCAGGTGATGGTGCGGGCGGGGTCGGGGCGGGGGCGGTCGGGCATGGGGCTGCCGGGCGTGCCGATATGGATGATGCCCGCCACCCATTCCGCATCCGCGCAGCCGAAGGCGCGGGTGATGAAGGGGCGGTCATGGCTGACCCAGCCTGAAAGCCAGTTCGCGCCCCAACCTGCCGCCGTGGCCGCGTTGACGAGGCCAAGGCAGAGCGCGCCTGCCGACAGGGTCTGTTCGATTTCGGGGATCTTGTCCGAAGCTTTGGGCGCGGCGATCACCACCACGGCGAGGTGGGAGCGGTCGAACTGGCCGCGGCCTTTTTCGATCTTTTCGGGATCGCCGCCAAGTTCGCGCGCCCGCGCCTCGGCCAGATCGGCCCAGAGGGTAAGGGCGGGGCGATAGCCCACCACCAGCCGCCACGGTTCCAGCTTGCCATGATCGGGCACGCGCAGCGCTGCGTGCAGGATCGGTTCCAGTGCCGCGCGGTCGGGGGCGGGGCCGGTCATCACCTTGGAGGGGTAGGATTGGCGGGCGGCCAGAAATTCAAAGGCGGCGGTGTTGGCGGGCATCTGGTTTACGGGCATCTGGGGGCCTTGCTGCCCCGGCGTGGCGCGGGGCGGTGAGGTGGGGTTGTTGGCGGAGCGGGCGTTCGCCCGCATTGCTTTTGTCTCGCCTGCGCGCGGTCGCGCTTGGCTCGGGTTTTTGGGTATTTGAGCCAAGGTGAATGGGCAAGGGGCGAGTTGGCGGTCAGGGGCGTGAATACAGGGTTTCCAGATCGTCGATCCATGCGGTGAGGAAGGCGTCAAAGCGGGGGTCGGGTTGGCGGGCGGTGAGCGTGGCGGCGAGGGGGTCGGGGGCGGTGGCCGTACCAGACCCGGGGCTTTGGGCCAGTTCCTCGATCACGGCATGGCCGCAGAAGGGGACGTAGACCTCGGAATAGCCGCCTTCATGCACGGCGAGGAGGCGGCCGTCGCAGAGGCTGTTGGCGGCTTGCATCGTGAGGCGGGTCATCTGGCGGAAGGTGTCGGCGGTGGCGAGCATCCGGCCCAGCGGATCAAGCGCTGCGGCGTCAAAGCCGCAGGCGATGAGGATGGCGTCGGGTTTGTGGGCGTGCAGGGCGGGGAGGACGAGGCGTTCGAACGCCTCGATATAGCCCTTATGCCCGGTGCCGGGGGGCAGGGGGATGTTGAGGTTGGTGCCATGGGCGGCGCCTTCGCCGCGGATATCGGCATGGCCGGTGTCGGTGGGATAGTTGCGGTCCTGATGGAGCGAGATGGTCAGGATATCGGGGTCGTTCAAGAAGATCGCCTCGGTCCCGTTGCCGTGGTGGACGTCCCAGTCGATCACGGCGAAGCGTTTCGCGGGAGTTTCTGCCTGAGCGGCGCGGATGGCGATGGCGATATTGGCCAGCAGGCAGAAGCCATTGGGGCGATCGGGCAGGCAATGGTGGCCCGGCGGGCGCGAGAGGGCATAGCCGTTGCGGGCCTGTCCGGTGAGGATGTCGATCAACCCGCGTTTGGCGAGGCCTGCCGAGAGGGCAGCGAGTTCATAGCCGCCCCGCCCGAAGGGGGCGCGGGGGCCAAGTTCGCCGCCATCGGCATCGGACAGCGCCTTGAACTGGTCGAGATAGGTGGCGGGGTGGACGCGGAGGAGGTCGTCGCGCGTTGCGGGGTCGGCGCTGCGGGGGGAGAGGTGGTGGATCAGGCCCGTCACCTCGATCAGGTTTTTCAGGCGGCGTTTGGTTTCGGGCGATTCGGGCAGGCCGCCGCCGGGTTGCACCAGCGCGCCGATGGGGCCGCCCACGGGCAGGGTGAGGGCGTAGTTGCCGCCGTGATGCCAGAAGAGCCGTTCGTCGGTGTAGAAGGCGGTGATCATTCTGGCCTCGGGTCTGGGGGCGGTTGCGGGCAGGTTAGGCGCGGGGCAGGGTGGAAGGCCAGAGGGGAGATGCGATGAAGAAGGGTGAGCGGGCCGATCTGGCGGTGCCGGGGGCGGAGTTTGTGGTCAAGGCCGTGCCACGGGCGCGGGTGGCGGCGTGCGCGCTGGAGGGGGAGGTGTGGCGGATCGCAGTGCATGAGCCGCCCGAGGAGGGCCGCGCCACGGCGGCGGTGGCGGAGGCGCTGGCCCATGCGCTGGGCGTGGCGAAGGGGCGGCTGGTGCTGGTGCGGGGGGCGGCGTCGCGGGACAAGCGGTTCCGGCTGGATTAGGGGGCCTTTGTGGCGGGTTTGGCTTCGATCCGGTAGCTGCCTTCGGGCAGGTCCAATGCGGCGGCGAGGTCGCGCAGTTGCGTGAGCGACAGGGTGATGCGGACGGGTTCTTCGGTCAGCGGGTCAAGCTGTTCCAGCGTCACGCAATCCTCGAAGGCGAGGATGGTGATGTCTTCTTGCAGGCCTTCATGCCCCTCGTCGATGAGGGTGATCACGGTGGCGTCGAAATCGTGCTCGATGGTGAACATGGCAGGCAGGCTAGCGCGGTGATGTGGGGGCGTGCAATCGGGAAAACCCCGCATGGGCGGGGCGGCGGGCGGATGGGCGCTGAATTGCGCGTGAGGCGGGGCGGTGGGGGCTGGTTCGTGCCGCGCGCTTTGCTAGATTGCCGGGAACGAGTTTTGCAACGAGATTTGCGGACCCCTTGCTGGGGTGGCGCGGACGGATGGAACGGGCAGGCTATGCGGGCAATGGTTCTGGCGATGATGGCGGTAGGCGGGCTGGCGGCCTGTGTGCCGACTTACGAGGCGGGCTATCCCGCGCCCGTGCCAGTGGGCGAGGTGGCGCAGGTGGCCGCGGCACCATTGCCGCCCCGGCAGGCGGCGGAGAATTTCATCCGCGTGGTCCGGCAGGTGGAGCCGATGACCGAAGAGATTTGCCGCGCCCGCACGCGGGGGGTGAATTGCGATTTCCGCATCGTGATCGATGATCGGCCCGGAATGGGGCCGAACGCGTTCCAGACGCTGGATGAAACGGGGCGGCCGATCCTTGGCTTTACGCTGGCGCTGATTGCGGATGCGCGCAACGCCGATGAGATCGCCTTTGTGCTGGGCCATGAGGCGAGCCATCACATTCTGGGCCATATCCCGCAGCAGCAGCAGACTGCGATGGCGGGGGCGATGGTGGCGGGGATACTGGCGCAGGCGACCGGGGCCGGGTCCGAGGCGGTGCAGGCGGCGCAACAGATGGGCGCTTCTGTCGGCGCGCGGCGCTATTCGCGCGATTTCGAGCTGGAGGCCGATGCGCTGGGCACGGAGATCGCCTTTTACGCGGGATATGACCCCGTGCTGGGGGCGGGGTTCTTTGACCGGCTGCCCGATCCGGGGGATCAGTTCCTGGGCAGTCACCCGCCCAATTCCCAGCGCAAGGCGCAGGTGCGGGCGGTGGTGGCGCGGCTGGGCGGGTATTGAGCGCCGCCGCTTCGGTTTGATCTGCGTCAAGGCAGGGCGGGCTGCGCGCGGGCAGGGTTGTCGTCACGGGGCCGGGTTTGCGGCCCTGCAAGGAGGCGACGGGATGATCGGATATGCAGAGGCACCCAAGGCTTGGGGACTGACGCGCGGGATGGGCCGGGTGCTGGGCGTCAGCCTGACCGGCGCAGTGGTCGAGGGCTGGTTGCATCGTGGGGAACTTGCGGCGCTGGTGGATCGCTGTCAGGCCTGCGGGCAGGACGCGGATTGCACCGGCTGGCTGGCCAGCCATGTGACGGCGGAAACGCTGCCGGATTTCTGCGCGAACAAGGACGGGATCGAGGCGCTGGTTCCGCGCTGATCCGACGTTATCCGGGCCAGTCGTCGGGACCAGTCCTGGGGGGGCTTGAGGCGCGGAGGTCTGCGTGACAGGGTCGCGCGGATGGAAAAGCTTGGGGAAATCCTGCGCGACCGCGGGTCGCGCTATGCCGTTTCGGGCGGGCCGGTTGTGGGCCGTGCCGGGGTGGAGGCCTTGCTGGCCGATCTGAAGCGCGACAAGAAATATGCCAAGGCCACCCATAATTCCTGGGCCTGCATCCTGAGCGAGGGCGGGCCGCAGAAGGGCGATGATGGCGAGGCGGGGGCAGGAGCAGTGATCCTGCGGATGCTGGAGCGCGCGGGGCTGGTCGATCATGTGATCGTGGTGACGCGCTGGTATGGCGGGGTGCATCTGGGTGGTGACAGGTTTGCGCATGTGGTGACCTGTGTGCGGGCCTATCTCGACGCGCTGGAGCGGGCAGGATAAGGCTGACCTTGCGGCAGGCAGGGAGAGGGCGCGATGATCGGCTGGCTGAAGGCAGAGATACGCCGGATCGGCAATACGACGATCTGGTCCTGGCAGGGCTGGGTCTCGGCCTGGGCGCGGGAGAAATCGCTGCGGCAATGGACGCTGGTCAACCTGATCTCGGCCACGCTGGCGCTGACGCTGGACTTGACGCCGGGGGAACGGGCGCTGATCCTGGCGCTGGGCTTGCTGCTGCTGGCCGCCGAACTGGCGAATACGGCCATCGAGGAGGTGGTCGATTACATCTCTGAGGAGATCGATCCACGGGCAAAGCGGGCCAAGGATGCCGGATCGGCCATGGTGGCGGTGACGGCACTGGCGGGCGGGCTGGCCTGGGTGGTGATCCTGATCGGGTGAGGGGGCGTTCTCGGACGCAGAGCACGCAGCGGAAAATGACGCATTTTCCGGGGCACGCCGTTCGGGGCCGCCGCGCGCTGTGGCACAGGCGGATTTGGGTATTTGTGGCCAAGATGAAGGATCAGGGCCGCTTTGCCTGACGCCGCAGATGGGCGCGGTAGAGAATAGGCGCGGCGATCCGGTCGTAGAGCAGGGTCAGCGCCGGGTTGATGAGGGGCAACCCTGTAAGCCGAGCGAGCCAGCGCCAGCGCGGCAGGCCCGCCCAGATGGCGCGGAAGGCCGCGAGGCCGGAGAGCAGTTCGCCTTCTTTCAGCACATGCAGGCGGCGGGCGGCCTGATCCGGGGTCAGGCCGTAGCGGGATGCATCCTCCAGCCGGTCAAAGCGGAGGGGGGCACCGTCGCGGGCGGCGGCGGCGCGGTAATGATCAATCTCGAACCGGCAGACCGGGCAGGTGTCGTTGTAGAGGATGCGGGTTTCGTCGCTCATGCCCTGCAAGCTAGGTGCGGGGCGGGCGGGGCCAAGGGGGCCGTGACGATGTGTCAGAGCCGTGAATGGCTGCCATCGCAGAAGGGGGCCTTGGCGCTGGCCTTGCAGCCGCAGAAGAACAGCTTCTTGCCCTCTTCCGCCGTGACCTTGACCGGGGAAAAGCTGGTGCCCTTGTGGCTGCCGTCGCAGAAGGGCTGGTTCTTCGACTCGCCGCAGGCGCACCAGAAATAGGTTTTTCCCGCCTCGGCCTCGACCGGGTAGGGGGCTTTCTGGGCGATCTTGGGGATGTCGGACATTCGGCTGGCTCCTGATTGGCTTGCGCGTCGCAGGATGTGCGGCGGGCGGCCGTTCGGTCAAGCCGTCAGGCGACCCCAGAGATCGTATTCGCCCGCCTCTTCGACCTGAACCGTCACGATATCGCCGGGGGAGAGGGTGGCGAAATCTTCATCGATGAACAGGTTGCCGTCGATTTCCGGTGCATCGGCCTGCGTGCGGCAGGTGGCGCCTTCGTCATCGACCTCATCCACGATGACCTGCAGCACTTTTCCAACCTTGGCGGCCAGTTTGGCCTCGGATATTGCCTGCGCTTTTGCCATGAAGCGATCCCAGCGGTCCTGCTTCACCTCTTCTGGCACGTGATCGGGGAGCGCGTTGGAGCGTGCGCCGGGGACGTTTTCGTATTTGAAGCAGCCGACACGGTCGAGCTGCGCCTCATCCATCCAGTCGAGCAGGGTCTGGAATTCGGCCTCGGTCTCGCCGGGGTAGCCCACGATGAAGGTGGAGCGGAGTGTGATGTCGGGGCAGGTGGCGCGCCAGGCGGCGATTTCGTCCAGCGTGCGGGCGGCGGCGGCGGGACGGGCCATGCGGCGCAGGACGTCGGGGTGGGCGTGCTGAAACGGGATGTCGAGATAAGGCAGGATCAACCCTTCGGCCATGAGCGGGATCAGGTCGCGCACATGGGGGTAGGGGTAGACGTAATGCAGGCGCACCCAGGCGCCAAGCTGGCCCATTTCACGCGCCAGATCGGTGATATGGGCGCGAACGGTGCGGTCTTTCCACGGGCTGTCGTCATGCTTGCGGTCCACGCCATAGGCCGAGGTGTCCTGGCTGATGACGAGGAGTTCCCTGACCCCCGCCTCGACCAGCTTTTCCGCCTCACGCAGAACGGCATTGGCCGGCCGGCTGACGAGCTTGCCGCGCATGTCGGGGATGATGCAGAACTTGCACTTGTGGTTACAGCCTTCGGAGATTTTCAGATAGCTGTAGTGGCGCGGGGTCAGGCTGACGCCGGTGGCGGGCAGCAGGTCGATGAAGGGGTCGGGCTGCGGCGGTACGGCAAGGTGGACGGCGTCCAGCACCTGTTCGTATTGATGTGGTCCGGTGACGGCGAGAACCTTGGGATGCGCGCCGGTGATGTAATCGGGTTCCGCGCCAAGGCAGCCGGTGACGATGACGCGGCCGTTTTCCTTGAGCGCCTCGCCGATGGCATCGAGGCTTTCGGCGCGGGCAGAGTCCAGAAACCCGCAGGTGTTGACGATGACGGCATCGGCACCGGTGTAATCGGGGCTGATGGCATATCCTTCGGCCCGCAGGCGGGTGAGGATGCGTTCGCTGTCCACCAGCGCCTTGGGGCAGCCGAGCGAGACCATGCCGATGGTGGGCTGGCCCGCACGGCGTTCGTCAGGAACGCTGGCACGGGCAAGGTCGGGGCGCAGGTTGGGCGGGTTCTGGGTCATGTGCGCGCCATACCCCAAACGCGGCGCGGCGGGAAGGGCGGTGATCCAATCGCGCGGCTGCGCCGCATTGCTTTTGTCTCGCCTCCCGCGCCTGCGCGCGTCCGGCTCGGACGCAGGGGGCTTTCATCCCCCTCTTGGCCTGCTGCGCGGTCCAATTCACCCCCTGAGGGTATTTTTCCCAAGATGAAGGAGTGCTGGGTTTCATCTTGGCCCAAATACCCTCGGCGAGACAGCCAGCGGTGCGCCATCGGTTCGAACATCAATGGCGGAAAGGGGCGAAGCGCCCCCGCCTCTGAGCCGGAGCGCGCAGGCGCGGAGGCGAGGCAAAAGAAATGCGGCGCAGCCGCGCAATTGGATCACCGCTCGCCGCTTGCCCTGCGGGTGGGGGCGGCATAGCGTCCGGGGCGAGATTTGGGGCCAGATTTGGGGCCAGAGGAGACCTGCCATGACCGATACCCGCCCGCTGATCCTGTCCTGCCCCTTGCCGCGCAGTTTGCCGTTGATCTTCAGGCCGGACGGGTTGGCGGAATTGCGGGCGCGGTACCGGATTGTCGAGACGACGGATGAAGCCTTGCCCGCGCTGGCGGAGGATGTGCTGGCAGAGGCGCGCTATATCATCGGGCAGCCGCCGATGGATGGGGCGCTGCTGGCGCGGCTATCGTCGCTGCGCTGCATTTTCAATGTGGAATCCAATCTTCTCAACAACATGCCCTATGATGAGGTGTTCCGTCGCGGCATTCATGTGGTGACCACAGGGGCGGTCTTTGCCCAGCCGGTGGCCGAAATCGGGCTGGGGTTTGCGCTTTCGCTCTTGCGCAACATCCACGGGGCGGATGCGGATTTCCGGGCGGGGCAGGAGTTGTGGGGGGGTGACGGCAATGGCAATGCGCGGCTGCTGACCGGGGCAGAGGTGGGGATCATCGGGTTCGGGGATCTGGGCCGGGCCTGCGCGCGGGTGCTTACGGGGTTTGCGCCGCGCTTGCGGGTGTTCGATCCCTGGCTGCCCGTGTCGCGCATCCGCGAGGCGGGGGCGGAGCCTGCGACGCTGGAGGCGGTGCTGGCCGGGTCGGATGTGGTGTTCTGCACGGCAGCCGTCACGTCGGAGAACCGGGCCTTTCTGGGGGCGGAGGCTTTTGCCACCATGCGGCGGGGGGCGATCTTTCTGCTGCTGTCGCGTGCGGATGTGGTGGATTTTCCGGCGCTGATGGGTGCGGTGCAGGGGGGCCATATCCTTGCCGCGTCCGACGTGTTCCCCGATGAGCCTTTGGCCGTGGATCATCCGGTGCGGGCGATTCCCTGTTTCCTGCTTTCGGCGCATCGGGCGGGGGCGTTAGACATCGCGTTCAAGCGGATGGGTGAGATGGTGTTGGAAGATCTGGCCCTGCTGGACCGGGGTTTGCCGCCCATGGTCTGCAAGCGGGCCGAGCGGGAAACCGTGGCGCGGTTCCGGTCCAAACCCGTGGTGGTGAACTGATCCGCCGATGCGTCGGGCGGCGCTTGCGGCGCGGGCAGGGGCAGGCGTAACCTGCGGTTGATGCTGGGTTTGGGGGGTGGAATGCGCTGGGTTTTCCGGGTTCTTGGGGTGCTGGCGGTGCTGGTGGTCATTGGTGCGGCGGCGCTGGTTCTGATCCCGTCGGATCGGGTGGCGGCGCTGGCGGTGGCGCAGTTTGAAAAGGTCACCGGGCGGCAATTGACGATTGAAGGCGGCGTCACGCCCACGCTCTGGCCCGTGTTGGGCGTGGAGATGGGGCGGATCGAGATATCGAACGCCGACTGGTCCGAAGAAGGGCCGATGCTGGTGGCCGATGCGCTGGCGATCCGGATCGATTCCAATGCGCTGTTCGGGGGCGAGGTGCGGATCACCGGGCTGGAATTGACGCGGCCAGAGATATTGATCGAAAGCGGCGAAGAGGGCGCGGGCAACTGGGTGTTTGGCGGCGCGCAAGGGGGCACGGCGACGGCGGATATGGCGACGGCGGATACGCCCTTTTCGCTGGACCTTGGGGTCATTCGCGATGGCAGCATCGGCTATGTCGATCATGCGACGGGGCGGCGGGTGCAGTTGACCGGCGTCGATCTGGAGGCGCGGCTGGCCGATTATGATGGCCCGCTTGAGGTGACGATGACCGGCACTTCGGCGGGGGAGGCGGTGGCGCTGGACATGACTTTGGCGGCGTTCCGCACGGCCTATGAGGGGGGCGTGTCGCCCGTCACGCTGGCGCTGGAGGCCGGGGCGGCGCGGATCGGGTTTGAAGGGCGGGCCGGGTTTCAGCCGGTGATGGCCGAAGGGCGGCTGGAGGCGGATCTTGCCGATCTGCGCGCGCTGTCGGCGCTGGTTGGCATGGACGCACCGGCACTGCCGCAGGGGTTCGGGCGGGACAGCGTGACGGTGGCGGGGGATGTGACGCTGACGCCGGAGGGATCGGCGCATCTGCGCGGCGGGACCATCGCGCTGGACGGCACGGCGATCACCGGCGATCTGGACCTGACGCAGGGCGAGGCGCGGCCCAAGCTGGTGGCGCGGCTGGTGGTGGGCGATCTGGCTGTGGCCGAGAATGTGGCCGGTGGCAGCAGCGCGGGCGAAGGTGGCGGCGATGTGGCCACCGCGGGCTGGTCGGACCGGCCCATTGATGTGAGCGGGCTGTCGGCGCTGGATGCCGAGCTTGGCCTGCGGGCGGCGTCGCTGGACCTTGGGGCGGTGAACCTGGGGCCGGTGGCGGCCTCGGTCACGCTGGACAATGCGCGCGCGGTGATCCGGCTGGATGAGGTGGGTGCCTATGGCGGCACGGTGGGCGGGCAGTTCGTGGTGAACGGGCGGCAGGGCCTGTCGGTGGGCGGGGATATGGCCTTCCGCGATATCAGCCTGCAACCGATGCTGACGGACCTGACGGGGTTCGAGCGGCTGGTGGGGACGGGGGATCTGTCGGTCGATTTCCTTGGGTCGGGCAATTCGGTGGCGGCGATCATGAACAGCCTGTCCGGGTCAGGCGTGCTGAACCTTGGGTCGGGGGAGATTCTGGGGCTGGACATTGCGGGGATGATCACGCGGCTGGACACGGGCTATGTGGGTGAGGGGCAGAAGACGATCTTTGACAGCCTGTCTGCGAGTTTCGACATGGATCAGGGCGATCTGTTCAACAGCGATCTGATTCTGGCGGGGCCGGTGATCAGCGCCGAAGGATCGGGGCGGATCGGGCTGGGCGCGCGCGATCTGGAATATCGCATCCGGCCCACGGCCTTGCGCGGCGCGGACGGGACCGGGGGCATTTCGGTGCCGCTGTGGATCACCGGGTCCTGGGCCGCGCCGAGCTATGCGCTGGATCTGGAGGCGCTGGCGGAGGAGAATTTCAAGGAAGAGGCCAAGGCCCTTGAGGATGATCTGAAAGCCAAGGCCGCCGAGGAACTGGGGCAGGTGGAGGGCGAGTCGCTGGAGGATGCCGCCCGGCGCAAGCTGGAGGAAGAGTTGGGCGAGGGCGTGGGCGGATTGCTGGAAGGGCTGTTGGGCGGGAACTGAACGGAGTGCGATTTTTCATGCGAAAAATCGGGTGATCCTTCGGGGAAGGATCAGGCCTGACGGGCGGTAGGCGGGCTTGTCCGTTCGTGCGACGCAGTGCAGTCTTTGCGCGATGCGTGGGCAGGGGGGAAAGCCATGGGCAAGGATGTGGGTGAGGCGCTGACGGATGCGGCCTTTACGCGGACGCGGTTGAAAGGGTCGATGGTGGAGGCGTCATGGTCTGGGGCGCTGAGCTTTTTCCGGCGAAAATATACCAAAGACCTGACCGGGGTGGATGTGGCGATCACGGGCATCCCGTTTGACACATCGGTGAGCAACCGCCCCGGCGCGCGGCTGGGGCCGGAGGCGATACGGCGGGCATCCGCCCCGCATGCCTGGGGGCCGATCTGGCCGTGGCGGTTTGATCCGTTCGATACGCTGGCCTGCATCGACTATGGCGATTGCGGGTTCGACTGGGGCGAGCCGATGGAGACGCCCGCCGCGATCGAGGCGCATGTGGCGGGGATATTGGCGGCGGGGGCGACGACGCTGAATCTGGGCGGGGATCATTTCACCACCTATCCGACGCTGAAGGCCTATGCCGCGAAATATGGGCCGATGGGGATGGTCCAGTTCGACGCGCATCGCGATGTGGAACAGGATGCAGGCGGGCGCATCGACCATGGGTCGATGTTCTATTACGCGGTGCGCGATGGCATCCTTGATCCGAAACGCGTGGTGCAGGTGGGGATACGGACCTGTTTCCACGGCGAGCAGACGCATGGGATGACCATTCTGCATGCCGATCAGGTTCATGCCATGCCCGCCGAGGAGGTGGCGGCGGTGATCCGGCGGGTGCTGGGGGACGGGCCGTCTTACCTGACCTTTGACATTGATTGTCTGGACCCTTCCACCGCGCCGGGGACGGGGACGCCGGTTCCCGGCGGGCTGACCTCGTATCAGGCGCTGTCGATCCTGCGGGCGATGAAGGGGTTGGATTTCAAGGGGATGGATGTGGTCGAGGTATCGCCCCCCTTTGACCATGCCGAGATGACTTCGACCGCCGCCGCGATCATCGCGGTCGAGATGCTGTGCCTGAAGGCCTGGGCGCGGGGGGCGCGGGGGGCGGAGTGAGGGGCAAGGTCTGCTGACAGAACGCTGTCAGCAGGGGGGTGGTTTCTTCCGGGCGTCAACCGAAGGAAGGAGCATCCCATGCAAAAGGTTTCCGTCAATCCGTGGTCCTGGTCAAAGGCGCTTGGCTATGATCAGGGCGTTCTTGTCAGCGCAGCCGCGCGGCAGTTGATCTGTGCGGGGCAGACGGCTGTGGATGGCGCAGGCGCGCCGCAGCATCCCGGCGACATGCGCGCGCAGCTTGGGCTGGCGCTGGACAATCTGGAGGCGGTGCTGGCCGCCGGGGGGATGGGTCTGGGGAACCTTGTGCGGATCGCGGTCTTTGCCACCGATGTAGACGCGCTGTTGCCGCATATGGATGTGCTGGGCCGCAGGCTGGGGGCGGCGGGGGTGGCCCCGGCCATGACTCTGGTGGGTGTGACGCGGCTGGCACTGCCGCCCTTGATGGTGGAACTGGAGGCGGTGGCGATGGGCTAGGCTTGCGCTCTTTCCCGGTGCCGGGGCAGGTTGGGCGGGTGAGGCAGGATTGGGCGGGGGGCGGGATGCGCCGTGCGGAACGGCTGTTTCGGCTGGTGAACGAAATGCGCGCGCGGGGCCATTGCCGCGCGGCAGATCTTGCCGTTGCGCTGGAGATCAGCCTGCGCACAGTGTACCGCGACATCGCGCATTTGCAGGCCTCCGGCCTGCCGATTGAAGGCGAGGCGGGGGTGGGCTATGTGCTGCGCCCCGGCTTTTCCCTGCCCAGCCTGACCTTTACCCATGAACAACTGGATGCGCTGGCAGTGGCGCTGTCCTTTGCCGAGCGGGTGGATGACCCGGTTCTGGCGCAGGCGGCGCGCGAAGTGCGGGCGAAGGTGCAGGCAAGCCTGCCGAAGCCGGAATTGCGGCGGCTGGCGGATGCGCCCTTCTTCTCGCTTTCGCGCAAGACCGGGGCGGCGGATCATGCCGCGCGGCTGCGGGCGGCGATCCGGCAGCGGCGGATGGTGCGGCTGGCCTATGTCGATGCGGCGGGAGTGCAGTCAGATCGGCGGCTGCGTCCGCTGGCCGTCTGGACCTTTGAGGAAGGCTGGATGGTATCGGGCTGGTGCGAGTTGCGCGGGGATTTCCGCACCTTTCGGCTGGACCGCATCGCGGGGCTTGAGGTGCTGGACGAGCGTTTCGCGCCAGATGAGGCGAAGGACCTGCGCGCCTTTTTGGCGCGGGAGGCCTGCGAGGCGCAGTGAGGGGGGCAGGACTGCCCCCCGCAGGGATCAGCGGCGACGGTCGCGGCGCGCGCTCATGGGTTGGAAGGCCACGCCGACATGCGCCTCGCAATAGGGTTTGCCGGGCAGCGAGGGCAGGCCGCAGAACCAGAAATCATCGGTGGCCGGGTCGCCGATGGGCCATTTGCAGGTGCGTTCGGTCAGTTCCATCAGCGTCAGGCGGCGGGCGCGCTTTTCCACTTCGCGCACGGAGGCCAGCGCTTCAGGGCTGATCTCATTGGCGGAAGGCTGCGGCGGCAGGGGCTGGCCTGCGGGAACGATGGCCTTGCGGATCGGCAAAGGCGTGACATTGGACGGTGCAGCGGCGGGCGCGGCGGCGGCCGGGCGTTCGGGTGCCGTGCGCGCCGCGGGTTCGGGGCGCGCGGCCGGTTCGGGCCGGGGATCGGGCTTGGCGGCCGAGGCGGCGGCGACGGGGGTATCTTCCTCATCGTCCTTGCCGCCGGCGACGCGGTTGGACAGGCCAAGACGATGGACCTTGCCGATCACCGCGTTGCGGGTGACGCCGCCCAGTTCCTTGGCGATCTGCGAGGCCGACTGGCCTTCGGCCCACATGCGCTTGAGCGTCTCGACGCGCTCATCGGTCCAGGACATGACAACCCCTTTGGTGGATGGTTCCCCGCCATTCTAGACGGGACAGTGCGGGATACAAGACGGACGTGGCAAGATCAAGCGCTGCCGGAAGTTGTGGCTTTTCAAGGCGCGGATTTTGCCTTATGCCCCTACGGCATGAGCAACTGGACCGCACCTTTTTCGCTGCCCCGACGCCGACGCTGATTGCGCCGGACGTGTTGCCATGGCCCATACCTGCGGGCCGCCCCCCACCAATCGTTGACTTTGCACCCGCCCGGCCTTTACGGCTAGGGCTTCGCTTCAAGGACATGACCCATGATTTCTGCCGTCCTGCCGACCTATAACCGTGCCCCCCTTGCCTTTACCCATGGCGAAGGCTCTTGGCTTGTGGCCGAGGATGGCAGCCGATACCTGGACCTTGGCGCAGGGATTGCCGTGAACGCGCTGGGCCATGCCCACCCTGCGCTGGTCGAGGTGATCAGCGCGCAGGCGGCCAAGCTGTGGCATGTGTCGAACCTGTACCGCATTCCCGAACAGGAACGGCTGGCCGAGATGTTGGTCGACCGGACTTTTGCCGACACGGTGTTCTTCACCAATTCCGGGACGGAAGCCGCGGAACTGGCCATCAAGATGGCGCGGAAATACTGGTACGAAAAAGGCCAGCCCGAGCGGGTGGAGATCCTCTGTTTCGAAGGGGCTTTCCATGGACGGTCCACCGGGGCCATCGCGGCGGCGGGGTCGGAGAAGATGGTCAAGGGGTATGGTCCCCTGATGCCGGGCTTCGTGCATCTGAAATTCGGCGACCATGACGCACTGCGCGCGGCGATCGGGCCGCGGACGGCGGCGATCATGGTGGAACCCATTCAGGGCGAAGGCGGTATCCGCGTGTTGCCGGATGCCTGCCTCAAGGGCCTGCGCGATCTGTGTGACGAGTCCGGCGCGCTGATGATCCTCGATGAGGTGCAATGCGGCATGGGCCGGACCGGGCGGCTGTTCGCGCATGAATGGTCGGGCGTGACGCCCGATATCATGATGGTGGCGAAGGGCATCGGCGGCGGCTTCCCGCTGGGCGCGGTTCTGGCGACAGAGGCTGCGGCGGTGGGCATGGTGGCGGGATCGCACGGGTCCACCTATGGCGGCAACCCGCTAGGCTGCGCCGTGGGGGCTAAGGTGGTGGAGATCGTGTCGGACGACGCCTTTCTTGATGCGGTGAAGGCCAAGGGCGCGCGCTTCCGTCAGGGGCTCGAGGGGTTGGTCGCCAGCCATCCCGAGGTGTTCGAGGCGGTGCGGGGGCAGGGCCTGATCATGGGCCTGAAATGCCGCGCGCCGAATACGGATGTGGTGAAGGCGGCTTACGGCGAGCATCTGCTGACGGTGCCGGCGGCGGATAACGTGCTGCGCCTGTTGCCTGCGCTGAACATCACGGATGCGGATATCACCGAGGCCGTGGCGCGGCTGGACCGCGCCGCCCAACGGGTGAAGGCCGATGTCGCCGCATGAGGCCTATGCCTTCCCGCGGGTGACCCGCGCCGATTACCCGCTGCTGCGGGGCTGGCTGGCCCAGCCCCATGTGCGGGCGTGGTGGGGCGACCCGGAGGAAGAGATCGCGCTGATCGACGAGGACATTGACGATGGCCCGACCGATATGCGCCTTGTCGCATTGGGGGACCTGCCCTTTGCCTATGTGCAGGATTACCCCGCGCATCATTGGGGCGCGCCGCAGTTTGCCGGGTTTCCGCCCGCCGCGCGGGGGGTAGATACATTCCTAGGCGATCCAGCCTTTCTGGGGCAGGGCCATGCGCCGCGCTATCTGCACCAGCGCTGCCGCGACCTGGTGGCGGCCGGGGCAACGGCGGTGGTCATCGACCCCAGCCCCGATAATGAACGCGCTGTGCGCTGCTACCTCCGAGCGGGTTTCGTGCCGCGCGGCATCGCGCCCTGCGAGGATGGTGATCCGGTTGTTGTTATGGAATTCGATCCCGCCTCTTCCTCTTGGTGAAACCACCCATCTTGGGGCTTAGCCCCCTAAAAGCGAAATGACATGAAACACTTCCTTGATATCCACAAGACCGACGCGGCCGAGCTGCGGGCGATGATCGACAACGCCCATGCGATGAAATCAGCCCGCAATGGCCGCCCGCGCGGCGCGCCGGATGATGACCAGCCCTTGAAGGGGCGGATGGTGGCGCTGATCTTCGAGAAGCCCTCGACCCGGACTCGCGTGAGTTTCGATGTAGGCGTGCGCCAGATGGGCGGCGAGACGATGGTCCTGTCGGGCAAGGAAATGCAGCTGGGCCATGGTGAGACGATTGCCGATACGGCGCGGGTTCTGTCACGCTATGTGGATCTGATTATGATCCGCACGTTTGAAGAGGCGACGCTGCTGGAGATGGCGGAACATGCCACGGTGCCGGTGATCAACGGGCTGACCAACCGCACCCATCCCTGCCAGATCATGGCCGATGTGATGACCTATGAGGAACATCGC
The DNA here is from genome assembly GCA_035192965.1 of Fuscovulum sp. Taxonomy (NCBI): domain Bacteria; kingdom Pseudomonadati; phylum Pseudomonadota; class Alphaproteobacteria; order Rhodobacterales; family Paracoccaceae; genus Fuscovulum; species Fuscovulum sp. Next base: position 3,532,453 of record CP136571.1, on the reverse strand, counting down.
GGCCCCATCGCGGGGAAAAAAGTGGTGTGGTGCGGTGACGGCAACAATGTCGCGGCCAGCTTCCTGCACGCGGCGGGGCAGTTCGGGTTCGATTTCACCTTCACGGGGCCGGAAACGCTGGACCCCGAAGACAAGTTCGTAGAGTTCGCCCGGGGCAAGGGCAGCAAGGTGACGATCCAGCGCGATCCGTTCACGGCGGTGGAGGGGGCTGATCTGGTGGTGACCGACACCTGGGTGTCGATGCATGACCCGGAATCGGCCAAGGAACGCCGCCACAACCAACTGCGCCCCTATCAGGTGAACGAACAGCTGATGAGCCGGGCAAAGCCTGACAGCCTGTTCATGCATTGCCTGCCCGCGCACCGCAACGATGAGGCGACAAGCGCGGTGATGGACGGCCCGCATTCGGTGATCTTTGACGAGGCCGAGAACCGCCTGCACGCGCAAAAGGCGGTGATGCGCTGGTGTCTGGGGGTGTGAGCCAAAAATCTTCGAAGATTTTTGCAAATTTCTTCGAAGAAATTTGGGGTGCGCGTCCTGATCTGTTGTGCCTTTTGCGAGTGTTGCCGTGTCGTCCAGACCCCTGTTTCCCAGCTCTGCCCGCTTGCGCCATCTGCTGCTGACCGATCTGGTGGCGCAGAACGGTCGGCTGCACCTTACACGGGCGCTGTCGCGGGCCTTGGGGCTTCGGCGGCGCGATCTGCGGGTTGAGGTGGATGGCTGGATTGCCACTGGCGTGCCGATGGAATGGTGGGCGCGCAATCACCTGATCTGGACGGGGCGGTCCGAACGCATCGTGTTGCAGGCCACATCCGACGAGGTGACGACGCTGGTCACCGCGCTCCGTTCGGTGCGGCAGCATGGGCATGACAGGTCAATGCTGGGCGATGCGGCGGACCTGCTGCATCAGGTGATGGAGGCGTTGACGCCCGCCACCCGCAGCCGGCTTGTCGCGCTGGCGGGGGGCGAGTTGTCGCTTTTGCCGCCCGTGATGGCGGCGGATGACAGTTCGGGCAGCCCGGTGCGCGCGGCGGTTCTTGCCGCCCTGCGCGATAGCCGCGTCCTTGGCTTCATCTATACGGCATCGGATAGTGCGAGGTCCGCGCGCGAGGTCTGGCCCTTGGGCCTGACGCATCATGGGGTGTGCCTTCTGGCCTTTTGCACCCTGCGTCAGGCGTTCCGGACCTTTCGCATCGACCAGATTGCCGCACCGCAGATCGGTCCGTCTGTGCCCAAGTCGCGCGATGCGCTTTTGCGCGACTGGCGGCACTTCGATCCCGGGGGGGACGAGCGTTGGGATATCGAGACGGGCGAGATGAGGGGCGACCCCGATGCCGAGGACGGCTGTTGACACGGGGCCTTGACGGGCAGACGGTCGCACCAACCCCATCAAGGACCCCGCCATGCATCACCGTTCCGTCGCCGTTTACGACCGTTTCCTTGCCAACCTGTCCACCATTCTGACCAAGGCCGAGGCGCATTGTGCGGCGCGCAATATCAAGCCTGAGGCGATGCTGACCTTCCGGCTTTACCCTGACATGTTCCCCTTTGTGCGGCAGGTGCAATTGGCCTGCGATTTCGCGGCCCGCGCGGCGGCGCGGCTGGCCGGGGAGGAACCGAAGGGCTTTCCCGATACCGAAACGACCTTTGCCGAATTGCAGGACCGCATCCGCGCGGCGCGGGGCTATATGGCGGGGTTCGAGCCTGCCCGCTATGACGGGGCCGAGACGCGGGCGATCACGCTGAAGATGCGGGGGCAAGAGGTCACGCTGAGTGGCGAGAATTTCCTGAACCTCTATTCCCTGCCGCAGTTCCATTTCCACCTGACCACGGCCTACAACATCCTGCGCCACAACGGGGTGGAGTTGGGCAAGGGCGATTACATGGGGGCGGCGTAAAGGCATGAGGACCGCGCTGCTTTCCATCGACATGCAGATGGGTATGGCCGACCGCATCGCGGCAGGCCGCCAGCAGGCCAATCCGCAGGCCGAGGCGCATGTCGCGGCGCTGCTGGCGTTGTTCCGGGGGCAGGGCTGGCCCGTGGTGCATGTGTTCCACGATGAGCCCGGCACGCCTTTTGCGCGCGATCTGCCGGGGGGGCAGCCGATGCCCTGCGCGCTGCCTGTGGCGGGGGAGCCGGTGCTGTGGAAATCCCGGTCTTCGGCCTTTGCCGGGACGGGGCTGGAGGCGCTGTTGCGGCAGATGGGGGTGGAGCGCGTCGTCGTGGTGGGTGCGGTGGCGGCCTTTTGCGTGACATCGACCGTGCGGTCGGCGTCAGACCTTGGGTTCGCGGTGCTGCTGCCCGAGGATGCGCTGCTGGCCTTTGACCTTGCGGCGCTGGATGGCGGGCGGCTGGATGCGCGGGATATCTTGCGCATGACCCTGGCCGTGCTGGGCGCGGATTTCGCGCGCGTGCTGCGGGCCGATGAGGTGGCGGCGGTGATCGCCGCCTGATCAGGGGGGACGATCAGGCGGGGACGGGGCGCAGGCCATCGGCCGGGGCTGAGCGGCGGGCCATGAGCGCCACCACCACCAGCAGCACCGCCAGCGCGCCATAGGTAAGCCGGAAACCCACATGTTCGGCGACAAAGCCGATGGCCGAGGGCGCGACGAGGATGCCGGAATAGGCCATCATCGACACGGCTGCGATCCCCGCGCCGGGCGACATGCCGGGCAGGTTTCCTGCGGCGGAGAACATGATCGGCATCATGTTGGCGACACCCAGACCTGCCAGGAAGAATCCCGCAAGCGCCGCGACCTCATTCGGGGCCAGCGCCGCGCCCATCAGACCGACGGAAGCGATCAGCCCTGACCAACGCAGCGTGGCCACCGCGCCAAAGCGGTTGCGCACGCCATCGCCTGCAAAGCGCATGATGGCCATGGCGGCAGAGAAGAAGGCGAAGGCAAGACCGGAGCGCGCCACCTCGGCCCCCAGTTCCTGACGCACATAGAGCGCGGCCCAATCCAGCACCGCACCTTCGGGCACCATGCAGAACAGCGCCAGCAGCCCGAGGATCCAGACCGAGGCCGCGCGCGGCACGAGCTGCGCCCGTTCGGGTGTGGCGCCGGGGGCAAGGACGGGGCGCGCGTCATCGGGGGCAAGGAAGGGCATCGCCACCAGCACCGCCAGCGCGGCCATGCCCGCGGCCCAGAGCGCCTGCCCCCCGGCCCCCAGATGGGCCAACAGCCAGCCGCCGCCCGCACCGCCAAGAAAGCCGCCCACGCTCCAGAATCCATGGAGCGAGGACATGACGGCGCGGCCAAGCCTGCGTTCCACCTCTACCGCATGGGCGTTCATCACCACATCCATGGAGCCAAGCGTCGCGCCGAACAGCGCCATGGCGGGGATCAGCAGCATCAGGTTGGGCGCGAAAACCACCAGCGGCAGTGCGGGCAGGATGGACAGAGCAAAGACGCGCAGCACGCGGCGCGCGCCGAATATCTCGATCAACCGGCCGGAAAAGAGCATGGCCCCGATGGCGCCAAGGCCGAGGACAAGGATCAGCAGGCCCAGCGTCGCCTCGGTGATCTGATGGCGCGGCAGCAGGAGCGGGATCTGCGGCGCCCAGGCCCCCATGACAAAGCCATTGGCCAGGAACATGGCCGAAACTGCCCAGCGGCCACGGCGGGTGATGTGCAGGTCGGTCATCGAAAACGCTCCGGACAGGTCGGCTTGTTGCATAAGCGAGCGGCTGGCCCGGCGAAAGGGGCGATGCGTTGACGTTTCGTTACAGCGCGTTTCTGGCTTATGATTCTGGCCCATGACTCTGGCCTGTGAGGGTGCCGTCGCGCGCGCCCTGCGAAATTTCTGCGAAATTTCAGAAGGGACGATCTTCTGCGAAGATCGGTGGCCAATCCCTCACAGACGGATCTGATCGTGATTTTTCGCAGAAAAATCGTGCGATCAGGTGCCGCGGGGTTTGGCGCGCAGGGTGGGTTCGGCCACGGTCGGGTCTTCGGGCCAAGGGTGGCGCGGGTATGCCCCGCGCATGTCCTTGCGCACATCGGCATAGGAGGTGGCCCAAAAGCGGGGCAGGTCCATCGTCACCTGCACCGGGCGCTGGCCGGGCGAGAGGAGCGTGATGCGCAAGGGCAGCCGTGCCGCGCCCACGACCGGGTGGCGGGTGACGCCGAACATTTCCTGCAGGCGCACTTCGATTGCCGGGGCCTCGCCATCGTAATCAATCGGCACATGGCGGCCGAGGGGGGTGTTGAAATGGGCGGGCACCAGCGTATCAAGGCGCTGGGTCTGGTCCCAATCCAGCATGGCCTTGAGTGCGTTTGTCGTGTCGAAAGCACGAAGGTCGGCTTCGGTTCTGGCGCGGCCCAGATGGGGGAGGAGCCAATCTTCCAGCGTCGCGATCAGCGCCGCATCGGTCATGTCGGGGAAATCGGTGCCACCGCCGCGGGCCAGTTCCACGCGGGCGCGCAGGCGGCGGGCGGCGGCGGTCCAGGGCAGGCCAAGCTGGTGGATCCCGTCAAGCGCGGCGCGGGCCATCGCCTCGGCCGGGGCGTCGGGCCAGATCCGATCATCCAGCACCAGCGCGCCCAGCCGCTCCTGACGGCGGGCGAGCACGCGGCCTTCGCGGCGGGACCATTCGCAGAGGTCGTGCCAGCGGATGCGGTCGGCAAACAGGGCGCGCAATTCGGACTCGGTGATGGAGATTGCCTGCCGGATCGTCGCCTCGCGCGGGTCGCCGTCCAGATCGGTGGCGACGATCAGCCTTGCGCCCGACAGGGGCAGGCCTGCGGCCATGGCCGCGCCCTTGCCGCCCGACAGCACCCAGCGCGGGGCGTCGCCCTTGCGGCGCATGCCAATCCGGTCGGGGTAGGCCAGTGCTGCCATCTGCGCGGGGGACAGGCCGTCTTGTGTGCCCTGGGGGATGGCGCGGGAGAGGCGTTTCGCCTCATCCCGGATGCGGTCGATGGTGGGGCGGTGGGCCTGTGGCGGGGGGCGGTCGATGGCCTTGAGGCGGGTGGTCAGATCGGGCGGGTCGCCACGCAGCGGGTCACGTTCGGCCAGCAAGGCGGCAAGGGGGGCGGCAGCGGGGCCTGCGATGGCCAGCATATGGCCAAGGCGAGGATGCAGCGGCAGGGTGGCAAGGCGCTTGCCATGGTCGGTGATGCGGCCAGCCCCATCCAGCGCGCCAAGATCGGCCAGCAGGGCCTGCGCCTCGGCCAGCACGCCGGGATGGGGGGGCGTGAGGAAGGGCAGGTCGGCCCCGCCCCAGAGGGCGAGTTCAAGGGCGAGGGGGGTAAGGTCGGCGGCCTCAATCTCGGCCGGGGGGAAGGCGGACAGGCCGCCTTCTTCGCCCTTGGTCCAGAGCCGGTAGCAGGTGCCGGGGGCCACGCGTCCGGCGCGGCCGCGCCGCTGTTCCGCTTCGGCCTTTGTCACGCGCTCGGTGACAAGGCGCGACATGCCAGAGGGCGCGTCAAAGCGTGCGCGGCGGGCACGGCCGCCATCCACCACGACGCGGATATCGGGAATGGTGAGCGAGGTTTCCGCGATGGAGGTGGCCAGCACGATCTTGCGCCCCGGCACGGGGGCAAGCGCCGCGCGCTGGGCGGTGAAATCCATCGCGCCGAACAGGGGGCGGATCACCATACCGGGTGGCAGGCGGGGGGTAAGGGCGGCTTCGACGCGGCGAATTTCGCCTTCGCCGGGCAGGAAGCACAGGATGCCGCCCTGATCGGTTTCCTCCCATGCCTGCTGGATCAGGTTGGCCATCGCGGCCTCATACCGCAGGGAGGCGTCCGGGGGGCGTGGCAGCCAGCGGGTTTCCACCGGGAAGGCGCGGCCCTCAGAAGTGACCATGGGTGCATCGCTCATCAGGCGGGCGACGGGGGCGGCGTCCAGCGTGGCCGACATGACCAGAAGGATCAGGTCATCGCGCAGGGCGCTGCGGATTTCGAGGCAGAGTGCAAGGCCCAGATCGGCATTCAGGCTGCGTTCGTGGAATTCATCAAAGATCACCGCGCCGATGCCTTCAAGGCCGGGGTCGGACTGGATCATGCGGGTGAGGATGCCTTCGGTGACCACCTCGATCCGTGTGGTGGGGCTGACCTTCGCCTCGCCGCGCATGCGGTAGCCCACCGTTTGACCTACGGATTGGCCCAGCGTTTCCGCCATCCGTTCTGCCGCGGCGCGGGCGGCAAGGCGGCGGGGTTCCAGCATCAGGATGCGGCCTGTGGTCACCAGACCGGCGGCGAGAATGTCGAGCGGCACGCGGGTTGTCTTGCCCGCGCCGGGGGGGGCCTGCAACACCGCCATGCCGCGCGCGGAAAGCGCTGCCCGCAGGGCGGGCAGGGCATCGTCGATGGGCAGGGGGGCGGGGCCTGAGTCGGTCATGGCCCCTTATCGCGGGGGCGGGGGCTTTGGGCCAGAGGGCAGAGGGGGCAGATTCAGCGGCGGATCAGCCTTGCCTTGCCGATGAGGCTGTCCATTTCCACCTCGGTCACGCGCAGCAGGCCGTTTTCGGTGGGCATAAGGGTGAGGGTGAAGGGGAAGCGTGTTCTTTCTTCCATATCCTCGGGCGGGTAGCCTGCGATGCGGCGGTATTCGCCGGTGCAGGTGACCGTGCCGCCTTCGCCGGGGCGAGAGGGGCCGACAGTCAGTTCGGTGGCGCGGCGGCCATCGAACATCTTGAAGCGGCGGTTGCATTCAGCGCCCGGCGCCACGTCGCGCAGGGTGAGGTAGAGCGCGCTGATCGGGTCCACGGTGCCGCCTTGCGTGGCGGCGTCGATCTGCCAATCCGCCGCTTCGCGGGCTGGCAGGTCCACGCGCAGCAGTGGCACGCCATCGGTGTAATCCATCACCGTTTCGCCGGAGCGGCGACCGGCCTTTGCCTGCGCCGCATACCGGGTGGGGCGGGGCAGGTCGCCCTGAATCACCCCTTCGGCCTGCGCGGTGAACTCAATCCGCCGCATCAGCGCCAGAAGGCCGGTTGAGATGAAACCTGCGGTCACGTTGTAGGCGTCGCCTTGCTGGCTGGCGGAAAAATCCAGCTTGGCGGCGGTGATGCCGGTCATCACCAGATCGAACTGACCGCTTTCCTGCGCGGTCTGTGCCTGTGCGGGCAATGGCGCGGCAAGGGCCAGCGTCAGAGAGGCGACGGCAGCGAGGGCCAGCGCGCGGGGGGAAGGGGGGGCAACGGGGCGGGCGGTCGTCTGCATCAGCGGCGGCCTTACGATCGGGGCGGGGCCGGAATCGCGCCGCCGCCGGTTGCAGCTCTGGCATAACCCGCGTGGGTCGGGCACAAAAGACCGGCTGCCCCACAGTTGTGTGAATTTCACATGACGGGCGCGGGGGCCAAGTGGGACGATCCGGGGGACGGCATGGCCGGCAGGGACAACGACATCGCGGCGCTGGCCGAAGGCGTGGCGGCGGGGGATCGCCGGGCGCTGGCGCGGGCGATCACGCTGGTGGAAAGCGGGCGGGCCGATCACCGGGCGCAGGCCTTGGACCTGCTGGCGCGGCTGCGGGCACCGGGACAGGCGGCGGCGGGGCGGCAAGCGCTGCGGCTGGGCCTTTCGGGCACGCCGGGGGTGGGGAAATCCACCTTTATCGAGAGTTTCGGCCTGATGCTGACGGGGCAGGGCAAGCGCGTGGCGGTGCTGGCGGTTGATCCAAGCTCGGCCCGGTCGGGCGGGTCGATTCTGGGCGACAAGACACGGATGGAGCAATTGACCCGCGATCCGCGCGCCTTCATCCGCCCCTCGCCCAGTCAGGCGCAGATGGGCGGCGTGGCGCGGCGGTCGCGTGAGGCGGTGGCGCTGTGCGAGGCGGCGGGGTTCGACATCGTGCTGATCGAGACGGTGGGGGTGGGCCAATCGGAAACCGTGGTGGCCGAGATTTGCGATCTGTTCCTGCTGCTTCTGGCCCCGGCGGGGGGGGATGAGTTGCAGGGCGTGAAGCGCGGGATCATGGAGATGGCGGACCTGATCCTAGTGAACAAGGCGGATGGTGACCTGAAGCCCGCCGCGCTGCGCACCATGGCGGATTATGCGGGGGCGTTGCGCCTTTTGCGCCGCCGCCCGCAGGACCCGGAGGGGTTTCCCAAGGCGATGCCCGTTTCGGCGCTGGCGGCAGAGGGGCTGGCAGCCGCATGGGCAGAGATGCAGGCGCTGGCGAAGTGGCGGCAGGCGCACGGGCATTGGCAGGCGCGGCGCGCGGCGCAGGCGCGGCACTGGTTCGAGGAAGAGGTGCGGCAGGGCTTGCTGGCCGTGCTGGCACAGGGTCAGGCGCGGGGTCGGCTGGCCGATCTGGGGGCCGAGGTCGAGGCCGGGCGGCTGACGCCAGAGGCGGCGGCGGCGGAGATGCTGCGTGGGCTGGACTGAGTCGCGAACTGGGGTCGCAGCGATGAGGGGCGCGGGGGCCGGACTGATTTTTCGCAGGAAAATCGTTGTCCGGGCCTACGATTTTCCTGCGAAAAATCATGCCCGGAGACGGAACCCCTGTTCGGGGTCGCTTGACGGGGGCGGGCTTTGCCCTTACACGCCCCAAATCGAATTCGGACACCCGGGGTGACTCGGGGGATGTCCATTTTACACACGAAGGAACACGACGATGTCGCGCGTCTGCGAACTGACGGGCAAGGGCCCGATGACCGGCAACACCGTGAGCCACGCGAACAACAAGTCGCGTCGCCGCTTCCTGCCGAACCTGAACGAGGTCACGCTGATCTCGGACGTGCTTGGGCAATCGTTCAAGCTGCGCATTTCGGCGGCTGGCCTGCGGTCGGTTGACCATCGCGGCGGCCTGGATGCCTTCCTCGCCAAGGCGAAGGATGACGAACTGTCGCCCACCGCCCTGAAGATCAAGAAAGAGATTGCCAAGGCTCAGGCTGCCGCCTGATTCCTGTTGCCGTTTCCGAAAGGCCCCGCTGCGCGCGCCGCAGCGGGGCCTTTCGCATTTGTGCCAAGCGGCGAATGGTCCTCTTTCCCGCGCGCCCCGGCTGCGCTAGAGGGGGCGGATGATGCTGCGTCTGGTCTCCTTTGTCTGTCTTGCGCTGATGTTGTCGCTGACCTCGGTCACGGCTGCGGTGGCGCATATGCGGGCGGCAGGGGCGATGCAGATCGTGATCTGCGGCACACCCGGCGTCGAAGAGGTCATCACGCTGGATGCCTTTGGCGACCCGTTGCCGGTGGTGCATCATTGCCCGGAATGCCTGACCTTGGCGGCGGGCGTGGCGCCCGATGCGCCGCAGGTGGCGCGCCCGATGGGGCGGATGGCGCAGGTCCGGGCTGGGCTGTCCGGCCCCGATGCCCATCCCATGGTCGCGCCACGGCCCACGGCGCGCGGACCGCCCCTGTTTCTGTGACTTGCAAGCCTGAGCTTTCTTTCACAGACCAACAAGGACATGATCCATGACGTTCCGTCTTTCCCTTGCCGCCTTGGCGGCGACCCTGTTCCTGTCGATTCCCGCCACGGCGGAAGAGCACCCCGAGGGGATGCATGTGCATGACATCTATGCCCGCAGCACCGGGCAGGTTGGCGCATCCGGCGCGATCTTTCTGATGATCCACAACAACACCACCACGGATGACCGTCTGCTGGGCGCAGCATCCGATGTGGCCGAGCGGGTGGAGTTGCACACGCATCTCGAAGACGCGAATGGCGTGATGCAGATGCTGCATGTCGAGGAAGGCTTTGCCATCCCGGCGGGTGAGATGCATGCGCTGGCGCGCGGCGGCGATCACGTGATGCTGCTGGGCCTGACGCGCGAGTTGAAGGATGGCGACACCTTCCCCGTGACGCTGACCTTCGAGGCGTCGGGCGAGGTGGTGATCGAGGCCACGGTCGACAATGAACGCAAGCCCGAGGATGGTGGCATGATGATGGATCATGGCGACGGCCATGATCATAGCGGCCATGGCATGGGCGGCTGATCTGGCTGGCTGAGTTGCCGGGTTGATTTGCTGGGCTGATTTGTAGGCCCGATTATTAGGCTGGGCGCACTTGCCAAGCCAAGCGCGCTTTGCCATCCCTTGGGGTATGGCAAAGCGCATCCTTTTCGTCTGTCTGGGCAATATTTGCCGGTCCCCCACGGCCGAGGGCGTGGTGCGGGCAATGGCAAGGGCCGAGGGGTTGACCCTTGAGGTGGACAGTTGCGGCACGGGCGGCTGGCATGCGGGCGAACCGCCGCATCCGCCCGCCGTCACTGCAGCACGGGCGCGGGGCTATGACCTGTCACTCCTGCGGGCGCGGCAGGTGACGCGCGAGGATTTCACCCGCTTTGACCGTATCTATGCGATGGACCGCGCCAATCTGCGCGATTTGCAGGCCCTGCGCCCGGAGGGCGGGGCAGAGCCGGAATTGTTCCTGCGTCATGCGCCGCAGCATGGCGATGCGGTGCCGGACCCGTGGTATACGGGGGAATATGACCGCGCGCTGGACATGATTGAGGATGCGGCGCGGGGTTTGATTGCCGAATTGAAGGCCGTGCGCGACTGAGTTGAACCAGCGGGCGCGTCAGCCGGCGCAATAGGCCTCGGCCGTGGCGCCGAAATTCTTGTAGCGTTCCCAGAAGGCATCATCCCCGTCGCGCTTGGACATCCAGGTTTCATGCGCGCGGTCGGGATCGCGGAAGAAGGCGGCTGCGCGGCGCTGGTCACCACTGCGCAGCGTCATGTCGGCGACCTGCTGGATGCAGGCGCACAGGCTGCGGTTTGCGGCGTCGCGGTCGGACCGCAGGCAGGCGCGTTCGATCTGCCCGGCAGAGGCCGGGGCGGTGGAAACGGGAAGGGCCAGCGCGGCCAATGCCACGCAGAACAGGACGGTTTTCATTTCTCTGCCTCTTGTCCCCGGCAAGGCGGTGCGGCGCACGCCCCCTGCGGTGATCGTTTTTTCTGGGGCGACTATGCCGATTCGGCGGGTTTTTTTCAATTCCCCTAGGCCACGGCGCGACAATTCGGCAGTTCGGGCGTGCGCGGCGCAAGATGGGGCGTGTCGGGTGGTGACGGGCCACCAGATGGGGCGGCGGCAGGGGGGATTGTGGCCGCGCGCCCTGCCCGGCGGGGGCGCGGGGTGGCGGGCGTGGCAGGGGTATTTGGGCCAAGATGAAGCGGCAGGGCAGATCCGGGGCAAATCAGTGCGCCTTGGCCGCAAAACGCCCGTCGCGGGGGGCTTTCCGCGCCTTGTGGGACAGGCTATATGCGCGCCATGACCCAGCTTGACCTCATCCGCAATTTCTCGATCGTGGCGCATATCGACCACGGGAAATCCACCCTTGCCGACCGGCTTATCCAGATGACCGGGACGGTGGCTGCGCGCGATATGAAGGCGCAGATGCTGGACAGCATGGATATCGAGCGGGAGCGGGGCATCACCATCAAGGCGAACACCGTTCGGATCGAATATCCGGCCAAGGATGGCAAGACCTATATCCTGAACCTGATCGACACGCCCGGCCATGTGGATTTCGCCTATGAAGTGTCGCGCTCCATGCGCGCCGTCGAAGGCTCGCTTCTGGTGGTGGATGCCTCGCAAGGGGTCGAGGCGCAGACGCTGGCCAACGTCTATCAGGCGCTGGATGCGGGGCATGAGATCGTGCCCGTGCTGAACAAGATCGACCTGCCCGCGGCCGAGCCCGAACGCGTGAAGCAGCAGATCGAGGATGTGATCGGGCTGGACGCCTCAGAGGCCATCAACATCTCGGCCAAATCCGGCCTTGGCATCCCCGACGTGCTGGAGGCCATCGTTACCCGCCTGCCCGCGCCCAAGGGTGACCGCAACGCGCCCCTGAAGGCGATGCTGGTCGACAGCTGGTATGATGCCTATCTGGGCGTCGTCGTCATGATCCGCGTCATCGACGGGGTGATCCGCAAGGGCGACCGCATCAAGATGATGCAGACCAATGCCGTCTATGGCGTGGACAAGCTGGCCGTGCTGAAGCCGCAGATGGTGGATATCGAAGAGCTTGGCCCCGGCGAGATTGGCATCTGGACCGGGTCGATCAAGCAGGTGCGTGACACCCGCGTGGGCGACACGATCACGTCGGAACGCAAGGGCTGCGACACGCCCCTGCCGGGCTTCAAACCCGCGCAGCCGGTGGTGTTCTGCGGCCTGTTCCCGGTGGATGCGGCCGATTTCGAAGACCTGCGCGATGCCATCGAAAAGCTGCAACTGAATGACGCGTCGTTCAGTTCGGAAATGGAAACCTCGGCCGCGCTGGGCTTTGGCTTCCGCTGCGGGTTCCTGGGCCTGTTGCACCTTGAGGTGATCCGCGACCGGCTGGAGCGGGAATATGACCTTGACCTGATCACCACCGCGCCGTCGGTCGTGTTCAAGCTGCACATGAAGGATGGCGAGGTGCGCGATCTGCACAACCCCGCCGATATGCCCGACCTGACCTATATCGACCACATCACCGAGCCGCGCATCAAGGCCACGATCATGGTGCCGGACGAATACCTCGGCGATATCCTGAAGCTGTGTCAGGACCGGCGCGGCATCCAGCTGGACCTGTCCTATGCCGGCAACCGCGCGATGGTGGTCTATGACCTGCCGCTGGCCGAGGTGGTGTTCGATTTCTATGACCGGCTGAAATCGGTGACCAAGGGCTATGCGTCCTTTGACTATACGATTTCCGAATACCGCGAGGATTACCTCGTGAAGATGTCGATCCTGGTGAACGAAGAACCCGTCGATGCCCTGTCGATGATGGTGCACCGGGATAGGGCCGAGGCGCGGGGCCGCGCGATGGTGGAAAAGCTGAAAGAACTGATCCCCCGGCACATGTTCAAGATCCCGATTCAGGCCGCCATCGGTGCCCGCGTGATCGCGCGTGAGACGCTGTCAGCAATGCGCAAGGACGTGACGGCCAAGTGCTATGGCGGAGACGCGACGCGGAAGCGGAAGCTCTTGGACAAGCAGAAGGCCGGGAAGAAGCGGATGCGCCAGTTTGGCAAGGTGGAGATCCCGCAGGAGGCGTTTATCTCGGCGTTGAAGATGGATGGGTGAGGGGTGCAGAACGCAGTAAATTGAATGCCAGTTCAATGATGTTGACCGATAGCTTGTTGCACGCGATTGACATAGAGGTTTCAATCTCGGGTAAAATCAGTTGCAACGTGTTGTAACCAAGCTCCTTACCGCCGTGGCCGTATATGTTAACCGTTTCCCTCCCTCCAATTAGTAGCTTGCGCTTCTGCTTAAAGAGACACGCTCCAAATTCTGGTGCGTATTCAACACCAGAAGATCGCAGATTTTCTTCGCAAAGGCGAAGCAGTTCTTTGCCTGATCCTTTGATGAAGTATCTGTGAAAAAGACTGTGAACTAGAGGTACGGTTGAGTAGAGCGTTGCAGATGAGTGGTAATGCTCAAAGCCAAACGGAAGCGCCACTGGAACGAGTTGACCGTCAACCGCTACGTGTGGCGTCGCTGCCTTCCTATGGCATTCAGATATATCAAAGAAAACTCTGTCGTCATTTGCAAGCACTCGATTTGCAAATGATTTAAAGTCTCCCCCGCTTATGCTTTCCACTACAGCTCCAAGAACTTGGTAATTGAAATTGGAGTAAAGATAATCCCTACTAGGACTAAACGCTAACGGCTCTGTTACCGCCGGACCGTCCCTTAGGAGACGATAAATCCAGTCGATTGTTGAGCCGATTTGCGAGCTTCTCCAATCGTAATTGACCTTTTTGAGTCCAGATTGGTGGTTGAGAAAGGCCAGGATCGAAGCGTCGTTGGGAAAGTCTACGATCCGTTCGAATTCAGGAACGTGCTTCGTCACTTGGTCGTCAATCTGAAGCTTGGATACAGCCTTGAGTTCAAGTACGCAAAGGCTGGTAACAAGTTTGCAAACCGAAGCTAGCATGAAGAATCTGCTTTCATGCTCTATTGTGTGTCCAAAGTCGCACACTTCAAAGTGGTCTGTTTTGTCGCTCACAGTTATCGAAACCGAAACTCTCGGAATGCGTGAGTTGATTGCAAACGACCGAATTTCTCTTTGGTCAAGCATCAGAAAACTATAAACCCACTCTCTACGGTGTGTGCGAAATTAGAGCAGGCGAATTAGCCATGTCGAGATTTTCGATTTCATGACGAATTCGCGGAACCTCAATGTCCTTGAAATCCGGCTTAATGAAGACATACAAGTCGGAAATAGGTTTGTTTGAGCCCACCGCAATGTAGACATTTCTACCGTACATCACTTCTTTAACCTGTCCAACCAACAGAGACATTGTTCCCCGGCGCCGGCGATCGGAATCTTCAAAGAAATTAAGAACGACACTGTCGTGATAAATCTCCCCTCGCACAGTGAACGTTCTGGTTGCCCCAGATCCATCTTTAGCAACTGTTCTTGAAAGCACTCCTCTAATTAGACTTCCCTTTTGCGTAAGATCAAGTGAACCTATCTTTTCGTGTCGAGTATTTTCATACCAATCCCACTTGCCGTGGATTAGTGTGTCCGATCTAAAATAAGATATCACACGATCCCGAACCGCTGGAAAAAAGACGAATTGTAGCGCGAGAACAAACACGCCACCTACAACGCTGAAGAACAAATCTGAAAGCATATCTTAGCGGTACCTGCCAGCCCTTCGTCTGAACATATTTTCGAATTTCAATCTAAATTGCAACGACTTTCCTATCTAGGGAATGGCTCCGAAACCTGTCTTGTGCGACCGGTCAGAAGTGCTACTTTGCCGCCCCCTCAAAACAACCCGTCGCCGCCCTGATCCTGCTCGATGGCCTCGTCTACCACGATGGCTCCGGCGCCGCCGACGATGAGGGGGGCGCAGGCGGAGAGGGTGGCGAGGGTCAGCAGCGCGGCGAGGGCTTTGGCGAGGGGTGCGGGCATCGGGCGATCCTTGTGCGGGCCGGATTGGGCCAGTGGTGTGGGGACGGCAGCGGATGTGCCGGTTTGCAAGTGTTAACACCCTGATGCGGGGGTTGTCCGGGAAAATCTTGGTGTCTGTGCGCGATGCGCGGGGGCTTGCAGGCGGGCCGTGGGATCGGGCGGGGCAGGGGCGGGGTTGCCCCCGCCCGCGCTGAGATCAGAGGTCGGCCTGAACCTCGGCCGCGGTGGTGGTCACGGTGCTGCCTGCGCCTTGCAGATCGCGGCCAGCGCCTTTGAAGGTTTCGCAACCGGCGGTCGCCAGCACGGCCAGCAGCGGGATCAGGATCATCGGTTTGGCCAGCAGCGTTTTGGAAAGCAGGGTCATTGGGTCATCTTTCATGTGTAAACCAATGACTAACGCCAGCATCGCGGCGGTGGTTCCCCTGCGACGGGGATTTTTTGCGAAAGGTGGGGGTTTTGTTAACGGCGCCCTGCACCGGGGTGCGCTGCGTGCATACGCCCGTCTGCACCGCCATCTGCACCGGGTGCTGAACGGGTGATTTGGCCACATTGACGCGATGCAGCAATCATGCTGCAATGCAGCAATTGTCGTCTGAGGCGACCTTGGGGAGCGCCATATGGGCCATGTCATCACCGTCGCGCAGCAGAAGGGCGGGTCGGGGAAAACCACCCTTGCTGTCAATCTGGCTGTTGAATTTCTGAAGCGTGGTCAAAGGGTTGCGATCCTTGATACCGATCCGCAGGGCAGCCTTGGCCGCTGGTTTCTGGCCCGCCGGGATGGGGTGGGGGTGGAGGGGATGGAGTTCTCCACCGCCAGCGCCTGGGGTGTTTCCTATGAGTGCGAAAAGCTGAGGAAAACCAATGACATCGTGATCGTCGACACGCCGCCCAAGGTGGATGCCGACCTGCGCCCCGCGCTGCGCGAGGCCGATCTGGTGCTGATTCCGGTGGCGTCTTCGCATGTCGATCTCTGGGCGGTGGATGGCGTGCTGGATCTGATCGCGCGCGAGGGGCGGGCGGCGTTGGTGGTGCTGAACCGCTGGAAGGCGGGCACGCGTCTGGCCGATGAGGTGGCGCAAGCCGCTGGAGATAAAGCGAAAGTTGCCGTGGCGCGGTTGGGCAACCGCGTGGTTTTTGCCGAAACGCTGGGCGTCGGGCTGGCCGCGATGGAGGCAGGGCGCAGCCCGGCGCGGGCCGAGGTGGCGGCGTTGGCTGATGAGGTTCTGGCCAGCCTTCAGGGCTGATCGGGGCCTTTCACAATGAGCACCCAACCCGCGTAAGCCCCTGCTGCGCCGAACAGAATGGCCCACATCGGGTTGCCCAGCATCAGTTCGAACCCGGCCCAACCAAGGGGCGCGAGCGCGGTGGCCCAGCGCACCCAGGCGCGGCGGAACATCGGGTGGTTGGGGTCGAGAAAGGTTTTCATGCGCGCCTCGTGATCGGGTGCCCCCTTATGCGACAGCGCGGGGATTCGGCAAAGGGTGGCGTTGCGGCTTTTGTGGCGGGGCGGGGGCGGCGCTGCTTCGCGGTGGTGGGGCGATTCTTCGGGAAAAAGGAAACAATTCCGGGCGAAATCCGCCGCACTTGCCCGGCTTGCCATGCTGTTGCCTTGTTTGGCGGCGAGTCTGGCAACAGTCCCTTTTTCGCCAGAGTGCCATGCAAACGCCGTCGCGCCTTCTCTTTCTATGTTTTGCGGCCATGATTTATTGCATGCCGCGCGCGGACGAGCCTGCCGGGCCGCTGTTCCTGCTGTCGTCGGTCACGGCGCTGGCGGCGCTGATGATCTGGATGCGGGCGGCCTTTGCCGCGCGTCTGCCAAAGTTTCGCCGCCGCCGCCGTCGCCGCCGTCCGCCACGCCCGGTGCAAGAGCGGCGCTGGGTGGTGATCGACGGATCGAATGTGATGTTCTGGGAGGATGAGACGCCGTCGCTGTCTTCTGTCACGGCGGTGGTGGGCGAGGTGCGCCGGGCGGGGCTGACGCCGCTGGTGTGGTTCGATGCCAACGCGGGTTACAAGCTGGCCGACCGGTATATGAACCCACGCGATCTGTCGCGGGCGATTGGTCTTTCGGCCAAGCAGGTGCGTGTTGCGCCCAAGGGTTCGCCTGCCGATCCGCTGCTGCTGGATGACGCGGCAAAGCTGGAATCGGGCATTGTCAGCAATGACCGCTATCGCGATTGGGTATCGCGTTTCCCCGAAGTGATCCGGCCAGAGATGATGGTGCGGGGGCGGGTGGAAGGCGGGGCGGCGCTGCTGGATTGGCCCGCCACCGCCGTGCATTAGCGGCGGCGTTTGGTTCCGCCGCGCTGGCCCGCGCGGCCTGCGGTGGAGCGGCCGGAGGATTTGACAGCGGCCTCGGCTGCCTCTTCCACCGCGGATTGGCGGGCGAGGGGATCGTCGGCGATGGCAAGTTCGACCGCCTCGAGCCGTTTCACCTCATCCCGCAGTCTGGCGGCTTCTTCGAATTCAAGGTTTTCGGCTGCCTTGCGCATTTGCAGGCGCAGGGCATCGAGATGGGCCGCGAGGTTGGAGCCGACCATCGGCTTGTCGACCCGTGCCGTGACGCGGGCCATGTCGGTATCGCCTTGCCAGAGACCGGCGAGCACGTCTTCGACGTTCTTCTTTACCGTGGTGGGGGTGATGCCATGGAGCGTGTTATAGGCGATCTGCTTGTCGCGGCGGCGGTTGGTTTCGGCCATGGCGCGTTCCATGCTGCCGGTGATGCGGTCGGCATACATGATGACGCGGCCCTCGGAATTGCGCGCGGCGCGGCCGATGGTTTGAATGAGTGAGGTATCCGAGCGCAGGAACCCTTCCTTGTCGGCATCCAGAATGGCGACAAGGCCGCATTCGGGGATGTCGAGCCCTTCGCGCAAGAGGTTGATGCCGACCAGCACGTCGAAGGCGCCAAGGCGCAGGTCGCGCAGAATTTCGATGCGTTCGATCGTGTCGATGTCGCTGTGCATATAGCGGATGCGGATGCCCTGTTCGTGGAAATATTCGGTCAGGTCTTCGGCCATGCGTTTGGTCAGCGTGGTGACCAACACGCGTAGGCCGCGTTGGGCGACGATGCGGATTTCGGCCAGCAGGTCATCGACCTGCATGTCGACAGGGCGGATTTCGACCTGCGGGTCGATCAGGCCGGTGGGGCGGATGACCTGTTCGGTGAAGACGCCGCCGGTCTGTTCCATTTCCCACTTCGCCGGTGTGGCGGAAACGAAGACGGATTGGGGGCGCATGGCATCCCATTCCTCGAACTTCAGGGGGCGGTTGTCCATGCAGGAGGGCAGGCGGAAGCCGTGTTCGGCCAGCGTGAATTTGCGCCGATAGTCGCCGCGATACATGCCGCCGATCTGGGGCACCGAGACGTGGGATTCATCGGCAAAGACGATGGCATTGTCAGGGATGAATTCGAACAATGTGGGCGGCGGTTCGCCCGGTGCCCGGCCTGTCAGGTAGCGGGAGTAGTTTTCGATCCCGTTGCAGACGCCGGTCGCCTCAAGCATTTCCAGATCGAACTGGGTGCGCTGTTCCAGACGCTGCGCTTCGAGCAGTTTGCCTTCCTTGATGAGCTGATCAAGGCGCAGGGCAAGCTCGCCCTTGATGCCCTTGATCGCCTGCTGGATCGTCGGGCGCGGGGTGACGTAGTGGCTGTTGGCGTAGATGCGGATCTGTTTGAACGTGTCGGTCTTGACGCCGGTGAGCGGATCAAATTCGATGATCGCCTCCAGCTCTTCTCCAAAGAAGGAAAAGCGCCAGGCGCGGTCTTCGAGGTGGGCGGGCCAGACTTCGACCGAGTCGCCGCGCACGCGGAAGGAGCCACGGGCGAAGGCCTGATCGTTGCGGCGGTATTGCTGGGCCACCAGTTCGGCCATGACCTTGCGCTGGTCATACATCTGCCCGACCATCAGATCCTGCGTCATGGCGGAATAGGTTTCCACCGAGCCGATACCGTAGATGCAAGAGACAGAGGCCACGATGATAACGTCATCGCGTTCCAGAAGCGCGCGGGTGGCCGAGTGGCGCATCCGGTCGATCTGTTCGTTGATCTGGGATTCCTTCTCGATATAGGTGTCGGACCGCGGGACATAGGCCTCGGGCTGGTAGTAGTCGTAGTAGGAGACGAAGTATTCCACCGCGTTGTCGGGGAAGAAGCCCTTGAATTCGCCGTATAACTGGGCGGCCAGCGTCTTGTTGGGGGCGAGGATGATGGCCGGGCGCTGGGTCTGTTCGATGACCTTGGCCATGGTGAAGGTCTTGCCTGTGCCGGTGGCCCCCAGCAGAACCTGATCGCGTTCGCCGGCCAGAACCCCTGCTGATAGTTCGGCAATCGCGGTGGGCTGGTCGCCCGCCGGTTGGAAGGGAGTGGACAGCACGAAGCGACGCCCGCCTTCCAGCTTTGGCCGGGTCAGCACGTCGGGGCGTTCGCTGAGCGCGTTGGTGTTGTTGTGGGGCATCTGATTCCCTCCGGGGATTCGGGCCAGTTGGAGAGATTTGATCCGTTTTTGTTCCCCTGCAAGCGCGGTTGGGGCGGACTTGCGAAAAGTTTCGCAAGCGTGAAGAAGGTTGGATCAATTTTATGGGGTTTTTCGTCGACGGGCGCATCCTTGGGTTGCAAAGCGTTCAGGAATGGGGGATGGTGAAGGGGCAAGCAGCAAGGCTGCCGATCGGTCGCACCACACACCCCACCCACACTCCCCGTGGCCGATCGGCAGTTTCTGAAGCAAGGTGAGACATGCTGGTGCTTGCGTCCGGCGGCCAATTTCGCCACAACACCCCTGCACGATCAGGAGGTATCCCATGCGCGCCCGTATCTATCAGCCTGCCCGAACCGCCATGCAATCCGGCACGGCCAAGGCAAAGGGATGGGTGCTGGAATTCGCGCCCGCCGCAGCGCGGGAAGTGGACCCTCTGATGGGCTGGACATCGTCGGGTGACACGCAGGCGCAGGTGAAGCTGCGCTTTGATACGCGCGAGGCGGCGCTGGCCTATGCCGCCGAAAAGGGGATCGAGGTCGAGGTGACGGAGCCCAAGGCGCGCAAGCCGGTGATCCGCCCGCGCGGCTATGGCGAGAATTTCGCGACGGATCGGCGCGGCGCCTGGACCCATTGAGGGTCGCGCCGTGATGGATGTGACGATCACCGAGGAAAGCCCGGTCGGTTCCGACCTGCGGCTGCTGTTTGAACGGCATACGGCGGATATGCATGCCGATACGCCGCCTGAATCGATTCACATGATGGATGCGTCGGAACTGGCCACCCCGGCGGTGCGGTTCTTTGTGATGCGCGATGTGGGGATGCCGGTGGGCATGGGCGCGTTCAAGCGGATCGACGATACCCATGCCGAAATCAAATCGATGCATGTGCTGACCGAGGTGCGGGGGCGGGGCTTGTCGCGCCGGATGCTGGACCACCTGATCGCCGAGGCGCGGGTGATGGGCTATCGGCGGCTGAGCCTTGAGACCGGGGTGCAGCCCACCTTTGTGGCGGCGCGGGCGCTTTATGCCAAGGCGGGGTTCGTGGACTGCCCGCCGTTCGAGGGCTATTGGGATGATCCCAATTCGGTGTTCCTGACGCTGACGCTTTGAAGGTCTTGCCTGAACGCGCGCGGTCGGCCAAAAGGGGGCCATGGTCCCGTAGCTCAGCTGGATAGAGCAGCCGCCTTCTAAGCGGCGGGTCGGGGGTTCGAGTCCTCCCGGGATCGCCACCCAAGCCATAAGTGCTTGATGTGCCGCCATAGTTACGCCCCCATCAATCTTGGTTTACCGTTGGCCGTTCCCGCTATGATCGCCTGACGATTCACGCGGTCGGTATATTCCTGCACCTCGTCTAGCGTCACATGCCCCACCCAAGCCTGCATGATCGTCACGGAAAGCCCCGCTTCGGCCAGCTTGTGCATCCGATACTTGCGAAGTCCGTGGGCTGTCTTGCCCGTCAGTCCAGCCTTGCGTGCGGCAGCGGCGAACCACTGGCTAAAGCCTTTCTGCGTTCTCGGCTGGCCGTATGCCGTCAGCATGTAGACCAAGGCCCGCGTATTCTTGATGCAGGCTTCTAGATCGGCGCGTTGATGCTCTAGGCCGAAGGCTTGGCATGTCCACGGCACATAGGCGGGCTTGCCCGTCTTTTGCTGCGTGAACGTCAGCACCCCGTCAGCCCCGACCATTTGCGGGCCTAGCCGGATAGCATCGACGCACCTCGCCCCTGACCATTGCAGAATTTCCATAGCGGCACGTTCTGGCGTTCCGATGTGCCAATGCGCGCGGAAGGCGGCGATGTCGGCATCCGTCCAGGGCTGATGGCCGCCCGTGCGGTCGAGGCGCTTGCGTTTCACGCCGTGCGACACGTCGCCAACCGTCGCCCCGGTGCGCCGCCAGAAGTCGCATAGCTTGCGCCACGCCTTTAGCCGGGATGACGCCACGGCTGGCGATAGCGGCTCTAGATCGGCTTCGATGTGCTTGCCTTGAAGGTGGGCAAGTTTGGCCTTTGCCCCCTGTTCGCTGATCTTGTCCGCATGGCGACGGATGATAGCGCGATAGGCGGGCTTTAGGTCGCTGTAAGACCGCGATGCAAGGTAAGCCTCGCATCCGGCTGCAACCGTGTCAGGCGCGACCCTAGACCGCTTCTGTGGGGCCTTCTGTTCCTCGGCCAGCCATGCCGCAACAAATGCCGGATCATCTTCGGGAATGCCGTTTGGCAGGGGCTTGCGGGTGCGCCTGTGGTAGCGGTGTTCTTTCCCGTTCTTGATGACCCTATGGACGCGCGGCAGTTTCATCGGCGTCCGAATGCCCCGTCGCATGTGTTGTTCCCCTCGCCTTCGGTTGGCAAGGTGGAAGCATAAGCATCAAGGTCTAGGCGGTCGTAAAGCCGTTTTCCGTCCAGCACCTTTCGCGGGATCGGCAAGTCGCGCAGTTTCGTTGCGGACACGCCAAGGTAAGCGGCTGCATCCGGCGTCGGCAGAAGGCGCGGGGCGAATGTGATGTGCTTAGTCATGCGGCATGTCCAGCATCGCCGCCGCTGTCTGCGCGCGAACGGCGAGGGGGCTATGGCGCGTCATTGGGGACCTCGCGGGCATATCGTTTTGTGATTGCCTGAACGCGCTGCTTGCTGGCCTTCCAAATCTGGTAATACTTGGTCAGTTCTTTTAGCGCGCTGCGTTTTGGCATCACGTCTGGCGGGTCAAGGCATTCAACGCCCCATCCCGTCGGCCCTCCGGTCAATCTAGCAGTCACACAGATTGGCGGAATGCCGAATGTAAATGTGATATAGTCACCGTGTTTCAGCGGCACCCCGTCCTCGTCTTTTGGCGCGTTCATCCGGCTCACCCCCTCAACCTGGCGCAGGCAGCCCACACGCCCGCGATGAATGCAGCGATCAGCAGCGCGGCGCAGGTCATGGGCTGGCCTCCCAATGAACCCCGATGATCCGCAGCCCCGGCAGTTTGCCGACATTGGCTTGCCAGACCTGTTCCGGGTCTGTGCCGTGCAGAACGATGCCATAAAGCCCGTCATCGCCCCGATAATCGCACTGCCACGGCGTAAACGGGCCTAGAGCGGATGGACTGCGTTCTTCCGCTGCGACACGGCGCAGGGCGTCCCAATCGTGCGTCATGGCTTTCCCTCCGGGATCAGGGCGATGACGGCCTGCGCTGCTTTCCCGCAAGCCCGCATTCCGTTCATATCGCCAAGCGACTTCTGCACGTCTGCAACAAGCCAGACCGTTTGCGCCGCCTCTTTCAGCGCCCCCGCCCGCACGTCCTCGGCGGGTGCGGCGGGAAGGGCGCGGATGGCGTCTTGCACGTCCTGCCATGTGTGGCTGGTGAAAACGGCGGGGCTAGACAGAGTTCCACCCTCGGCCCGCGATGCGTATCGCTTCCAATGGTAGTCAGCCATTGCCTTGACGGCATCCCCGCGCCGGATCAGGTCGTCGTCACCCATTGCTGCCTCCATCGGCGATGGCGGCGCGGAAACTTCCGATCTGGCCCAAAATGGCGCTTGCCAAGTTGAATGCGCTTACCGGCTCACCGTCATTGCATTGCTGTTTTGCTGTGTCGCAGCGTGACACTATCGTCGCCAGAATGCCGCGCAGGGTGGCGTTTTCGGCCTCGGCGGCAAGGTGGCGTTCGCGGCTTTCTGCCCATGTTGTCAACAGCCCGTTCCGCTCCTGCGTCACCTCCGCCACCGTCGCGGTCAGCGCCGCGATGCGGGCGCGCAGGCGGGCGTTTTCGTTGTGAAGGTCGTCATGGCGATCCATGAGTTTGCAATAATCTTGCGCCCCCTGATCACGGTCCGCCGTGAGGGCAGACAGGCGGGCGGCGGCTCTCGCCTCAATAGCAACAGCCAGCTTGTCTAGCCGATCCCAAACAAGATTGTTGAGAGACGTATCAACTTCTGGATTGTGGTAGTTAATTATACTGTCCAAATCGGACAGCGCTGTATTCAGCAGAAGGTTCCGTTCTCTATCCGCGTGGCGTCCCACCAGATCATCCCCCGGCGCGATGTGGCGGGCTATGGCGGCGAGGGCGTCGGCATAGGGTATCCACTTCCCGTCAGGCGTAGGCTTTCCGGGATGCCCGTCTTGCTGCCACATGATGTCATAGCCGCTATGACGCGGCACGTCAGCCAGCCAGCGGGCGGCTTGTTCGGTGGGGGTCATGCGCGGGGCTCCAATTTGGCGAGAATGGCGCGGGCGTCATCTTCCGCCTCAATCAGCCATTTCAGGTTTGCGGTTGGCCCGGTAATGGTAAGCGCCCCATCGCCGTGTTGATCTTTCGCAGAAACCGCCTCAAGCAGGTTGTCCAGCGCCTCCACCAGTTCCGCCACCACCCCGTCGTCGGGGGCTTCCAGCGCGGCGAGAATGCGGGCAAGCCTCTTGCGTTCCTCCATGACAGCGGCGGATTGCGGGCTCTTATGCGAAGGCTCGAACTTACCGCGATACGTCGTTTTCACTTTGCCGACAGCCAGAAGCGCCAGCACCGCGTCCCGGTCGATCATGTCACCCATTGCTGCCTCCATCTGTGAGAGCGGCGCGGGCAGGCTCAACCGCAGTCAGGAAATGCAAGATCATCTTTCCGGTGTTGTCGTGGCCTTCTTTCACCACCTCATCAATGATCCGACAGGCTTCCATCGCGTGTTCGTGCGCCCCCTCCATCCGCGCCAGACGGGCGCGCAAGCGGGACACCTCGGCCTCGGCTTGATCGGCCCTTTGAGCCTGCTTCATTGACGCGACATGGTGCGCACCCGCGCCTTCAAACCACTTGTCACGATCAGTTTGCGTTTCCGCCACCTGCGCCGTGAGGTAAGATACGCGGGCGAGAAGGGCGGTGATTGTGCTGGCGGCGCGCTTTCGTGTTGGCGTGCGCGCACCTTGCAGCACGATCAGAACGGCCGTTGCCCGCTCCACCAGATCACCCCCCGGCGCGAGGTGGCGGGCTATGGCGGGCAGCAGATCGTGCCAGTGGACATACGCGCCATTTGGGTCTTCGCGCAGCAGTTCTTCGCCAACGTGGACAAAGCGCGGCACGTCAGCCAGCCAGCGGGCGGCGAGTTGTTCGGGGGTCATGCGCGGGTCTCCGGTGTGTTGTGGGCGACAAGGGCGAGGGCGGGGGTCATTTGGCGAAAGCCGTAGCCGCAGCGCGGGCATTTGCAGCCAACAAACGCGGGCCAGCTATAGCCACACCAAGAGCAGCTTCTTTTCAGCGATGGCATCCCAGCGCCTCCTTGAGGTTGATCCACTCTTGACAGTGGGTCAGCGGGCCGGCCTCACAGGCAAATGCATACCGTTCAATGCGCTCCACCAGTTCCGCCACCACCCCGGCGCCGGGGGCTTCCAGCGCGGCGAGCATGCGGGCCTCGTAGTCGGCTTGGGCTGCGGCCTTGGCGGCTTCAATGGTGGGGAAGCGATGCCAACTGTTGAACAGGCGCGGATGCTCGATTTCATACGTGCCGCCCTCATGCAGAACGACTTGGTATTCGTCGCCGTAAAGGTCTTTCGCAGCGCCGTTCACCCACACCAGCGGCTTCACCCGCACGGGCGCGGGGGCCTGGGCGATGTCGGCGCGGACGTATTCATTCGTGTAGTTCATAGACGGCGTGTCAAAACCAACGTGGCATTTGCCTTCCGTGCTGGCCGTCCAAATCCGTTCCGGTGCTTGCGTCATCCCCACCACCCAATCCAAATTGCCACCCCGCGCCCCAGCGCATACCACCCGGCAATCCCGCCAAGCAGCGCAAACGGAAGCCACCACCCGTCAGGAAGCCGATACGTCGGAGGCGCGGTCATGGCGCACAGCCAATCATCAGGCGCAGTTGCCTTTCTTGCGCAGCCCACGCCGCAGCCCTCGCCGCATCCCACGCCGCAGCCCACGCCGCATCCCTCGCCGCATCCCTCGCCGCATCCCTCGCCGCATCCCACGCCGCAGCCCCCGCCGCATCCCTCGCCGCATCCCTCGCCGCATCCCACGCCGCAGCCCACGCCGCATCCCTCGCCGCATCCCACGCCGCATCCCTCGCCGCATCCCTCGCCGCATCCCACGCCGCAGCCCTCGCCGCATCCCACGCCGCAGCCCCCGCCGCATCCCTCGCCGCATCCCTCGCCGCAGCCCTCGCCGCAGCCCTTTCGGCTTGTGTGGCATCATCACGGCGCAGCATGGCAATCTGATCGCGCACCCGCGTATCGTTGGGGCTTTTGGCGTCAAAATGATGCAATACCTGATCTGCGCACCATGCCTGAAAATGCCGCGACAGGCGTTCCAGCGAATTGGCGCGCAGGCACCACAGCGCATCATCCAGACCGTTGCTTTCAAGGATCGTGAGCAGGGACAATGGCTCGTCATCAGCCTTTGTCTTGCCCAAATGCTTGAGCAGCTTTTCCCAGCCGTCGCGGCAAGGCTCGTGCGCGCGGATTTCGTTTAGTGTGGTGATGCTGTGAAAAGCAGGCTCCACATGCGGCAGGCAGTCGGTTTCGTCGTACAGTTTATTCATCACTTCCCCCCGTAAATCGGATTGCGGACAGGACGCGGGCTTGTTTCCATGACCAAGCCAAGATGCGGCATGGCATCAGATGCAGGCTCAACGCAGGCGGCAGGCTGTTCATACGTCACAGCCACCTCCCAGCAGGCGTCCAAGGCATCAGGGCCTGTGAACGCGCCTTCCAGCGTAGATGCGACGAAAAGCAGAATAACGGGGGCCATCAGAAGAACGCCTCAATCAGAACGGCGGTCGTAACGGCGGCGGCTGCGGCGTCCTGTTGCGCGTCCATCGTGCGATAACCGCGCTCGGTGCATTCGACGTATTGCGGGGTTCCCGGCTTGTAACCGATGGCGTCACATTCGTTCTTTGCGCCTTGTGCCAGTTGTTCCGGCGTGGCGCAGGCGGCGAGGATTGCGACGATTGCGAGTGCTGCGTATTTCATTTGTGCTGTCCTAGATTAAGGCCGCGAAGATGGCGGCGAAGATTGCGGTTAGAGCGAGAAACGGGATCATCGGCGCGCAACAACCAAGACTATCGCGGCAATCACCAGCACCAGCGCGGCAGGCATCCAAAGCGGCGCAAGCACCCACCACCAAGACCACGCAATGTAGCCTGTTAGTTTCAGCGCAATGAACAGGATTGCCAGCAATCCAAAGAAGCCAATTCCGCCGCTCTTGTTATTTGTGTTTTGTGTCATTCCGTCATTCCGCTTAAAAGTCCCCCGCCCGAAGGCGAGGGAAGTTGCAGGGAGGATGCGCCTTAACCCAAGCGCGGGGATTGGCCCTTGGACAGCTTCGCGGCGATCCAGACCAAGACGACCGTCAAGCCGTCGATCATGAAATCCACGAAGCTAGGGGTGACAAAGCGGCAGGCCATATCGCGGGCTGTGTCGGTCATGTCATTCCTCACAGGGACAGGACGCTGTAGAGCGTCACGATGGCGACGAAGGCGAAGGCGACACACTCGCGGAGTTCGCGGGCGTATTCCTCGCGGCGGAGTTCGGAGAGGGGGCGGAGGTCACGCATTGACTTCACCCGCGCCGAAGATGGTCACGGAAGCCTTGAACCACTCGCCTTCCTTGGTCGTGCGGACGCGGTAGCTAAGGCCAGCTTCAACAGCCTTTTCGGTGATGGCGCTGATTTCGGAGAGCAGGGTTTCCCGGTCCTGCTCCTCAAATTCGTGGTGGGTCATGCCGCCACCTCGTCGGCTTCGATCTGCGCCAGGAACCAAGCATCCGGCACATCGGCGGTGAGCATGTCGAAAGCCTCGCCGGAAGCTGCGCGCCACGGGCTCGACTGATGCCAGCGCGTTTCTACGCTGATGATTTCCACGGTCGGGCCTTCGGCGGGGCTGAAACCCTCGGCGGCGTTGTGCCAGGTCACAGCCTTGCGGCCTGCGGTGACGGTGAAGGTGTAGCGGGCTTCCAGCGATGCGATGACGGTCTTGCCGTCCATCACGTGAACCTCGCGGTGAGCGATGTGCATAGTTTTTCCTCTCAAGCGGAAGCCCGCCCCGCCTCAAACGCGGCGGCGACAAGCAGGTGAATTGGCATGGCTTCAACGATTGCGCCGGGTCTCCACCCTGTGCCCTGGCAATCGGGGCAGGGCGTCCAAACGGTGTTGCGCGGATCGTGGCTGGACGGTTCGCGGTGGCCGCGTTTCCCACGGCACGTCCGGCAGAACTCATCGGGATTGTAGAGCGTCATTTCCCATACCCCTGATCGAAGTCGAAAACGAGGAACGGGCCCTCCCGCAGGATCGGCAGGAACATCTTGCCAAACGGCAGATCGAGGTCGCGGATCAGCAGGCGCGGGAAGTTGAAGGTGAAGTAGCGGAAGCCCTTCCGATACTGCGCGACATACAGGCCGCGATCATCGGCATTGAGGGCAACGCGCCGTCCGCCGTCGTGGAAGAAATCAGCGGCGCGCACTTGGGGAAGGGCCACCTTCGGCACGAACAGGTTGCACATCAGCGTGCTGCGAGAGTGCAGAATGTAGGCAACGTCAGGCTGGGCGGCATCAGAGCGCGGACGGCCGCGCGTCCCTTCGATCTTGCGCCACATCGGCGGAGCGGTGGGGGTGGAGATTTGCTGGAACTGACTATCCGGGGAAAGGTCGTTCATCGGGGTTATCCTCACTGGGGTTTGTGGGGACATTGTTTGCACAGAGCAAACACCGGCACAAGAGAAAAGTTTGCGGTTGGCAAATATTTTAGTGACGTGTAAGAATCACCTTGCCGCGTGGTGCGGCAGGCACGAGGGAAACGGGATGGAAGTTGGAAAGCTGGAGGTGGAAATCGTAGATGCGGGCTTCCGCTTCGAGGATGTCGCGCTAGGCGGAACGGCCCTGCGCTTTTACATCAACTTGGACAATCAGTTTATTGAGGGCATCCGCGCCGTTGTGGACTTTGGCAGGGCTGCGGTCGAGGTGCAGGACGAGGGTGGCGGCGGAGCCTACTACATACTCCTAAGCAGGCCCTTCTTTGTGCGGCGCATGCTGACATACTCAATCGACGGCTTCTTTAAAGACAGGCCGGACGGCGTCCCGCTGTTCCGTTGCTGGCCGGGAAACGATCACTGGATTGATGACTTCGACAGCAAGAAGGGCGACAGCAGAATTGCCTGCCGTGTCGAGCGGTGCAACAACACGGTTTACAAGATCCACTACTGATGGGCGCGTTAAAGGTCGTAGCTGTCCACAATGGCCGCTGCGATCTTCCGCTTGTCGTGGAGCGTGATGGTAAAGCCTGCATCAGATGGATGCGCGCTAAACCCCGGCTCAACTTCAAACGTTGTGATGTGTCCCGCATCTGCCCTTCGGCCTGTTGCAAGGCTGGCGCGACCCTGCATCGGATTATGATGTTCAGTCACTCGATATTCGCGGCCATCGTCTCCACGGCACAAAAACACCTTAACCGCTGTCATTCTGGCCTCCCTGATTCCAGCTTGCAGCGTAGCACGAAACTGAAACTTAAAATCGCCGCATGGCTGTCAAAGAGGAGTGCTTTGAATGACCCTAGAGTGGATCATCATCATCGGCCTGATCGTCGCTCAGCTGGCGACGTGGATTGGGATATTCATCCTGAAATCAGACAGCGTGTCATTAGAGCAAAACCTCAGATGGATGCTCGTTGACATTCGGAACATAAAAAAGCGCATGGATAGCTGATCGCCAGCCTCTATGTCGTGCTTTGTGATAAGGCGCCTATCCGTGAGGCTAACGCAGTATCGTAGCTTTGGATATTCCCGCTTCTGATCTTCCCACGGCTTTTGCGCTTGCTTCACCGTATCCTCGCCAACAATGCGACTGCAACGAAGGCGTGGAACGGAAACCGATACTAGGTTGATCGATACGTCCGCCCTGTTGCGGATGGTCAGGTCTAAAACATGCCAGCGCGCGCTTTCTGGATCTTCCTGCGCGACGGCCTTCACGTAGGGCGGCTGGCGAGTTGATGCAAACTTGAACTGCCGATAGCCCAAATACAACGCACCAGCCCCAAGCGCCGCGTTCAACCCATCATAGATGCTTGGCGCTTCGATCATGCTCATTCAGACAAGTTATTGAAGCAATCGAGTTCAACATCGTTTCTAAATCTGGCAACTTCCATCTCCCTGAACTCGTCAGTAACCATGGCCGGGCGCTTGTAGGCTTCTAAGATAACTTGCTTAATGATTTCAATCGCTTCCGGGATTGTTTGATCTTTCAATGCCTCGGTCATCGTCTCATTAAGCGGCGCTTCAAGTTGCCGAACTGTCATCACATGGAAGGCAAGCTCGCCCATGGCCTTGCAGTCCTCTGTGGTAAAAGCGTGTGCATTTCCCGCTGTTAATAATGCCGCTGTAGTAAGTGCAAGGTGTGCTTTCATTTTATGCTCCATTGATCGCGGCAATGGTGGCAGCACCTCTTTCGTGAGGCAAGGGCTGTGTTCGTAGTGGCTCTTAAAACCTCCTGATTCCCTCGCAAAATACTGCGCCAGATTTTAGCCATCGCATAACGCTAAAACCCGTGGGGTATCAGAAGTGTTTGGGAAGCCCAGCGTCACGCAGTGAACCGTTGGCGGTGTGCTTGGACTTGCTGCCGTGGTCTACGGTGAAGTTCTGCTTTGTGATGGGGCTATACCATATCTCATGATCGCCCCTTCCTGGCCTAACGTAGTGGCATCCGGCGCGACGTAATATCTCTACCAGCTCACGATAGAAGCTGGCCATTCAGGCGGCAACCGTCACCTGAATGCGCTTGTCTGCATGGATGGCCACGCCAACGGGGCCTGTCATCTTGGGGCCGTTCAACTCGAATAGGTCTTGCAGCGCCCCGGCAACCTTGACGCTGAGTTGCTCAAGGGTTTCCGCCTCTACGTTCAAGCCATACACATCGGGGCTAGACGCAACCCACACGCATGCCTCGTCATCCCATTCCGCCAGAACCTGCAACTCTTTCGCCATGGCTTCCTCCATGCGGTCTTTGCCGCTTCGTTCGATTATTGCACACGTAGCATGTGGCGTCACTAGGGACAAAGCACGGTAAAGTGACGTTGCTGCCAGAAATCATTCGCAAGCATTAACACGCCGTAATTGCTGGATTTTGTAATCCATTCATCCACAGAAACCTTTTGCTCGCCCCTCTATGTTCCCGCTTCGTTCTGCTAAGGTGACTTCGCGTAAACGAGGTGATTGATGACAAAAGAACTTTTGACTTTGGCGGAACGTCTTGATGATCGGCAGCTTGCAGAGCTTGTCAGCTTTGCGTCTCGCCTTGCGACTGCTTCACAAGGAACAGGGCATACTCAACAACCTGGCGCTGGTGAGCCTCATCCAGTTGCTCAACAGCCTCGTCAAGCTGGCCCATAACGGCACTGCGCTTTTCCGTAGCATCATCGAACAGGTCCGCTACGCCAAGCCCAAAGGCATCCGCTATCTGGCGGATCGTCTTTGCGGTGTAGCTTCGCGCGCCCGTCTCAATCTGCGACAGGAACGGCTTAGACACGCCTGACCGTTCGGCCAGATCGTCAAGCGTCCATTTGCGGTCTTTGCGTAGCTGGCGAAGGATCAGGGCCATGTCTCGTTGTCTCACCTAAGCCGCAAGAAGTAAAATTGCGGACAGCAAACTTTTTGCTTGCAAGCATGTTTGCGGTGTGCAAACAATGCACCCATGACAAAACTTCGCACCTTCCTTTCCCAAAGCGGCACAACTCAGGCGGAACTCGCCAAAGAGGTTGGTGTTTCGCGTCCCTACATGAGTGAACTCGTGGGCGGCACGAAAATCCCATCTTTGGAGAACGCCGTAGCCATCGAACGCGCCACCAACGGCGCGGTTCCAGCTTCTTCTTGGATCAACTCGCAAAGGGCCTCCCCCAATGGCTAACGTGCGTCCCTTCCAGATTGATACGTCGAACGCCTGCCCGGTGTCGCCAAGCGACTTGTCCGACATTCATGCCGTGGATTTGTCCGGCATTTTGTCCGGCCGGCGTGTAGATCTGGATGGGATGCGGCGTCGGACGCCGGGCAAGTGGTCGGCCTTCATCCGCGCCCATTTCCGCGACCCGGTGGCTGTAGCCTATTTCTTCAACGTGGATGAGAAGAGCGCCCGCAACTGGTGGCATGGCCGCAACGAGCCGCGCCTGTCGGCCCTGTCTGCCATGTTGCAGGTTGTTCCTGTTAACGCCCGCATCGTCATCGTCAACTATCTGGCGGGGGCGGCGTGATGGGTCAGATCAGTGATAACCAAATTCCAGCCAAAGCTGTGAATGGCCGCGCGACCGTTTCGCGCATCACGAAAGGAGACCTGTCTCAAAATTGCTTTGTTGACCCATGCGAACCTGATTGCGATACGGCTGGCCCCGCTCACACCGCCAGCCGTATCAAATCGGTGAATGTCCGCAAACACCGTGAAGCGCCGATCCAGCAGGCCATCGTCAGCTATCTGCGCAAGGTGCTGCCAAAAGGTTCTGTGGTTCACCACAACCGCAATGAGATTGCCCGTTCCGGGAAATCTTTCCGGAATGAGATTGCCCGCGCCAAGTCACACGGCATGGTAAAGGGCTTTCCCGACCTGATCTGCATCTATCCCGGTGGAGCCTGCTTCTTTGAGGTCAAGGCCGAAGGCAACTATGCCGACGCCGCTCAAAAGGAACTTCACTCAGGGCTTAAGGATATCGGCCACTTCGTCGCCGTTGTCCGGTCGATTGACGATGCTCGGCAATACCTGACCGAATGGGGCATACCCAACAAAGACCCTTCCTAATTCCCTCCAAGAGAGGGTTAACCCGTCGCGCGGTGGAGGTTTGGCGATCACACCCCGACTACAGCACGAAAGGATTGAGCCATGGCTCTTTCGCTTCAAAATCTGGTCCGCAAGACATCGGACAAGCCGCCCCGGATCATCATCTACGGGCGGGGCAAGATGGGAAAAACCACACTTGCCAGCGAGTTTCCCGACCCGATCTTCATCCAGACGGAAGAGGGCGAGGGCAACATCGAGGTGACAACATTCGCCCAGGAACCGCTCAAGAAGTATGCCGAAATCGAAGAGGCAATCGAACTCCTGCTCATGCAGGATCATGACTTCAAGACCGTCGTAATCGACAGCCTCACGCAGCTTGAGCCGATCATCTGGTCGGAAGTGTGCCGCAAGAACAACTGGAACAGCATCGAGGATGCGGGCTACGGCAAGGGCTACATCGAGGCCGATACCGTTTGGCGGCACTTTCTGGACGGGCTGGAAGAACTTCGCCGCAAGGGCATGACAATCGTCATGATTGCCCATGAGCAAGTCGAGCAATTCAGCGATCCAGAGCGCGACGATTACAGCCGCTACAAGATCCGCCTGCACAAGCGGGCTGAGGCGATGGTGCGGGAACGGGCCGATGTGGTCGGCTTCCTCAACATGGTCGTCAACATCGACAAGACAAAGCAGGGCTTCGGCAAGGAAGTCGTGAAGGCGAAAGGGTCGGGCCAGCGGACGCTGCACCTCGCGCCCAAGCCGACCTTCGAGGCTGGCAACCGTTACGAAATGCCGCCTTTTGTGCTTGTCAATCCCGGCGAGGGCTACGCGGCGATTGCCGGGTATCTGCCGGGGCAGAGTGTGAAGAAGCAGCAGCAAGCAGCGTGAGAGGAATAGAGAGATGGTTGATTTTGGTGGAACTTACGACGCCAGCAATGGCGAAACGATGGAAACGCGGGACGCTCTTCCCGCTGGCGAATACATCGCCTCCATCGTGAAGAGCGAAAGAAAAGACGCAAAGACGGCAGGCAATGCCTACGTCAATGTCGAGTTTGAGGTGATGGAAGGGCAGGCGGCGGGCCGTCGGTTCTGGACCATGCTGAACCTCTGGAACAGCAATCAGCAGGCGGTGGAAATCGCACAGCGCGAACTCAACTCGATCTGTCATGCCGTGGGTAAGCTTCGGGTTTCTTCTTCGGAAGAACTGCACGGAATCCCGATGCGCGTCACCTTGGGCCAGAAAACCGACAGCTACGGCACCAAGAACACGGTCAAGGGCTACGCGCCGATGAATGGGGCTGGGGGTCAAAGCCAGCAGCAGCAGCAATCCAGCGGCGGCAGTTCTGCGCCGTGGGGCCGTCGTAGCGCCTGATCTAGCCGGGACGCCGCCAGCAGTCGCCAAACCTTCGGCGGCGTCCCTCTCCCAAAAAACCCGCTTCTTTGGAAGCAAGCCATAGGAGGTATCCTTTATGGCACGGAGCATCTTTGCCCCGCTAGAGGGCAATACCGTCGCGCTTTGCGAACTCACGGGGCCTTTTGCGCCCTGCCGCAAGTGCGGCTGCAAAACCGCAACCGTTACCGTCGAACCCGTCGGCATCCATCTTGGTGGACTGCGCTGCACGTCCTGCAACTCGATCACGTCTTGGCTGGGCCGCGATCACCTTGCCGCAATGTTGGCAAGCACCATGGGGAGGGCTGCGTGATGGGCGGCAGACTTCCAACCCGTCAAGATGATGAGCTTCATCTGCGCGCCGTGCGGATGCGAAGCATCGGTGTGAGCGCGGCAACAACAGCCCGTCGCCTTGGCCTTGAATCGGCGCGGGCGCGGGTGATCACCAATCGCATCAAGCAAGCCGACATCAAGGAAAGCGGTGAGCCGCAGGACGTGGTTCGTTCGGCATATTGGGGAGATGCCGCGTGACCGATCTCCCCCCACCCCCAATGCCAACGGTCGACGCAATCTTCGCCGCCCGTGCCGCCGCATACAACAGCCGCACCCAATATGAAGGCTACGGCATCGGCGCATCGGATCTAGGCCAGGATTGCGACCGGGCGATCTTCTATTCCCTTCGGTGGGCATCGCCACAAGAGGAAATCGACGGTCGCAAGGCCCGCATCTTTGAGCGCGGCGATATTGAAGAGCGGCGTGTCCTTGACGATCTGCGGGCTATCGGTGCGGATGTGCGCGAAGCCGATCCGGCAACGGGCAAGCAATGGCGCTTCTCGCTCGCCAACGGCTTTATCCGAGGCAAGGCAGACGGGCGCATATCGGGCATCCCCGATGCGCCAAAGTCCGAGCATGTGCTGGAAATCAAGAGCCTCAAAGCCTCTGACTTTCGGGCCATCCTCAAACATGGGCTGGCCAAGGCCAAGCCGATGCACTGGCACCAGCTTCATGCTGGCATGGCCGCGCTTGGCATCGACCGTGGCCTATACATCGGGACCAACAAGGATACGGAAGAAATACTGACGGAGCGGGTCAAGCTAGATCAGGATCAGGCCAACCGCCAAGAGGCGCGCGTCCTATCCGTTCTGGACATGCACTATGCGCCCGGTCGGATCAGCGACAAATCCGACGCCTTCGCTTGCCGCTTCTGCAAGCACAAGGGCGTTTGTCACGATGGCTTCGCCGCACGGCGCAACTGCCGGACCTGCATCCACTGGACCTTCACAGAGGACGGCAACGGCCATTGCAGCCGCTTTGACGAGCCGCGCAAGCCGGATCAGCAGAAGCGGACAGACTGCCCCGCGCATCTGTTCCTGCCCGCCCTAGTGGCCGGGGAGCAGATCGACGCCGACCCCGACGCTGAAACCATCACCTATCGCCTCTCCGACGGTTCGATCTGGATCGACGGGGAAAGCCATCATCAATCCAAGGATCAATGACATGCCTTTCATGACAATCATCGAAGGCGGCGTATCGCTGCTCTACTGCAACGGCGTCTTTCGGCAGGCCAATCTCTACCACCGCAACGGCGATGTTTACGCCAAGTGGGGCGCTGGCTTTGTCCGCCTTGGCGCAGGCGGTGCAACATCGCATCCCAACGTCAAGTGGCGCGAAGTCGATACGGGCAACGCGGGCATGTGGCGGGAAAACATTCACCGCGTGGAGTTCATTCCGGCGGCAACCCATATCGAAATGGTGGCAGCATGAAACTCTCCATCGAAACCAAAGCCCTGCAATCCGGCCTTGCCATCGCAGGCCGTGTGATCAGCGCCAAAGCCCCGTGGCCGATTTTGTCCAACATCAAGATTGCAGCCCAAAAGGACAAGATCACCCTGTCCGGCTGCAACGGCGATACGACATTCGAGGCGGACGTCGCGGCAACCGTCACAACGCCGGGGGCAACGCTTCTGCCCTTCGATCATCTGGTCAAATTCATCGCTGCCGCCAAAGGCACAACAGTTGAAATCGAGGCGTCCGGCAGCGGCTATGTTGTCAAATCGGGGCGCGGGCGCATCGTGCTGGCTCCGTCCAATCTGGAAGATTATCCGGCATATCGTCCGCCAGAAGGTCAGGCCGGAACGCTGGACGCCACGACCCTAAACGCCGCTCTCAAGTTCTGCGTTGCCGCAGCTGACGACAGCGAGGCGCGATACTACCTGCAAGGTGTCTATGTGGCCGAGCGGAATGGTGGCCTGGAGTTTTGGGGAACCGACGGCCACGCACTGCACCACACCGAAATCGCGGAAGCCGATCCGATTGGCGGTGGCGGCATCCTCCCGACCGATGCCGTGGGGATCGTCACTAATATCGCCGACCGCCATGACACTGTGCAGCTTTTGGTCTGTGAGAGGGGTTGGCACATCATCACTCCGTCCGTCCGGGCTTTCGGAAAGGTAATTGACGGCTCCTATCCAGACTGCCGCCGCGTCTTGGCGGGATTTACGGATTGGCGCGAAGTCATCGCTGGGCCCAAGGATGAGCTTATCGCCGCCCTGTCCGTTGCCGCCTGCGGTACCGACGAAGGGGCTGGCGGGACGCGCCAACTGGTGATCCGGGGCAAGACGGACAACCCCGTCATTGCCTTCGGTCGCGGGGCGCGAGGCGGGGTTATGTCGACTGGGCGCGCCGAAATGGACGTTCGGGCAAAGGCGGACTTTGCAGGCTGTGTCAATTCCAAGCTGATGCAAGCCGCGATCACCGGGATTGGTGCGTCCGACGTGACGATCCAGCACTGTGGCGCGGCTTGGAAGGTCGAGCCGTCGCAGAAATCCACCACCTCAGAAACCTACGCCATCGTCATGTCTATCCGGGCATCTGATGAGGAGATGGCCGATGCAGCTTGAGGTATCAAATCATCTGCCAGAATTGAAATTCACAGATCAGGTTATGGAGAACCTGAAAGAATATCATGCGTTTTTGGCTGAAAAAAAGAAAATTCAATGGGCCTATATCTACGGCTTGATTGATCCAAGAACTGATGATGTCCGCTACATTGGTAAGTCAATCAGGCCATATCAGCGACTCCAAAACCATATGAACGATGTGTCAAAATGCCATCGCTCTCACTGGCTTCAAGAGCTTAAACGCGCAGGCCTGAGACCAGAGCTTTGGATTATGGACCGAATTGAGGCCGATGCAAATTGGCAAGAGTTGGAGCGCGATTACATTGAGCATGGCCACTTTGCAGATTGGCCACTGACAAATAGCACGTCTGGCGGGGATGGTGTGTGCAACCTTCCACCAGAAACGCGCGAACGGATGAGGGCGACGTGGTTGGGCCGCAAGCACCGCGCAGAAAGCCTTGTGCGTATTGGAGACGCATCGCGCGGCAGACATCACAGTGAGGACCATAAGGCCCGAATGAGCGCCATCATGGCAGGCAGGAAAATAACTTGGGTATGCAAGGTCTCTGCCGCCTTGGCGAAGCTTTCTCAAGAGGATCAATCTGCGATTTTACAGTCTTTGAGTGAGGGTGCGACCGTTAAGTATTTGGCGGAAAAATACGGCGTTCACCGCACCACCATAAGCAAGGTTAAAATGGGACAGTACGCCCCACGCGCCTCAGGTGGAGTGGCCGCATGAAACTCCGCGACTATCAAGAAGAGGCCGTCGCCTCGATCTTCAAGCACTTTGAAGATCACACCACAAATCCCCTTGTCGTCGCCCCCACGGGGGCGGGCAAGTCCGCGATCATCGCCGATTTTGTTCGGCAGGCCTGCACAATCTATCCGGCCACGCGCATCCTGATCGTGACCCACGTGAAGGAGCTTATCGCGCAGAACCATGCGCAACTGCTGCGCTTCTGGCCACAAGCCCCGGCTGGCATCTACTCCGCAGGGCTTGGCCTAAAACAGGGGTCGCGTCAGATCGTCGTGGCAGGCGTTCAATCCATCGCCCGCAAGATCAGGGAATTCAAACCCTTTGATCTGGTGATCGTGGATGAGGCGCACCTGATCCCGAGATCCGACAATACGCTCTATGGCAAGCTGTTTGCTGGCCTCAAAGCATCCAACCCTGCGATCAAGATCATCGGTCTGACCGCCACGCCTTACCGCCTGGACAGCGGGCGGCTGGACCGTGGCGAGGGCGCGATGTTCGGGCGCATCTGCTACGATATCCCCGTCGGCATGCTGGTGGAGCGCGGATACCTATCCCCGCTGGTCAGCAAGCGCCCCGGCATGACCTTTGACCTCAAAGGCATCCGGACGAAGATGGGCGATTGGTCCGAAAAGGACATGGCCGCGCGCTTCAACACCGATGAGGTGACAGAGGCGGCGGTGACAGAGATTGTCACCCTCGGAGCCGACCGCGCCTCTTGGCTGCTGTTCTGCATCTCTGTTGAGCATGCCGAGGCCGTGCGCGACAGCCTGCGGTCAAAGGGCATCAGCTGCGAAACCGTGACGGGGGCAACCCCGGCGCAAGAACGGGCGCGGGCGCTAGATGCTTACAAGGCGGGCAGGGTTAGGGCGCTTACATCCGTTGGGGTTCTGACAACAGGCTTTGACGCGCCGCGCACCGATCTTCTGGCCTTCCTGCGACCGACGCAATCCACGGGCCTTTATATCCAGATGGCGGGTCGCGGCATGCGGACCCATCCCGACAAGACGGACTGTCTTGTTCTGGACTTCGCGGGCAACGTCGCGCGCCACGGTCCCGTGGATGGCATCACGGCACCGGAGGAAAAGCGGAAAGGCGAGGGTGAAGCACCGACCAAGTTCTGCCCGGAATGCGCGGAAATCCTGCTTATCGCGGCGCGCGAATGTCCCTGCTGCGGCTTCCTATTCCCCGAGCCGGAAAAGAAGATTGAGCGCACGGCAACCACTGAGGCGATCATGAATTTGACCGCCGAAGAGGTGTGGCATCCCGTGACCGACTTCGACGTGGCCCGTCACAAAAAGGACGGATCACCAGACAGTCTGCGTCTTGAATACCTGATCAACGGGCAAGTGATCCGCGAATGGGTTTGCATCGAGCATACAGGCTTCCCGCGCCAAAAGGCCGTGCGCTGGTGGGAAATGAACGCCACTGGACGCGCGCCGGATACCGTGACTGAGGCGCTTGATCGGCGGGCTGATATTCGGCGTCCGGCTGAGGCGGTGCTGATCCGAGAGGGCAAATATCACCGGATCAAGCGGATGCGGTTTGGGGAAAACAACTGGGAAAGGGTGGCGGCGGAATGAACCTCGCACAAGGAAACCTCTTGGCCATCTTCCATGCTGGCCTTGTCCATCGCTGGCACCGCAGCCCGTTCCTTGCCCATACCGTTGATCGACTGGACGGGCATCAAGGCCGTGTAGCCCGCATCATCCTCATGCTGCACCCGTCGCCATCAAGGGCGCTGATCTTCCATGCCTTGACCCATGATGACGGGGAGAGCGCGACCGGGGACGTGCCGTCTCCAGCCAAGAAAGCCAATCCGATCCTTCGTCGCGAGTTGGAAATCATGGAGGATGAGCGGCGGGCAGAGTTGTGGGGCGCGGATGACCCGCTTTCCCAGTCAGATCAGCTTTGGTTCCACTTCGCCGACAAGCTGGACGCCTTCATGTGGGCCAAGCATCACCGCGCCCCGATGGACGGCGACGGCTGGCCAGAAGCGCGCGAATGGCTTGCCCTGTGCGCTGTCGAGTTCGGCCGGGAGCGTGAAGTCCTGCCCCTACTCGGAATTTGTTCCGGAAAACCTTTTGAGGTGGCCGCATGACCGCCTTCCTTCCAGGCTTTCCCTGTGCCGTGTGCCGAAGGGCGTCTACCGGATTTTCAATCCATCGCCCCGGCCATCCCGTCGCTCAATTCTGTTCCGAGGGCTGCATGTCCGCTTATACCAAAAACCCAAACCTGACCGCCGATGAAGCCGCCGCCGCATGGGCTGGGGGCGAGGATGGGGGGCAATACCTAGACAGCATCGGAAAATTCGATCTGCGGAGCCTGTCCGAAAAGGAATGGGGCGAGTTTTGCGGGCGCGTATTTGCTGGCGCTTGCGCTGATCTTCGGCGGCGCGCCGATGATACAATTCCGTTTTGAGGTAAGCATATGAAAATCCTTATAGGCTGTGAAACCTCTGGCGTCATGCGCCGCGCCTTCTCTGCTCTAGGCCATGATGTTTGGTCAGTTGACCTTCTGCCATCTGAGGACGGCAGCAACCGCCACATCATCGGGGACGTGCGAGACTATCTAAACGAGGGCTGGGACTTGCTGGCGGTAATGCACCCGCCTTGCACCCGACTTTGCAATTCCGGTGTGCGCTGGCTGTCCGTGCCGCCACCGGGGCGTACTCTCCCCGACATGTGGGCCGAGCTGGACGAAGGCGCGGCGCTGTTTGCCGCCTGCTGGTCCGCACCGATCCCGCGTGTGGCAGTCGAAAACCCCGTCATGCACAAACACGCAAAGGCCAGAATGCCCGCTGACCTTCCCGCGCCCCAGATCGTCCAGCCGTGGTGGTTTGGCGAACCGTTCTTCAAGGCAACGGGGTTTTATCTTCGCGGGCTTCCCAAACTTGCCCCGACCTATCGCCTGACCCCGCCAAAGCCGGGGACGGCAGAGCATAAGCAATGGTCCGCCGTCCATCGCGCGCCGCCCGGTCCTGATAGGTGGAAGTTCCGCAGCCGCACATTCGATGGAGTGGCGCGCGCATGTGCCGACCAATGGGGTAATGCGATGATGGGGGAAATGGTAGCATGACCTCCCCCTATTCCCTCTACTCCGACACGCTGCGCGACAACGGCTATCACGTCATGCCGGCCATGCCGGGGGCGAAGATCCCCGGATCGTTCCAAAACGGCCATTGGCAACCGCTCAACCAATGGTCCAAGTGGTGCGACGATCTTCCGCCAGAGTTCATCCACACCCGCTGGCAGGATTGGCCCGACGCGGGCATCTGTCTGGCCCACGGCAACGTGGTCGGGCTGGATATCGACACCGACCGGAAAGACGTCGAGGCCGCAGCCCTTTCCGCCATCACTCCATCGCCAGCCCGTAAGCGGGGGGCAAAGGGCTGGACGGGCTATTACCGCGCCCCGGCATCGATCCACCATTCTGCCCGCGTCCGCTGGTATGACGGCGAAAAGGTGGCCGTCGAACTCTTGCTGCACGGCACACAATCCGTTCTGCCGCCAACCATCCATCCAACCACAAAGAAGCCTTATCAGTGGATCACGCCTGACACGCTGGAAAGCCTGTCCATAGATGACTTGCCGCAACTGCCTGACGATGCAGTTGACAGGCTGGATCGGGCTTTCGCCGAAATCGGCCTAAAGCGGCAAGCTCCGCGCAAAGCCCCCGTAAACGGGGCAACCATCGATCCGACCGCGCCCGATCTGGAAAAACCATTGGGCCGTTCGATCAATGACCGGGCAATGGAGGCAATCGATAAGTGGTGGCCTGACCTCAACATGCCAAAGAGCCGCAACCGGGGCCGCCCAGGCTTCTGGGAGGCTGTTCCCTATTGGCGCGTGTCAAACTCTGGCCGCGCCCCGCAAGACCGAAACCCCAATCTGCGGGCGTCCCCAAACGGCATCGTGGATTTTGGGGCGGACGTGACCTATACGCCCGCCAGCCTTGTGATGGTCGTAAGGGATTGCAGCTACGGCGCGGCGGCGGAATGGCTCATGCCGTATCTCAGGCCAGAGCCGGGGATTGATCTGGCGAATTTTCATGTTCCTGAGGTTCAATCCATTCCAGAACCAGAACCCGAACCCACACCAGAACCAATCCCAAC
Organism: Fuscovulum sp.; assembly: GCA_035192965.1. Taxonomy (NCBI): domain Bacteria; kingdom Pseudomonadati; phylum Pseudomonadota; class Alphaproteobacteria; order Rhodobacterales; family Paracoccaceae; genus Fuscovulum; species Fuscovulum sp. Next base: position 3,491,308 of record CP136571.1, on the reverse strand, counting down.
CAAGTCACCCATATCACCCTTAACCAAATACCTTGATCGGCCATCAACGCGCCCAAAGCCAAGGACGCCAACCCCGGTATCACCAAGAGAGTTCGCATCCCTGTTTCCATCCGACTGCCCGCCATTCCCGATACAAGACTTCCATCGTGATCTGTCAGGCCTGTTGCGTGACCTGACGATCTACATCGACGAGGCGGCAAACATGCGATCAGAGCAGGGCGCTTTCGGAGCCGCACTGGCCATGCTTGGAACAATCCTCAGCCGCAAGGTGGAGATTTCCGAAACCGGACTGCGGACCAACATCTATGTGATCGGCACGGCTGAATCCGGCGCGGGCAAATCATCAGCTATGAACGCCATGCTGCGGGCCTGCGATGAGTTTGGCGTGTCCGACCGCATGGCAGGGTCAGACTTCACGTCAGGCGCGGCTATCCTGCGCGAGATGGATGACGGCAAGCCCAAGCTGTTCTCAATCGACGAGTTCGGGGACGTGATCCGGCGCGTCCTGAACCCCCGTGCCGCCGCTCATGAGCGCGATATCGGGCGCATCCTGAAGGACATGTATTCGTCAGCGTCCGGCGTCTATCGGGGCAAGTCCTACGCCAACCAAGACAGGCAAGACCTGATCGAGCCGCATCTGTCGCTTTACGGCGTATCCACGCATGAGGCGTTTTGGGAAGGCATCGACGGCAAGTCATTCAACGATGGCCTGCTGGCCCGCTTCATCTCAATCCCCATCGGCATGACGGAGCCGCAAACGCCGTCCTGCGGGCGCTACGACTTGGTGGCAGATGGCATCAAGGCTGTGTGCGCAGCGGGGCAGGCCAAGGGCAATCTGGCGGGCGCGGTTGATGTGCCGACGCCTGCCAAGTTGGATACGGTGATCTTCTGCCGATGGATGGATGACAGGGCGAAGTATCAGAGATACAGCGATCACGCCGCAAAGGAGAGTATCCCCGGCGCACCATCGATCATCAATCGGATCTGTGAAAACGGGATGAAAATAGCGATGATCAACGCGGCTGGGCGGATGCCTGATGCGCCAATCATCACCGACGATGACTATGATCTAGGCATCGCCGTGGCCCATTGGTCCGCTATCTCAATGATGTGCGATATCGCCAAATACTACGTTGAAAACGCCTCGCACAAGAACCTCAAGCGCGTCCTTGAGTTCATCATGCAGGGTGGTGCAAAGGGGCGTAGCAAGTCGGAAATCACACGCGCCATGCAGGGCGTCTTTGTGAACAAGACGGAAGGCGACAACATCATATCCGCCCTCAAGGCCGCAGAGCAGGTGGTGGAGGTAGCCCGCCAGACGCAAACCAAGCCCGTGACAGCCTACGTTGCTGCGGAGTTCGTAAGGCCGGATTAAGTCAAATCCCGACTAAAAAAGTATGGCAAAAGGCCCCTTCGGGGGCCTTTCTGCTGTAATCTTTCAAATCTTTCATAAATCTTTCAGTGACACTTAGCCGATGCTGCGGTGCAGCAAGTATATGTTTTTAAATGATATATCTATAGGAAGAGAAATAATTCAAATTTTTCAAATCTTTCTAGGGGGGGTGTTGTTTATGGGGTTACATAGCTAGACCCCCCCCTAGTATTATTTGAATTATTGAAAGATTTACCCAAAGGCACTTTTCCCCTTCCATGGGGCTTGGCCTGTTTGGTATGTTGTGCAGGCCAAACCTTCGCCGCGTCCTGTGAGGACGCAAGATGACTAAAACCACTCGGAACGCCCAATGATCTGCCCAGAGCGCAACCTCTGGCAAGCGGCCCTTTTGCTGGCGCTTTACGACGCCACCCGCCCGATCACTTCGGCTGAGGCCCGCCGCAACAAGTCCGACGCTCATGCCTGGATCAAATCGGGCCGCAAGGACTTCCGGCGAGTGTGCGAGTGGGCAGGCTTTGATCCGGACATGGTGCGAGATGCCTACCTGTCGGGGCTGGTTCGGGTCGAGAATGTGCTGACCCAAAAGCAGATCAGCCGGATGGTGGCGTGATGGGCAAGCGGAAGGTCAAGAAATCTCAAACCTCCATCGCCGCCACGGCTGACGTATGGGAGGACCGCGACGGCAAGGCTAGACCCACGGCAGAGCGCCGCGCCAAGGGCATGTTCCGGCTGGTTGACGGCGACGACGCCGGGGTAACTGTTGCAGTTGACCAATGCGCCACCATGCTTGATTGGCTTGCCCTGCGCGGTATGATCGACGGCGACCAAGCGGCGGCTGGCCTGTTGCTGGCGGGCTTGCTTGAGCGGACGCGGCTAGTGGGGCAGGGGCGCTCTTGCCTCAACTTCGATCCCGTTGGGCGTGACGGCGACGAAATCAGCCCGCAAGCCGTGGAGGATGAACGCGACCGCGCGGAGATCTACATCGGCGTCGGCATGGCCGCATGGGCAGAGTTGCGCCGCGTGTGTCAGGATGGACAGGGGCCGCGTGACTTGGACAAGCTGCGGTATGGGCTGGATCACTGCGTTAAGTTTTGGAGGATTGCGTGATGCAAGAACAGAAGTGGGTTCGCACTGATGTGTGCGAGTGATGCGCGGCCTGTGCCGAAGTGGATGCGCAACGGCTTTGTGCGTAGAGTTTCGCGCTGGATCGTAAATAAGCTGTGTCCGGGGCTGGTAGATGAGTTGCTGCACTTTCGTGGAGCGCATTTCTCTTTGCAGCTAGAGAACAGTTATCTGCGTGAGCAGTTGAAAATGGCGCGAGTTGAGATACAGAAGCTATCAGGAGGCGATGATTGATGACCGACATTCACAAGGAAGCACTGGAATACATCTTCGGCGCGGGTTGCGGCGCAGGTATCGATTGGGAACGCGTTGTTAGGGAGAAACTGACGCCGCCACTACCGCTGCCGTATCACTACGCGATGATGTTCTATTCGCCGTGGATGCCGATCGAGACAGCACCGAAGGATGGGACCGAGTTTCTCGCCCTAAACTATGACGGCTTAATCCTTCACTGCGATAAGGTTTCTACATCCTTTCTCGGCAACCTGTTTTATAGCGTTAAAGGCTCCACCGCACATTGTTCCCCAACCCACTGGATGCCTCTCCCCAAACCTCCCTCTTGAACCGCCGCGAAGCGTCACAAGGCGCTTGAGAACATTTAGAGAACACATACAATGGTCGGGCCGAAAGCAGTTGAAGCCTGCAATCGGCCCTAACCTCAAACGATGAAGGGCATCGTCTTATGGCTATTCACCAACCTATCCGAGTAGAGGGCCATCGTCCACGGCTCAACCAAGAAGCGCCGTGGTCCGACAAAGCAAAGAAGTCCGCCATAGCACAGGATCGTCAGCGCGCGGTTCTATACGTAATCCAGCGCGAGGGAAGCCGCATTTGCAAGGTGGGGCGGACGACCCAACTCAAGCAAAGGCTTTTGGAATTGCAGCGCATTACTCGATTCAGGCTGAATGTCCAATTTTGGGCGGAAGTCATGGCATATGATGCATCGCGCGTTGAAACCGAGGCCCTGAGCAACATCTGGAGCGCATTTGGTCGCCAAAGGGTTTCTGAATGGCGGATCGTGGAACCTGCTAGCGCGGCAGAGGCAATCGTTAACGCTTGTCAGAAGCTAGGCGTTCGCATCTTCGCAATGGGCGGCTTCCCCGGCGCGCTTGACCCATCGATGAGTGAGGTCAAAGAGCTTCTGTGCGAACCCGTCGAGTTTATTGATAAGTGGGGCAGGCTGCCACGTGAAGAATATGCGCCACAAGCGCGCTCAGTAAGCATTTGACGCGGCACCGCGACATGTGCTATTTTCTCGCCTAGATAGGTATGCCCAATCGAAACCCTCGCCACAAGCGAGGGTTTTTTCATTTCTAGACCAAGGTGAACCAAGATGGCAGGCAAGCGCAAAGAGGGGCGCGGCAGGCCTTCGGACTATGATCCGGCGATGTGCGATAAGGTCATTGGCCTTGGCGACACGGGGATGGGCAAGTGTGAGATGGCCCGCGAACTGGGGATTGCCTATAACACGTTTGAGGCGTGGCAGGATGAGCATCCTGAATTTCTGAAAGCCGTAAAAGAGGCTTTGGCCCGTTCGCAGGCTTGGTGGGAACAAAATGGACGCATTGCCACGTTCGGCGGCGTCCAAGGCTTCAACGCCACATCCTACATCTTCCAGATGAAGAACCGCTTCCGGCAGGACTGGAATGACACGGTTCGAACCGAACTCACAGGCCGCGACGGTGGCCCGATCCAAACGCAAGATGTGACCGTGGAGGCCTTGATTGACGAAGCAAGGCGACTTGGCATCGATCCAGAGGCTCTTGGCCTCAATCAAAAGGGTTAACGTCAACCCGCAAGGCAAGCTGCTAGACTTCGCCAGGTATATGTTTCACGCCCGCGAAGGGATGCACCTGATCGAGGGGCCGCATCACAAGCTGATTGCCGAAACGCTGGATCGAGTGCTGGCAGGCGAGATTAGCCGCCTGATCATCACGGTTCCGCCCGGCTACACGAAAACTGAATTTGCCGTTGTTAACTTCATCGCAAAGGGGTTTTTGCTCAACCCGGCATCGCGCTTCATCCATGCGACGTTCTCTGACGATCTTGCCCGCGAAAACTCAGATAAGGTCAAAGGCCTGATCCAGCTTCCCGATTATCAGGCAATCCAGAAGGTCAGCATCCGCGCCGACTCAAGCGCCAAAGACCGATGGAAAACGGTCGAGGGCGGCGGGATGCTGGCAAAAGCGGCGGGCGGGCCGATCACAGGCTTTCGGGCCGGATACATGGATAAGGCGCGCTTTACCGGGGCGCTGGTGGTTGACGATCCGCTCAAGCCGGATGACGCTTTCAGCCCCGCACGGCGGCAAGCGGTTAACAAGCGGGCCACAAACACGTTTCGGTCGCGTCTGGCGCATGACGGTGTGCCGATAATCGTCATCATGCAGCGGCTGCACAGCGATGACTTTGTGGGGCATCTGCTAAAAGGCGGCACGGGCGAAAAGTGGCATCATCTCGATCTGCCCGTATGGGTGGAGCGGGGGATGGAATACCCCAAGGAATGGATGCACGGGATACCGATCCCGCATGACCTGCCAGAAGGGCCGCTCTGGCCCGAAAAGCACGACGCGGCTGAGATCGAAATCCTGAAGGCGGATAGCTACACGTTTGCCAGCCAATACATGGGTCGTCCCGTATCGGCTGAGGGCGCGCTGTTCGACATGGACGGGTTCCAATGGTGGCATGAGTTGCCGCCGTTTACCTACACATGCGTTTATGTCGATACCGCGCAAAAGACGGGTGAGCGGAACGATTACAGCGTCCTGCAACTTTGGGGCAGGGCGTCGAACGGGATCTACCTGATCGATCAGGCGCGGGGCAAATGGGAAGCGCCGGAACTGGAAAACGCGGCGATTGCGTTCTGGTCCAAGCACAAACAACCTTCGCCGCCACGGGCAATGAAGGTTGAGGATAAAGCCAGCGGCACAGGGCTGATCCAATCGCTGCGGCGCAAGGGCATCCCGGTAGTGGGTATCCCGCGCAACAAGGACAAATACACGCGGGGCCTGGACGCGGCGCCGTGGATTGCATCGGGGCAAGTCTACCTGCCCGCCAATGCCACGTTTACCCCGGCACTGCGCTTGGAATTGCAGAACTTCGACGGCTTGGGTTCGGGTCACGATGACCAGTGCGACCCGGCCATGGACGCTATCGCTGAGATGCTTGCGGGCAACTCCTACACACTGGACAACCTATGAACGTGATCCGCAACATATTTGACGGGCTGTCCAACTTCACTGCCAACCTTGGCAATGGGCGGGACAAGGCATCCCACTCTTTCTACAGCTACACGCCCATGTCGCAGGAGGCGTTGCTTGCCGCCTATCGCGGTGCATGGCTTCCCGGCAAGATCGTGGATATCCCAGCCGACGACGCTTGCCGGATGTGGCGGGCGTGGAACGCAAAGCCGGAGCAAATCAGCGCGATTGAGGCTGAGGAGAAACGCCTTGGCCTGCGGATCAAGCTGCGGCAGGCGTTGAAACTCGCACGGCTGTATGGCGGCGCTGCGCTGCTGATTGGCACGGGCGATGCTGATCCGTCCTTGCCGCTCAACCCGGAAACGGTTCGGCGCGGTGGCATCCGCTATCTGACGGTGCTTTCGCGCTTTCAACTGGTGGCGGGGGATATCGACCTGGACCCCACATCGGCGGGCTTCAATAAGCCGATGTTCTACACGGTGAGCGCAACTGCACGTCAGGTGCGAGTGCATCCGTCGCGCGTGGTGATCCTGATCGGGGCAGGGGTTCCGAGCTACTACGACGCTGCCGAACAGGGCTGGGGCGACAGCGTTCTGAACAAGGTCTATCAGTCAATGTTGCAAGCCGATGGCACAAGCGCAAACGTCGCATCGCTGGTGTTCGAGGCGAAAGTCGATACCATCGGCGTCCCCGGCCTGATGAACCGCATCTCTGAGGCCAATTACGAGCGGCAGCTTAACAAGCGGTTTTCGCTGGCAGAGACGGCAAAAGGCATCAACGGGACGCTTATCCACGATACAGAAGAGGTGGTTGGCCAGAAGCAAGCCAACTTCGCCAATCTGCCCGATGTGATGGATCGGTTTTTCCAGAACGTCGCCGGGGCGGCGGATATCCCGGTTACGCGGCTGTTCGGGACAAGCGCCAAGGGTATGAACGCTACGGGCGAAGGCGACCTGAAAAACTACTACGACCACATCAAGGCCATGCAGGAACTGGACCTGACCCCGGCCATGTATGTGCTGGATGAGTGCCTGATCCGTTCCGCGCTTGGGTCGCGCCCTGCTGAGGTGCATTGCGCATGGTCGAGCCTGTGGCAGACCACGGAAAAGGAGCGCGCCGATATCGGGCTGGTGACAGCGAAGACAGCCAAGACGCTGGTTGAGGCTGCGCTGTTCCCAGAGGCAACGCTGGCAGAGGCCACGGCTAACGCGCTGATCGAGGTCGGGGCTATGCCGGGGCTTGAGGGCGCTATCGCTGAGTTCGGCATGGAGCGCGATGAGCCGACCGAGGAGGATGATCTAGTGGCCCTGCCGCCGCAGGACGTGGAGCCTATCCGCGATCAACGTGAGCGCAATATGAACACAAACGTGGGTCAAAAAGATGAATGATATTCTTCCAGATGTTGTTGGTGGCGGTAATGTGATTCGCGAGGCAATGCCTGTTGTTGGCTTTGACACAGCCGGAAACCCCACAGCGGGGCCGGGTGCCGCTTATTCAAACGGCACCAGAGAACACACAACCAGCACCATTTCTAGGCGGGCCATTGGCGCAACAACTGCGGCGTTTGCGTTGCCCGCAGTTGGGCCATCACGCGAGATCTACGTCATGGCGAACACGCGCTGCTTCTTCAAAACTGGAACATCGACCGTGACTGCCGCGCCGGGGGACAGCCACCCACTCGCTGTAGACGAGCGGTTTTATTTCCGCGTTCCAGACGGCCACACGCACATCGCGGTGATCAGGGACGGCAGCGACGGCAACATCACAATCTGTGCGGTGAAGTAATGCAGCCGGGGCGAGCTGGATCAATCGGCAGGCTTGGCCTGTCGGCGGGCCGTCGCGCATGGAGTCCCGCGTTGCTGTTTGCAGCGGGCGACGTGGGCTGGTTCTTCGACAATACGCGCGCAAGTCTTTTTCCGACCGACCCGGCGGTCAATTCGGTGTTGGTTGGGCAGGGCATCGCCTTGCAGACGGGGCGGGCGCTTGGTGTGAACCGCAGTCAGCCCAACGCTGGTGCGCGGCCCCTCTATGCAGAGCATCCGGCGTCAGGAGTCCGCAACTTTGTCAACGGATCGGCTGATCCCGGCAATAATGCAGTCTGGGTGCCCAGTGCTACTAGCAACGGCGTCACGATCACGCGGGTAGCATCAGGCATTGACGCAGATGGACTGCCCTATGCTGACTACACTGTGGTTGGAACTGCGACGGCTGTCTCATTCATATCCGCTCTGGCCCACTCCGCGTCACGAGTTGCCGCGCGCCCAGGCCAGCAATTCACCACCAGCTTTCGCGCGCAGGTCATCGCTGGGACAGTCCCCCCTGTGGATTGCGGAGTTCGCGCTGAAATGCGGGGCGAAACCGCGCCTGCGGCAGATATTGAAGGAAGCGCTAGTGTCGTTTTCAGATCAACAACAGAGGGCGTTGTATCACATACATTGACCCTCGCCGCAGGCACTACGAACCAAGCGCGTGGAACTGTTGTGTTCCGTACGATAAGCGGCGCGACGGTAAATTACACCGCACGCGTCAAGGCGGTTCAGTTCGAGCGCGGACCTTTCCGCACGAATTACCAGTTCAACTACGCCCGCCACCGGATCGAAGAGCCGGGCTTCGCGCAGGTCGGCCATGTCCTCTACGACGGTGTAGATGATTTCATGCAGACGCCTGCGCTTGCCTTCGCGGGCAAGGACAAGGTGACGGTTTGCACGGCGATTGCGAAGATTTCGGACGCGGGGCGCGCGTCGGCTCTTGAATTGGGAGCGGGGCCATCCCCGCGCTTCAACATCGAAGCGCCGGACGTGGCGGGGCGTGATGCGTATGCGTTTGGGACGGGTTCTTCTACAGTGGCGACGGTTGGCACAGCAGGCTTCCCAGCCCCCGACACAGCGGTCGTGACGGGTATCGGCGACATTTCCGGCGACGTGTCAATCCTGCGCCGCAACGGTCTGCAAATCGGTCAAACCGCAGCCGACCAAGGCACCGGGACGTATCAGACTGCGCCTGTATTCTTCGGGCGGCGAGGCGGCACATCGTTCCCCTTCAATGGGCGAGAGTATGCCTCATTCGGCATCTCACGCCTGCTATCGGCGGGCGAACTGGCGCAGCTTGAGGCTTGGATGACCCAGCGGATAGGAGGCATTGCAGCATGAAAAGCGCCGTCCTCATCGCCCCCGGCAGCGCAAGAGCGGCAGCTAACGCGCTGGCCGCGAAAATGGGCTGGGGCACGGAAAACTACTCCGTGCCGCTGTCCCCCACTGGCGCGACCCCGGCGACTCATTGGGGTTGCAGGGCTGACGTTTCTGACAGCTTTGTCGCCCTGCTGGAAAACCCGCCTGCCGAGGCGGTTGCAGTGATCGCGGTGTTGACGATTGACCTCCGCGAAGGTGGCGACCCGAGAGGCCACTTCCTTGAGGTGATCGCCTCACTGGGGCTGCAATTCGTGCAGTCGGAAGACTGACCTCGGCGCGATCTAAACACCCGTAAGGAAAACCCCCATGATCCTGCATGACAATGCGACCGTCTCCGGCATCCGCCGGACGGCGGAAGGCTACCTTGTGGCCGATGCAAAGGTGGCCCGCACGGGCATACAGCTTTATTCCGGCGCTGAACTCGGCCTGACAGACCGCCCCATCGTGCGCGTCTGGCGTCCAGAGGATGAGGTATTCGCAGACAAGGCCATGCGAACCTTTGCCCATCGGCCTGTGACCATCAACCATCCATCGGATCTGGTAACGGCGGACACTTGGAAGTCGGTTGCCGTAGGGCAGACGGGCGATGAAGTCATCCGCGACGGCGCTTTCGTGCGCGTTCCCCTTGTCCTGATGGACGCCGCCGCGATTGCCGCTGTCGAGAGCGGCACCCGCGAATTGAGCATGGGCTACACGTCCCAGATCGAATTTGCCGACGGCGTTACCCCGGACGGCGAACCATATGACGCGATCCAGCGCGACATGCGGATGAACCACCTTGCCATCGTCGCCAAGGCGAGGGGCGGTTCTGAGTTGAAAATTGGCGATAAGGAGACTGACATGGCGGACGCCATCAAAACCCGGACTGTCATGGTTGACGGTCTGCCTATCGAGGTAGCGGACGCCGCTGCCACGATCATCGAGAAGCTGCAAGGCGACCTGACTGCCGCCCGCAAGCAAGTGACTGACGGGGAAACCGCAATCGCCAAAAAGGACGCTGAGATTGACGATCTCAAAGGCAAAGTCCTGACCGACGCGCAAATCGACGCCCGCGCCCAAGCCCGCGCCGATCTGCTGGGCAAGGCCCGCGCCATCGCCGCAACCATCGTCACCGACGGCAAGTCTGATGCGGAGATCCGCAAGGCCGCTGTTGTGGCCAAGCTGGGCGACGCTGCCGTTGAAGGCAAGTCCGACGCCTATGTGGAAGCCCGCTTTGACATCCTCGTTGCCGATGCTGACCCGATCAAGGGGCAGGGCAAAGAGACCGTCAAGCTGGGCGATGCTGACAAGGCATACCGTGAAGCAACCGCCGAACTGACTTCGGCATGGAACAAGAAAGGGGCCTGATATGCCTGCAATCCAAACGAACTACCCCGCCGAAATGGCGGCGGCTTACGAGGGCATGATTGCCAACACGGAGCCGAACAACCTGATCTCGCGTCAGGTCGAGGGCGCGGCCATCGGCTTCGGCAAGGTCGTGAAGCAAGGGACCGCCTCTAATGGCGTTGCCGCTGCAACCGCCGCTGCTGACGTGGTGCGTGGCATCACCGTGCGCGATCAGTCGGTTGACGCTAACTCGCCGAACCTTGTCCCGGTCAACGAAAGCGCGCTGATCCTTCAGCGTGGCGTGATCTGGGTCACGGCGGGCGAAAGCGTCGTGGCGGGCGACCCCGTCTACATGGTCGTCGGCACGGCGCAGGCTGGCCGCTTCGGCAAAACCCCCACCAACAACCTCGCAATCCCCCGCGCCATCTTCGACAGCGCTGGCGGCGTGGGCGCGCTGGTCAAAGTTCGTATCGGCTAAGGAGGCCGCTGAACATGCAGATGAATTTCAATGACGCGGTGCAGGCCAACCTTGGCTTTGTGACCTCGCAAACCTCTCACATCGAGGCAGGCGTCTATCGGATCAAGTATCCCGATGTAGACTACGCCTCGCTGATCCCGGTCGATACCTCGGCAGGCGAGTGGTCCAAGTCGGTGACGTTCTACTCGATGGACGCCGCTGGCCGCGCCGACTGGATCAACGGCAACGGCAAGGACATTCCCGTTGTCGGCGTCGGCATGGAGAAGTTCGAGAGCGCGGTTTACACCGCTGGGATCGGCTACTCCTACGGCTTCGAGGAAGTGAACCAGGCGCGGATGCTCGGCATCTCGCTGGACGCGGAAAAGGCCTCTGCGGCCCGCCGCGCATACGAGGAAATGATCTACCGCATCGCCTTCAATGGCGACAGCGCGAAGTCGTTCCAAGGCCTGTTCAACTACTCGGGCGTTCCGGCGGCGTCGGTCGCGGCGGATGGCACGGGCGCTTCGACCCTCTGGGCGAACAAGACCCCGGACCTGATCCTGCGCGATATCAACGCGCTGCTGACGGGCATCCACACCTCCACTAACACGGTGGAAATGGCCGATACCCTGATCCTGCCGATTGAGCGCTTCATGCTCCTGTCGTCGCAGCGTCTCGGCGATACGGCGATGACCACGCTGGAGTTCCTGCGTCAGTCTAACGTGTATACCGCGACCACGGGCCAAGCCCTGACCATTCGCGGCATGCGCGGGCTGACCACGCAGGGCGCTGGCAACACCGCCCGTATGATCGCCTATCGTCGGTCGCCGGAAGTACTGAAGCTGCACATCCCGATGCCGCACCGCTTCCTGCCCGTGCAGGTGGAAGGCCTCCAGTTCACCGTTCCGGGCGTGTTCCGCCTCGGCGGTCTGGATATCCGCCTGCCGCGCGCTGTCAGCTACGGCGACGGCATCTGATCGAGATGGGGGCGGGAAAACTCGCCCCCTCTTTCATTGGGAAAGGGAAACAGCACGAATGATCACCAAGGGAAAATACCGAGTTGGCGTCAGCTTTAACCCGTCAAAGAGCAACATCGTTGATGACATCAAGACTGCTGCCGCCGATCTGATCGACCTGATCGAGGGCATTGATCTTCTTGTCCCGTGTGACGCCGGATCGACGCGACAGGGCGAAGTGGCGCGCCTCAAATCACTGGCGCAAACCGCGATTGAAGAGGGTGCTATGTGGGCCGTGAAGGCCGCAACCAAACCCGACCCGCATCAGAAATGAATTGAAGGAAACGGCACGATGGCACTGGTCAAGAACGCATCAAATATCCCGCTCGGCATCACGCCGGAACACATGATCCCGGCTGGCGCTGAGGTCGAGATTGCAGACGATATCGTGACGGCGGCGATGAATAGCCTTGTCGTCACCTTCTGGATCGAAAACGGCGATTTGGTGATCGAGGGGCTGACGGATAAGCCCAAGCGGGGGCGTAAGGCGAAGTCCGAAACCACTGAGACGGAAACCAAGTCGGAAACATCTGAGACTTCATCTGAGACGGAACCGACCGAATGACCTACGGCACCCTTGCGGCGGCTGACGCCTATCATGCACAGCGCGGAAACGCCGCTTGGGCGGCTGCATCCAGCACGGATCGAGAGGCTGCACTGTTGCGCGCATCCGATTGGCTGGACGGGTATTATATTCACCGCTGGCCCGGTTCACCTGCGGCTGGCGGTGATCAGACGCGGGCATGGCCCCGCGTCGAGGCGATTGACCGATATGGCAACACACTGACGGGCATCCCGGCGCGTGTCGAGAGAGCCGCATATGAGGCGGCGCTGTTTGAGGTTCTTACGCCTAGATCCCTTGCCCCGCGTGTGGTGCAGTCGGAAACCAAGGTGCTAACCAAAGTCGGCAGCATCCAATGGACGCCAATGGGCAAAGGCGAATTGGCCGAAAGCCTGCCGTTCCTTGCCTCTGTTGAAAACATCCTTGCCCCGATCATCGAAGATGAACGCGGCGAACCTGCGCTTCTGGTGGTGTGATGGGTATTGCTGATGAAGTCCAAGCCGCTCTAGCGGAAGCTGGCACGGCAGTCGGCAACGGCCCGCTGTTGTTTCCGTTCACCCGCGCAGGCGTCCAAGAAACCCCGTGGGATACTGCCGGGGCAGGCGTAAGCTACACCCTCACAGGCATAGACGAGGGCATCAAGGAGGTCTACATTCGTGGTTCATCGGAAACCCGTAAGGCGCGGATGCTCATGGTGGACGCGACAGGCATTGCGCCGATGGTGGGTGACAAGGTGACCGTTGCGGGCAGCCCGCATGACGTTCTCGCCGTGATGCCGGAAGCCCCCGGTGGGGTCGCGCTATACTACCAAGTGGAGATTAGCACCTGAGCCTCGCTCAATGCCTCTACTACCTCATTCATATGCGCGACGGTCGGCCTGCCGCCGCGCGTCTTGTCCTCTCATTGCCGCCCGCGTTCTTCCGCCAGCATGATATTGCTATGTTGGCAGCATGGAAGGCGGGCAGGGATGCAGCCCTAGGCGACTAGATGCTCACACAACGTCAACAGCGCGAACTCTACGACAAGCTCGTGGAGCGGTTCGGGCGCACCATTGGCGATGCCTTCTTTGAAGCCATCCAGAACGCCGCGACAAACGTTTCCATTGCCCAGCTAGAGGACGCCATCAACCGCAACGACCTGCGGGCCTTGGAAATGCTCTTGCGGCTAGAGCAGGGCGCATTGTTCCCGGTGTCAGAGGCCATCCGTTCCGCGTTCATCGGCGGCGGGCTGTCGGCTGGCACAATCATCAGCCGGGGGCAGTTTGGCTTTGACGGCAGGCATTACCGCGCTGAGGCTTGGGTGCGTGAAAACGCCGGGACGCTGGTGCAGGGCATCGAAACGCAAACGCTGGAAATGCTGCGGACGGTCATGGAAAACCGCGTTGCAACGGGCGAAAGCGGGGCCAAGACCGCGCGGGCTATCGTCGGCACCTACAACCGCGCAACGGGGCGCAGGGAAGGCGGTTTCCTCGGCCTGACCTCGCAGCAAACGGATGCAGCCATTCGGGCGCGGGCTGAGCTGGGCAATCTGGACGCCAACTATTTCACCCGCAAGCTACGGGACAAGCGGTTCGACCGCATGGTGCAGAAGGCCATCGACGCGGGCAAGCCTCTGTCGGCTGCGGATATTGACCGCATTATTCGGGGCTACAACAGCAAGCAACTCCGGTATCGGGGTGAGCTGATCGCGCGGACGGAAGCCCGCGCCGCCATCTCCAGCGGCCAATACGAAGGCTTGACGCAGGCGGTTGAGCGCGGGGCAACGATAACGGCCAAGTGGATACATGGCGGCAGCCGTGAGCCGCGATTTGACCATCTGGCAATGGATGAAAGCCCGCCACGCTTGCTAGGTCAGCCATTCATTATGGCGGATGGCACGGCGCTAAGATACGCGCACGATCCGCAAGCGCCGATCCGGCACCGCGCGGGCTGCAAGTGTTCAATGTTCTTTAGGGTGGTGTGACATGGTAAAATCGTTCAGCGCTGATCTTCGCAAATTCAAAGGCCTTACCGTCGAAAAGATGGAAAAGGTTGTTCGGGCATCCGTTCAGGATGTTCTTGAGGGCGCGCAAACAACAGCGACGGGTATCACAAAGGGCGGGACGCTCAAGGTCGGTAATATCCCGGTTGCCGAGGGCGAATTGGCCGGAAGCCTCACTTCATCGGTTGCTGGTGGCGGCGAGAGTGTGGGTGAGGCATCCTACATCGTTGCAATTGAGGGCTATAAGCTCGGTGCGCCCATGCAATTTGCTTGGCCGATGGTTTACGCCATGCGGATCGAAAACGGCTTTGTCGGCACCGATGCCTTGGGCCGGGAATACAATCAACCGGGCTGGCATTTTGTCGGCATCAACGCCGCCAAATGGGAAGAGCATGTAGCCAAGAACGCCGCAAACCTTGCTTGAACCACGCTAAAAAACATGCTACGAAAAGGACGCCCCCATTATGTCCAATCTAAACGCGATTGAAACTGCCATCGGGCAGCGTCTCGCAACCCCCGCAATCCTGCCAATCGTTTACCCGAACAAGGCCGCATCGCCTGCAAAGCCCTACGCGGTTTTGCAGCATGTTCCGACCATGCGCGACAGCAAGGCCATATCTGGCGACGGTGGCGTGATTGAACGGGGCTACTTCACGATAACCGTGGTGGCACCGTCTAACACGTTCTCCACCGTGGCAAACGGCAAGGCTGACGAAATCGCGGCGCGGTTCCCGATGGGCTTTAAGCTGGCGGTCAACGGTCGCATCTTGACGGTCACCAAGCCCGCCTCTCCGATGACGCCGTATCCCGATGGCTCGGATTGGCGTCAACCCATCCGCGTGGACTATCAGGTCACGGATCGCTGATCCCGTCGCCTGCCGGGACATGCAGGCACCCGCAACCCGGCCCCCATCACGGGGGCCTTTTTCATTCCTGAAAGGCTCCCAACATGCCCGCAATCACTGCGACTACCGTCGCGGGTGACGGTCGCGTCACGGCTACTGAGACGACGCTGAACGGCACCACCGACGCCCTCTCCTACGTTCCCGGCAACGGCCAAGTGCTTGTTCTGCGGAACGCCACCGCAGGCGCGCTTACCCCGTCTATCGGGTCCGGGCTGACCAACACCCGCGTCCCCGGCATCGGCCCTGTGTCCGTGTCGGCATACGCCATCGGCTCCATCGCCGCTGGCGCTGTTGCGGCAATCCCCCTGGACTCCATCGGCGCTTACCTCGCCGGGGCGACCGTCTCCATCACTGGCGGGACTGGCCTTGTTGCCACCCTCTACAACCGCTGAAAGGGCTAAGACATGGCTTCTTCGACTTCTATCGGCACGCTCTTTAGCGTGTCCACCGCCGCTCCTGCCACGCTGGATGCTGCGGGCTATGCCGCGCTGACCTACACGCAGGTCGGTGAAATCACCGAGATCCCCGAGTTTGGCGCGGAGCATGCGGTTGTCACGCATACGCCTCTCGCCACTGGCGTTGTGGACAAGCAGCACGGCGAAGTGAACTACGGCTCACTGACCATCCCGTTTGCTGAGGACGTGGACGCGGGCCAGACGCTTCTGAGCACCGCGCTGGCGAACAAGACCGTGATTTCCGTCAAGGTCGCGTTCCCCTCGGGCCGCATCCGTTACTTCCGCGCCCGCGTGTTCTCGACGCGCGTTTCGGCCTCGACGGGTTCGGTCGTGTCGGGTTCCGCGATGGTGGAAATCATCTCGCCCATCGTTCTCGTCAGCTGACGGGACGACGCCGGGGGCTGGTTTCGTGCTGGCTGGCCCCCGGCACCATTCCACAGCACGTTAGCACATGAGGCACGACTATGGATTTTGCACAACTGGACCTCGCAGCCGCCTCCGAAAAGGGCGCGGACTGCCATCTTGAACATCCCGTTTCGGGCGAACTTCTCTACACGGCAGACGGCAAGCCGATCACCATTCGCGTGGTTGGGCAGGACAGCCGAGAGTTTCGCGCTGCGGTTGCTTCGGTTTCGGAGCGGGCAGGGAAGGGCAAGCCCTCGCTGGACAAGGCCGAGGCAAACGGCATCGAAATTCTGTCCAAGCTGGTGACGGCATGGCACGGCATCCAGTGGGACGGCAAGCCACTGGAATGCACCCCCGAAAACGTCCGCATGTTCTTGTCCAAGTTCCCGCCGATCCGCGCGCAGTTGGATGCGTTCATCGCGGACCGTTCCAATTTTTTTCGGACTACCGGGAAGAAGTAATCCTATGGGCGCGGCAACACGCTTGGTTGTCGGCTAAGGCGGGGCGGTGGGAGGTGGGTGAACTGCCTCCCGTCCGAGACGAATACCTTCCCAAGTGCTTGCTGAGTGCCGGACCCGTCGAACAAACGGGCTTTGGCGCAGTCGGCATCAGCCCGCAACGGCTGGAAAGCTGGTGCAGGCTGACAGGCTGGCCCGTAAACCCTTGGCAGGCTGAGGTAGTGCTGGAAATGTCATCGGCCTATGCGGCGCAGGTGAGCGACGACAAAGCCCCGGCACCTTGGCAGCGGGAAATCGAGGACAAGGCCGCACTCGGAGACGCCATTGAGCGCGTCTTTGACATGGCGGCTGCGGTGAAGAACAGATGAAGGCTTCTCAGTCCATCAAGGCGGCGCTGCGGATGGGGCGGGGCTAAAAAGAACAAGGGGGCAGACTAGCTACCCCCTTGCACCTGTGTCCCTTGCGGGAAGCGGTCACGGTCGCCCGCGCCGTATCTGTGGCAAGATATGTTACGGTTGCTTAGTCGAGTCAAGATTAAGTTGACTGCGCGGGGTCCGAATGGCTGCGCTGCGGATGGGGCGTTAAAATGCGAAAAGATGGCTTGTCTATGGTCGGCACCAAAGGGCCAGAACTCATTGCCGTTCAAGCAAGTCGCGGATGTTGTCCGCGCGCGCAGCGATCTTCTCTGCAAGATTGGCTGCGTATTCGGATGCTAAGAGTCCGACTTGCAGCAGCTCTGTGGATTCTTCGTCTGTAGGTTGGTGGCGGGTCCAACTGCTTGTGCGTATTAACCTCACCATCTGCGAGAGGGCGTCGTCCTGAGCATCTTTTGGGCCGTAGCCGTAGACCTGCGCCAGAATGACCTCAATGAAGAACTCTTGAACCGTTAGCTTGGCCAAAATGGTTCGTTCCGTATCTTTATCCATCTACCCCTCCATGCAAAGCGTCACGGTGGGGTAGAATCACGCGGTGTGTAAAGAGGGCGGCTGGTGCCGCCCTTTTCTATTCGGCTGACTCTAGTATTGAGCCGTCCGCACCCAAGACCTGCCAAACTTCAATATCGTATCGCACGTCAAACCCAGCGGCTCGCTCTGGTAGGGGCTTCGTCAGGTAAACAACCTCTCTCACCGTTTCCCCCGGTTCAATCCCGCCGGGAACCGCGAAATCAACCCTCTCTTTGCTCCATTCGACTGCTCTGCCTTCTGATCGCGCAAAGGCATGCATCCTGATGGTGTCGACAGTTTGCGCGCCGTTGTTTCGGTAATCACACGTCAACAACGCCATCTGCAAACTCCCTCTAAGTTCGACTTCGCAGTTTGAAACCTCCACGGCAAATGCCGGGGCGGCAGTAAGCAAAAAAAATGCCAAGGCGCGCATCTAAAACCCCCAAGGAAACGAAGTATGGACTTTGCAACCTTAAGCATCGGCGTCAAGAGCGAGGCCCTTCTTAGGGCTGAGCGTCAGCTTGACGATCTTGCGGCAACCGGGGGGCGCGCGGAGCGTTCCCTTAATCGCAGCATGGACCGCGTTGAGGATGGTTTTGAGCGCGCTGAACGTGGCGCGCGTCGCGCCAATGACGGCCTAGACCTGTATCAGCGTGGCCTTCAACACTTTGCAGGCTTCGCGGCTCAAGCGGCTGGCGCAATCGCTGGCGCGCTGTCGGTTGGCGCTGTCGCCCGCGCTACCGAAGAATACACGCGGCTATCCAACGGCTTGCGCGTCCTTGGCCTTTCGGCTGCGGAGGCTTCGCAGACCTTAGAGCAGATCAATGAGATTGCTACCCGCACAAGATCGCCTCTCGCTGCAACTGCTGAGCTCTATCAGCGTGTCAGCGTGGCGGCTGGTGAAATGGGCGCATCCCAAGCCGACGTTCTGCGGTTTACGGAAAACGTAGGTCTAGCACTGGCGCAGCAAGGCACGTCTGCGGCGGCTGCATCCGGCGCACTGTTGCAACTCTCGCAGGCAATGGCGGGCGGCACGGTTCGGGCCGAAGAATTTAACTCGATTTTGGAAGGCGCGTTCCCCCTTGCTCAAGCGGCGGCGCGCGGGATTGACGAGGCTGGCGGATCGGTTGGGCGGCTTCGGCAGCTTGTGATTGAAGGCAAGATTTCTTCGGAAGAGTTCTTCAACGCCATACTTTCGCAGTCTGGTGCGCTTGAGGCGGCTTTTGCAACGAGCGTTCCAACAATCTCACAGGCATTTGGGGTTCTTGGTAATAACCTCATCATCACCATCGGCCAGATGGATCAAACGCTTGGCATTTCTGCGGCGGTGGCAAACGCCATCCTGCTTGTGGCTGAGAACGTTGACCGTTTGGCAGTCTATGTGGCGGCGGCTGGCGTGGCCTTTGCTGCGGTATACACGCCCGCAATCATCGCTGGGGCGGTGGCGCTTGGCAGGCTTGTTGCTGGACTTGTGGCGACCCGTGCGGCGCTTCTGCGGACGGGCTTCGGTGTCCTTGTGGTTGCCCTTGGTGAGGCAACCTATCAGGTAATCCAGCTTGCGGAGCGCATGGGAGGCTTTGGCAACTTGGTGAAGGCCGTAGGGGATCTTGCGGTTGAGGTCTGGGAGCGCATCGGCAACGGGACCAACTTCGTAGTCCAGAGCGTGATTGCAATGGCCTATGCCATGCAGACCAACTTCCTCATGGCATTGAACCGTATGCTGTCGGGCTTTGTGGAGTTTACCAACTCTGTCGCTGACGGAATCAACGCCTTGTTCGGCACTGGCCTGACGGGCATGAGTGCAGAGATTACGCAAGAGATTGGCCGTTCTGCGATTGCCGCTGATGATTTCCGCGCATCTGCTCAAGCATCGGCGGACGCGGCGGCGAAGGCGTTCACTTCCCCGCTAAAGTCGGTTGAGGCGTTCACCCGTAGCACTGTTGCGGGCACGAAGGCTGTTACTGGCCTCGGCACAAACGGCAAATCGGCATTGAGCGGCGTTGCTGGCGCGGCTGGCGGTGCGGCGCGCGCTGTTGAGGACTTGAACGAGCAAGGGCAGCAAACGCCTAGCTGGGTGAATGGCGTTGCAGACGCATTTGGCGAGTTTGTTGCTTCCGGCTTCCGTGACTTCAAAGGCTTTGCTCGCAGCATCGTTGACACTTTCCGCAACATGATTGCCCAGATGATTGCCACGGCGGTCGCAAACCCCATCAAGATTGCGCTTGGCATCGGCGGCACAGGCATCGCAGGCGCGGCCAATGCAGGAACGGGCGGCGGCGGGCTGTTCAGCGGCTTGATCGGCAGCTTCGGGCAAGGTCAGGGGCTTGCTGGCCTAGGCGGCGGCACGGGCTTCCTCGGCGGGCTTGGCAACGTTGTCGGCGGCTTTTCCACAGGCGGGTTTGGCGGTGCTTTCTCTGCCATCGGCAAGGCGTTCTCTGGCATCACATCGGGCATCGGCGGCTTTGCATCGGCCATCGGCGCGGCTCTCCCCGTTGTCGGCGCAATCGGCCTTGTCCTGTCCGCCTTCCGCAAGAAGGTCACCGAACTGGATTCCGGCCTGCGCGTGACCATCAGCGGCATGGATGCTGTTGTCGAAACCTTCCGCACCACGGAAACCAAGCGGTTCTTCGGCCTGTCGAAAAGGGTGGCCACTGGTTACGCGGCGGCAAAGGCTGAGGTGGAGGGGCCTGTTCAAACCGCTCTTGACCAACTCGGCGCATCGACCCGCCTCATGGCCCAAGCCATCGGCGCAACGGGTTCGGCGCTGGATACCTTTGCGTATCAATTCAGCGTGTCCACCAAGGGGCTTTCCCAGAGCGATGCACAGCAGGCCATCACGGACGCTTTCGGCAAAGTGTCGGACGAAATGGCGCGGCTTATCCTGGCTGAGGCTGAGGGCTTTCAGCGCATCATTGAAACGACCACGCGGGAAGTGACAACGACGCTTGGCGGGCGCGGGCGCGGCGGTGCCTTGAGCGAACTCATGAGCGGCACGGTTACGAATACCGTCACCGAAACCGTCGATAACATCACGGAATTTGTGAGCAAGTTCCAGCGTGAGGGCGAAACGGCAGGCCAGACGTTGCAGCGGCTGTCGGACGCTATCGGCGCGGTGAACGGTTCGCTGCAATTCCTCGGCAAGACGATGTTCGACGTGTCGATTGCAGGGGCGGACATGGCATCGCAGTTGGTCGACGCCTTCGGTGGTGTTGAGGCGCTGCAATCCGCAACGCAAAGCTACTTCCAGAACTTCTACAGCGAGGCCGAACAACTAGCCCTGCGGACGGATGCTTTGGGCCGTTCATTCGCCGCGCTTGGCGTTGCGATGCCTGCCACGATGCAGCAATTCCGCGCGCTGGTGGAGGCGCAGGATCTCACGACTGAGGCAGGCCGCAAGCTGTATGCGGGGCTTCTGTCGGTGTCGGGTGAGTTTGCGGCTGTGACCAATGCGGTAAATCAGGCTTTGCAGTCTGCGGTTGACCAAGCAAGAAACGGCCTGCAATCGGCGGTGACCGCAGAGCAATCCGCGATTAACGCGCAAATCCAAGCCCTGCAAACACAGAGACGCGAGGCAGAGGAGGGCCTTGCCATCGCAGAGCGCCTGCGCCGTTCCGCCCGTGATGTTCTTGGCCTCAACGAGGAACTGGTTGAAATACAGAGACAATCCGCGCTTCGCCAGCTTCGCACAATGCTGGAAACAGGCCGTATCGACCGGGGCCGAATTGATAATCTGGTGTCATCGGCAACATCCTTTGGGGATACGTTCAAGACCCGCGAAGATATGCTTCGTGAGCAGGTCAAGACCGCCAGCTTGCTGGAAGCCTTGGGGGTGCAGCAAGAAAACGAAGCCATGCGGCAGATGCTGGCAATCGAGGAGCAAATCTTCCTTGCCGAACAGCAGATCGAAGCATTGGACAAGTTGCTTGTCAGCAATGGGATTGTAAACAACAGCGTTCTAAGTGTCGCATCTGCCGTTTCTCAACTGTCTGGCGCGATAAACGCCTTGGCTGCGGCGCAATCGGCTGCGGCGGCAAGCGCGCCCGTTGCGGTCGGCTCTCCGACCTTCCAACAGGCCGTTAACGAGATCACGGCAAACCCGTCTGCGCCAGTCACCCAGCAGCAAGCGCAGGCAATCCTTGGGGGGCAAATCGGCAGCTATGCCGATCCCGCTGCGGCTGCGGCCTTCCAAGCCCAATCATCGGCAAGCCTTGCGGCATGGGTGGCAAGCCTTGGCATCCCGTCCTTTGCCGATGGCGGTATGCACTCTGGTGGCATTGCCTTGGTGGGTGAGCGCGGCCCTGAGTTTGTCAACATGGGGCCGTCGCGCGTTTTTAATGCGGAACAAACGCAACGGATGCTTGGCGGCGGAAATGCCGACGAGGTGAAAGCCCTGCGCGCGGAAATGCAGAAGAACAACGAATACATGCGCGAACTCGTGAAGATTAACCTCAAGCAAGAGCGCGAATTGCAGGA
This sequence comes from Fuscovulum sp., assembly GCA_035192965.1. Lineage (NCBI taxonomy): Bacteria > Pseudomonadati > Pseudomonadota > Alphaproteobacteria > Rhodobacterales > Paracoccaceae > Fuscovulum > Fuscovulum sp. Next base: position 3,469,427 of record CP136571.1, on the reverse strand, counting down.
AATCCGCATCCAAGGGGAACCCGCATGAAGATCATACCTCCCTTTATGGTCAAGCCTGCCAATCTGGTGAGCAACGTACCGATTACCGAAACGCTATGGACGCCGGGAACTTATGCGTTTGGTGTGCAGAGATATGTAGGCACAACCATTTATGAGGTTGTAGCAATCGGCGGCACATCGGATGAACCCGTTGCTGGGTCAATGGCAACGCCTCCAACTTGGATTGCTGTTGGTTCAATCAACCGCTTTAAGATGTTCGACTTTGTGATTGGTGACGCCACAATGCGGGCGGGGCCGATTGACGTTACAATTACACCAATGCAAGTGGTCAACGCTGTCGCCCTGTTTCAGGTGCAGGGCAATACGGTTCAAGTCGTTATGACAGACCCCGTTGACGGGATTGTTTATGATGAAACAAAGTCGCTTGTAGATAACACGGGCATCTCGGATTGGTATCAATACTTCTTTGCGCCTGTTGAAAAGGCTACTGAGGTGGCGTTTTTCGATCTACCTTCTTACGGAACGGCGAATGTACGCATAGTCATTGACGCTGGGACTGAGCCAACCGCCTGCGGTGAGTTGATTATCGGCAGGTCTGTAACCATCGGCACAACGCTGCAATCGTTTGACTTTGGTATTGAGGACTTTAGCCGAAAGGAACGCGATGACTTTGGCAACTTCATCATCGTGGAGCGGCGTTTTGCCAAGCTGTCAAACTACGACATTTTCCTTGAAAACTTTCAGGTAAATGCCGCTTTCCGCGAGTTGTCGAAAATACGCGCAACGCCTGCTGTTTATGTGGGCAATGAGAAATTCCCGGAAACAATCGCACTTGGGTTTTACCGTGACTTTGCCACGCTTCGCACGGGGCCTGTAACTTCCGAAATGACGCTCGAAATCGAGGGGCTTGTCTAATGACCACCATTCCGCAGTTTCCGACGCCTGTTCCTAACAGGGGACAGGCACCAGATGTGTTTGTGCCTGCGGCTGATGCCTTTGTCGCGCATCTTCCTCTGTTCGTCACCGCAGCCAACGCGCTTGGTGCAGAGGTCAGTGCTGATACGCTGTTGACCGCGCAGAATGCGCTGGACGCGCAGGCGGCGCGCGATATTGCTGTTGGGGCAGCGAACTTCGTTGGAGACTATACCGCGCTAAGGCTTTATGCGATTGGCGAAAGCGTAGTGTTCAACGGGATGCGCTTTATCAAGCGGAGCAATGCGCCTGCGGGGACGACGCCAGTTAACGGGCTGGATTGGCTTTTGATCGCTCCCGCCGTTGAGGTTCAGCAGTTTCTCGTTTCTGGCACTTGGACAAAGCCTGTAAACGCGCGCTTTGTTCTCGTTGAATTGTGGGGTGCTGGTGGCGGCGGCGGCGCTGGTAGACGCGGCGCGGTGGGAAGCGTTCGTTTTGGCGGTTACGGCGGCGGTGGCGGCGGTTATCGATACAGGCTTTACGCTGCTGCTGGTCTTCCGGCTTCTGCGATTGTATCTATCGGTGCGGGCGGTTTGGGCGCGGTTTCCACGGCGACAGATAACACTAATGGCGCAAATGGCGGAAATGGCGGCACAACTTCCTTTGATACGTTCCTTCGGGCTTTTGGCGGTGGTGGCGGTCCGGGTGGCGACAACAACGTAGCGCTTCAAGGGGGTGGCTTTGGCGGCGCTGCGCTGTCTGGTGCTAACCTGAACATTTCTGCGGGCGCTGGCGGTGGCGGCGGATTTGATGGCGCTGGACCATCATACAACTCTGCGTTTGGTGGCGCGCGTGGCGGTGGATATAACGGCATTAACCAACCACTGGCGGGTTCAGCTTCTGTGTATGCGGGCTGCGGCGGTGGAGTTGGTGGCGGCATTGACGCTGGAAACGTAGCCTACAATGGAGCGGCGGGTGGCGACCCTTTCAATAACACACTAAACGCCGTTGGCTTCGCGGGCGGAGGCGGCGCGGGCGGCACAAACGCCAACGGCACAGCAGGTGGGCCATTCCAAGGCGGCGGCGGAGGGGGGCCTGTCGCTGCGGGCAACGTCACTCGCAACGGCGGCGCGGGCGGTATCGCCTCTGGCGGCGGTGGTGGCGCTGCCTCCACCAACGGCACGAACTCCGGCGCTGGTGGCAACGGTGGCCCCGGCTTTGCGCGCATCACGACTTGGGGGTGACCATGAGATACGCAATCATTGAAAACGGCATCGTTGCCAACATCGCGCTTGCCGATGCGCCCTTGGCTGAGAATTGGATCGAACTGCCAGAGGACAGCGAGGCGCAAATCGGCTGGACCTACGCGCGCAAGAAGTTCACTGCGCCGCCTCCGCCTCCGCCCATCATCCCGTCATCCGTCACCCCGCGCCAAGCCCGCCTTGCGCTGGCGTGGGCTGCCTCCCCCGATCCGGCATACCCCCACATGCTGGGAATGGTGGAGGCGCTGTTTGACGGCCTGCCAGAACCGCAAAAGACCGTGGCGAAAATCAGTTGGGAATACTCCACTGTTATCGAGCGGTCTAATCCTCTGATTGCCCAGCTTCAAACGCTTGTCGGGCTGACGGATGAGGAAATCGACGCGCTATTCATCGCGGCATCAAAGCTATGACGGGAACCAACATCACCAACCAGGACGCCTTCGGGCGTCCTTTTCATTTGGGGGCGCGGCCATGAATGGGAGCATCGCGGTGAAAACGACCAACGGCGTGGCTGTCGCCGGAATAACCATGCCGTCTTGGATGCCCACGTTGTCGGAAGCGTCCGTGTTTGCCGCCGATGTTGTGCCGATCCTCTCGGCCATCTGGCTGCTGATCCAAATCATCCGATTCCTGCGAAAGGGTGACAAATGAAGAAGCCGCTTATCGGAGCGGCTGCGGCCTTCACGGCTGCGGCTGTCGCTTTCGTCGGCCCTTGGGAAGGTGAAAAGACGGAAGCCTATCTTGACCGCATCGCCAACCCGCCTGTGTGGACCGTGTGCTACGGCGAAACGCGGGGCGTGGAGAAGGGCGACCGCTATACCCCGGCGCAGTGCAAGGCCATGCTTGCCGTGGCGCTGCAAGAGTATCACGACGACCTAGCCAAGTGCATCCCCGCGCTTCCCAAGCAATCGGTCGAGGTGCGCGTGGCCCTGTCGTCTTGGGCATACAATGTCGGTGTAGGTGCGGGCTGCAACTCCACCCTCGCCAAGCGCGCAAACGCGGGGCGGTGGAAAGAAGCCTGCGACCAACTCCTGCGCTGGAATAAGGCAGGAGGCGTCGTCGTGCGCGGCCTGACCAACCGTCGCCAAGCGGAGCATCGGCTGTGCGTGTCTGGGCTATGAACCCCTACATCATCGCCGGAACCCTCGGCGCAATCATCCTGTCGGGCATCATCGGCTACTGGCAAGGCGCATCCATCTGCGAAGGACGCCACGCCAAAGCACTAGCCGAAGCTCAACAGCAAGCCATCGCCGCATCCAACCGCGCAGCCTTGCGGGAACTGGACCGCCTTGCAGCGCAAGCGGAAGCGGATGCACTCGCACAACAGCTAGAGGATCAAGCCTATGCGGATAGCCCTGACGGCTGCGGCCTTGGCGCTGACCGGGTGCGGCGGCTCAACCGTCTCTGACCTCGCCCCGCCTCCATCCCTTCTCCAGCCCTGCAACGCACCTGTGAGCATCCCCGACCGGGAACTTACCGATCAGGACGTTGAAATCCTATGGGGCAGGGATCGCCGCGCCCTGCGCGCCTGTGCAAGCCTCCATGCGGGGCTTGTGTCTCACATCAGCACGGATGATGGACAGCATGCCAACACCCCCACTGACCAACGATGAACTGATGGAAGCCGTCAACGCATGGCGCGAGACGGGAAACAGTTACATGCGGGGCGCGCAACTCCTCGGCATGAACTACGATCGGTTCAAAAACCGCTTGGACACGGCAAAGCAGCGCGGCTTGCATCTGTCACCGGGGGCGCAATCCGTCATCGCCCGCGCGAAACTCTCACCCGTCGAAGCCAAGGGCGGATGGATACACGACTACGACGCAGACGGTAAGAAAATCGGCACAACCCGATGGGCGGTTGAGCCTGACGGTCTGGACGAACAGCTAGACCGTATCCGCGTGGCGTTTGAAGGCATAACGTCAACCCCGGCCATCCCTGCGCCATCGGCAACGCTAGGCGACCTGTGCAACGTCCTGCCGCTCTATGACGTGCATTGGGGCATGTCGGCGTGGGGTGAGGAGACGGACGGGCCTGACTATGACCTAGACCTTGCCCGCGACGATCTCATGCGGGGCATGGAAGCCGTGCTGGCAACCGCGCCAAGGGCTGACACCTGCATCCTGATCCTTGGGGGTGATTTGCTTCACGCGGATGATAACAACGCGCAGACCCCGGCAAGCAAGCATCCGCTGGACGTGGCTGCGCGCATGTTCCGCGTGACGGATACCGCCATCGCCATCGTGAAGTATGCCGTCACCCGCGCACTGCAGCATCACCAGCGCGTTGTGGTGCGCGTCCTGCGCGGCAACCACGATCCGAACTCACACCGCGCCATCGCCTTTGCCCTGCGGGAATGGCTTGCATCTGAGCCGCGCGCAACGATTGATATGGACCCGCGTGAAATCTTTCAATTCCAGTGGGGCCGCTCTGCCATCTTCGCGCAGCATGGCGACCGCATGAAGCCCGTCGATCTTGCGTTGAAGTTATCCGACGTTTGCCCGTTCTGGTCGGAAAGCCCGCATCGCTATGCCTACACAGGCCACAAGCACCGCATGGCGGCGGAACGGATAGGCGGGTTGAACTGGGAACGCCTTGAGCCTTTCGCCCCTGCCGATGAATACGGCGCATCTTGGGTTAACCGCCGCGCCATGAAGCTTGATACCTACCACAAGCACCGGGGCCGAATTGCCACTGTGCTAGATCCGTTGGAGCGCCAATGAACCGCCGCGAAATCCTCGCCAAAGCCGACGAACTCATCCACGGCGACCGTCAGGCGCACTACGGCACCCCGCAAGAGAACTTCGCGCGCATCGCTGCGGGATGGTCAGTCATCCTCGGCAAGCCCGTGACGCCGGAACAGGTGGCGCTGTGTATGAGCTGGCTCAAGATTGCGCGGCTGGTGAATGGGCCGCACGACGACAGCTATGTGGATGGAGCGGCTTATCTGGCGCTGGCCGGGGAGTTGGCGGCAAAGCCATAGCATTGCATTTGCCGGATGCAAGGGCGGGGGTTTGCGTGTCCTACGCTGGCGGGTTTCGTGTCCAACATCGCCTGTCGCTTGTTGCACATGGCCGACGCTACCATTCCACCTATGGCCTCGCTTTGTTCCGGCAGAGTGGCAGGGGCTAACTCGTTGAAATCAGTCATTCCCAGATGACTTAAAAGCACCTGTCTGGTTTACAGGCCAGCGCGCAAGCCATTGAAAAACATAGGGCGGCGCGGCGCATGGTTTACAGCGCAAGGCATTGGAAACACGCGCGATTCGCAGTCCTCCCGGGATCGCCAGTATCCATTCAGGTCAAAGCCGTGCGCCGTGCTTTCTGGTGCGTCAGGTTGGGTGTTCAGGTGCGTCGGTGGCGCGCCAGACGGCGGTATCGGACGACGGCTGCGGCAGGTACGGTGGGTTTGGCCGGATCGGCGGGGAGGGGCGCGGCGGATCAGGGCTGCGCCGTGTCGCGCCGGAGCAGCCAGCCGCCGGGCAGGACGAAGGCCGCAAGCGTGCCGATGCCCAGCATCGTGAGGCCCAGCACGAAGAACCACCCCGCCACCGGCACCAGCCATGCGAGACCCGTGAGAAAGGCCCCGAGGCAGGCGAGCGCGAACTTGGCCAAAAGGCTATCGGGCATGGGGCGCCCGATGCCCAGCCAAAGCCCCACGCCTAGTACGTAAGAGCCCAGCGCATAGCCGGCAAAGATCGCCAGCATGGTGAAAATCAGCATGACCGGCAGTAGGAAGATGCCCACCAGCGTCAGCATCAGAACGAACCCCGATCCCGCCAGCGCCGAGGTGACCAGAAACCCTGACCAGATCGCGCGGCCCGGATGGGCCAGCGCCAGCGTCCGCCAGTTCTGCACTGCCTGCGGGGCAATTGCGATGACCATGGCGGCAATCAGGCCCGAGATCAGGACTCCCGTCAGAAAACCTGTGACGATCCGCCAGAGCGGAACCTGCATCGGCATCCGGTCCGACCATTCGCTTTCGTCATATTGCGTGGTCTGTTCGATCTTGACGCGGTTCGCCGGGGCAACCGTTTCGGGCACGATGATGCTGGCGGGATCTTCTGCATAGATCGTCAAAGCGCCGCCAACCCGTGCTTCGGGGCCGAAAGTGATGGTCTCGCCCACCAGCACCGCATCGCCTGCGATGCCGCCTTGCAGGGTGATGTCGCCCGCGGTCACCAGCGCATAGCCGCCGACCGCATCTATCGTGACCTCGGCCCCCGCAGCCCGAAGATTGCCCGAAACGGCGGGCAGTCGCAGTTCATACCCCGTGACCGAGGCGTCACCGCCGATCGCGGCCGTCACCGTGACGCTGTAGCCCGCCGCGAAAAGATCACCGGCCACGGGCGCGGCCACCGCCACCCGCCGCCCCGCCAGATGGGCTGACCCACCCACGGGCGCGGAAACCGAAACCGCGTTGCCTGCCATGAAAAGATCGGTCACGGCCGGCCCGTCGAAAGCGACCGTTGCGCCGGCGAGATACTTGTCTTGCGCGATGGTGAGGCTGCTGGTTTCCGCAGCGGCAGGGAGGGCCAGCAGCCCGCAGGCCAGGATCATGTAGCGCAGCATTGGGGGGCATCCTTGGATTGTGGGGAAAGCGGCAGGGGTGCTATTCGCTGGTGACGCCGTCGAAGACTTCGCTTGAGGTTTCAGCCTCGGACTTGGTTTTTTCGACCAGTTTGTCGACATGGTTGGGCGGGCCGTAGATCGTGTAGAGCCGCAGCGGCTTGTCGCCGGTGTTGATCAAATTGTGCTTGGCCCCGGCTGGGACGATCAGGCCGTCGCCCCCTTTGATCTTGTGGCGAAGCCCGTCGATCACGACCTCGCCATGGCCCTTTTCGATGCGGAAGAACTGGTCATGCGTTGCATGGGTTTCCATGCCGATGTCCTGACCGGGGGTCAGTGTCATCAGCACCAGTTGCAGGTTGTGCCCGGTATAAAGCACCTGCCGGAAGGCGGTGTTCTTTTCGGTCAGCGTTTCGATATCGGCGAGATAGCCCTTCATGGCGGCATCCTTTCGGGTCAGGGGTGGGATCAGTTGTTGCGGCAGCCCGGGACGTTGAGATCACGGCAGAAATATCCGGCTGCACCGCCGACCACGGCGCCGGTCAACGGACTTCCGCCTGTAACGCCACCGATCACCGCACCACCAGCGGCCCCGGCAAGGCCGCGTTCGGCGTCGCTGGCGAGGCAGCCGGACAAGGAAAGGCAGATGGTGGAAAACAGCAGGACGGACCGTATCGGCATGGTGAGCTCATTTCTGAAAAGGGTTTGGGTGGCCATGACGGCTTGGCGCGGATCGCGCCCGGGCCGGGTGGCCCTTGGCGAACCTGAAACAGGATGCGCTGCTGTGGGGACGGGTGTGCTGCCCCAGATCAGTGGACCGCGCGTATTTCGGTCGTCAGTGCGAGGGCCGCGGATTTGTTGCGTTGCACCGCCCAGCGCCAGATCGGTTTGAGCAGTTCCAGCGCGAGAAGGACGGACAGGCCTGCGAGCGGCGGCACGGCAAGATGGGCCGGATCGAGGGCGGCAAAGCCGAAAAGGTCGCGCGCGGGGGGCCAGAACAGGGTGACGGCCAGCAGGGCGGCCACGATGGGCAGCACCACGGCCAACGCCCGGTTCGGGCGGGTGATCGCCGTGAAGATGGAGGATGAACGTGACCTGTCCACCAGAATGAGCGCCACGATGGCGAAGACGAGGGCAGCGAAGGTCATGCCGCGCACCTGATCGGTTGTCAGCCCATAGCCCGGCGCGAGGGCAAAGATCGTTGCCGTCACGGCCAGCACCAGCACGCCTTGCACCAGGCTCCACAAGACCGTGGGGCCGGAAAAGAGCGGCTCGGCCGGTGGGCGCGGGGGGCGGGACATGATGCCCTCTTCTTCAGATTCAGCTTCGAAGACGAGAGAGCAGACCGGGTCGATCACCATTTCCAGAAAGGCGATGTGCATGGGGCCGAACAGGATCGGCATGCCGAAAAGGAGGGGCATCAGCGCCAACCCGGCGATGGGGACGTGGACGGCGAGGATGAAGCTCATTGCTTTGCGCAGGTTGTCATAGATGCGGCGGCCAAGGCGGACCGTGGTGACGATGGAGCCGAAATCATCGTCGAGCAGGACGATGCTGGAGGCCTCGCGCGCGACATCGGTACCGCGCCCGCCCATGGCGATGCCGATATGGGCGGATTTGAGCGAGGGAGCGTCATTCACGCCGTCCCCTGTCATCGCGACGACCGCCCCGGCGGATTTCAACGCGGCGACGATGCGCAGTTTCTGTTCCGGCATGATGCGGGCGAAGATCGTCACGTCCTTGACCGCCGTTGCCAGTTCGGCATCCGACATGGCGGCAAGGTCCGGGCCGGTGACGACCCTGTCCCCCTGCAACCCTGCCTCGGCCGCGATGGCCTGTGCCGTGGCGGGATAGTCGCCAGTGATCATGATGACCCGGATCCCGGCGCTGCGGCACTGGGCCACGGCATCGGGGACCGAGGCGCGCAGGGGATCGGCCAGGCCCACAACGCCAAGGAAGCGAAAACGGAAATCGCGGGGATCATCGGGCAGGCTGCCCTGATGTGCGGCCTCGGCAACACCCAGCACGCGCAGGCCTGCGCTGGCCATCTGGTCGACCTGTGCCGTCAGCGTGGCGCGCGCCGCATCGTCAAGATGGCAGAGGAGGGCCATCGCCTCGGGTGCGCCCTTGGCGGCGACTTGCCAGCCTGCGCCTGCCGCCCATGCCTGCGACATGGCCAGCAGGGCGGGCGAGAGGGGATAGCTGCGAACCAGATGCCGCCCCGCACCGGGAAGGGTTTCGCCATCGCGCAGGTCGGCCTTGGCCAGCGCGTGAAAGGCCTTTTCCATCGGGTCGAAGGGTTCGGGCGCCGATGCCATTACCCCTGCCGCAGCCAGTTCGCGAAAGGTGTCTGGCAGGGCCGTGCCTGCCTTGGTCGCCGTGCCATCGGACAGGCGCAGTTCGGCAATGGTCATGCGGTTTTCCGTCAGGGTTCCGGTCTTATCGGTGCACAGGACAGAGGCCGCGCCCAGCGTTTCAATGGCCGATGCGCGGCGCGTGAGCACCCGCACCTTGGATATCCGCCATGCCCCCATCGCCATGAAGACCGCCAGCACCATCGGAAATTCCTCGGGCAGCATGGACATGCCGACGGCGATCCCCGCCAGCACGCCATCCAGCCAGCCGCCCCGCAGGACACCGTAGAGCACCACCACCGCCACGCTGACGGCCAGACCCACGGCGGCAAAGATGATGACCAGCTTGCGCATCTGGTGTTGCAGGTGGGGGGTTTCGGTCTGAAGCTGGCCCAGCGAAGTGCCGATCCGGCCGATCTCGCTGGCTTTGCCGGTGGCGGTGACGCAAGCCATGCCCGTGCCCCGCACGATCAGGCTGCCGGAATAGACCATCGGCTGATCTTCGCCCCCCGGTCTGCCCTCTGTCGCTGCGCCTGCGCGCTTTCGCACCGGAACGGCTTCGCCCGTCAGAAGGGATTCATCGGCGGACAGGTCCTGGGCCACGATGAGGGCGGCATCGGCGGGAACCCGGTCGCCTTCGGCCAGCACGATCACATCGCCGCGTGCCACATCGCGGCCGGCGATGCGTTGGCGCGTGCCGTCGCGGATGACCAGTGCGCGCGGGCTGGTCAGATCGCGCAGGGCTTCGAGAACGCGTTCGGTGCGCGCTTCTTGCACCACGGTGATGCCGACCGACAGGCAGGCAAAAGCCAGAAGGATCAGCGCCTCTTCCCGGTTGCCCAGAAGCAGGTAGACGATGCCCCCGGCCACGAGAAGGGCCAGCATCGGTTCGCGCAGCACGTCTGCAATGATCCGCAGGGGCGAGCGTCGTTTCGCCTTTGGCAATTCGTTCGGACCCTCTGACGCAAGCCGGGCGGTGGCTTCGGTCTGAGTCAGGCCGACAGGGATTGTGGGGGCGGGTTGGGCCATAGGTGCTTTCGGCAAAGGGCGCGGGGAACGCGCCGGACATCATCGCATGGCCCGGGTGACCCTTGCTTTGACCTGCATCAGTGATGGTGGGGGGATTGGCTGGCCCGTTGCACGATGCCTGCGCGCTTTCTTCTGGATGACCTGCGTTTGCCGGGGGATGTTGCTGATCTGTGGCAGCGCGACATGGCCTTGTCGGCGCTAGGGTCAGGGGATGTGGGGCGTTTGGCCCCTGCCAGACCGGGGGAGTGGGCATCATGTCGGACGGTCGGTTACCGATCTTGCCTTTCCCGCTGGTCCCGTCCTTGCCGCCAAGGGCCATGCCGGTGCTCGCGATCATGCAGCGCAGGGGGGCACGTCGATCCCTGCGCTGGGGCGGCTTGTGATCAGGGCGGCGCAAAGCGGTGATTGCATGGCCGTCGTGATCTGCGAGCCTGCATCATCTTACACCCTCATTTCCCGGAAAGTGCCCCATGCCCCAGACTGACACCGTCAATCGAAGATTTGTCCTTGCCGAGCGCCCAAAGGGTGAGCCGACGCCGGCCACTCTGCGCCTTGAGACGGGGCCGGTGCCGGTGCCGGGACCGGGCCAGATGCTGCTGCGCACGGAATATCTATCGCTTGATCCCTATATGCGCGGACGGATGAGCGATGCGCCCTCTTACGCCGCGCCTGTGGCGGTGGGGGCCGTGATGGAAGGTGGGACGGTGGCGCAGGTGGCCGCGTCGCAGCTTGCCGGCTTTGAACCCGGCGACTGGGTGCTGTCCTACAATGGCTGGCAGGATTATGCGCTGTCTGACGGTGCGGGGGTTACGCCGCTTGGCCCTAAACCGGACCACCCGTCCTGGGCGTTGGGCATCATGGGGATGCCGGGGTTCACGGCGTGGGCGGGTTTGACGCAGATCGGCCAGCCCAAGGCGGGTGAGACGGTCTGCGTTGCCGCCGCGACCGGCCCGGTCGGTGCGACAGTGGGGCAGATCGCGCGACTGATGGGCTGCCATGTGGTGGGAATCGCGGGCGGGCCTGACAAATGCGCCCATGCGGTGGCGACGCTGGGGTTTGACGCCTGTATCGACCACAAGGCGGCAGATTTTGCCGACAAGCTGAAGGCGGCGGCCCCCAAGGGCATTGACGTCTATTTCGAGAATGTGGGGGGTGCGGTGTTCGATGCCGTCCTGCCGCTTTTGAACCCCGGGGCGCGGGTGCCGGTCTGCGGGCTGATCTCGCAATACAACGCGACCGCTGCGCCGGATGGGCCGGACCGCCTTTCCATGCTGATGGGGCAGGTGTTGCGCAAGCGGATAACCCTGCGCGGTTTTATCATCTTTCAGGACTTTGCCGCCCTGTACCCGACCTTTGCAACGGCCATGGCGGCCTGGCTGGCGGCGGGCGACATTCAGTACCGCGAGGATATCGTGGATGGGCTGGAACAGGCACCGCGCGCCTTCATCGGCCTGCTGCGTGGTGAGAATTTTGGCAAGCTGGTGGTCCGCGTAGGCCCGCCCACGACAGGAGTATCCGATGCCCGCACTTCCCTTTGATGTGACCGAGATCGAGGAACTTGTGCTGCGGTTGAACGCCGTGACTGCAAAAGAGGGCATGGATATTCCCGATCTTGGCGGCAATGCCACGGATGATGCGGTGGCGGAGAGTTTGCAGGAAGTGCCGGGCGATCTGAGCCGGGATGAAATCACCCAAGCCATTGAGAGCATGAATGACGAACAAAAGGACGCGCTGGTCGCCCTGTTCTGGATCGGGCGGGGCGATTCCGGCCCTGAGGAGTGGGAGGAAACCAAGGTGCTGGCCCGGCAGCAACATGATGGGTTGGTCAGCCGCTATCTGCTTGGTCAGCCGGATGCCGGGGAGTTTCTGACCGAGGGGCTGGAGAAGATGCTGGACTTTGGGGTGGACTAACGCGCCGGAGCGAAATCAGGGAAGCCGGGGGCGGGGCAATGATCGCCAGCTTGGTGGAAGTTTGCCACGAAGGGGCAAAGCGGGGGGACGACCGGGGGCTAGAATGCCGAGTGGCGTTTGCGCGCGGGGGCGGGATTACTCAAAGATCAGGGCGATCTCTTGTTGCGTCAGCAGTCGCCAGTCACCGGGGGCCATAGCGCCGGGCAAGGACAGGCCGCCCAGACTTTCGCGGTGCAGGGCGTCGACATGGTTGCCGGTGGCCGCAAACATGCGGCGCACCTGATGGTAACGGCCTTCGGTCACGGTGAGCAGGGCTTCGGTTTGCGACAGGACCGTCAATTCGGCAGGCGCCAGCGGCTTTTCTTCGCCATCCAGCATCAGGCTGCCGGAGGCGAACAGATCGCCTTCGGTGCCGATGAGCGGACGGGCCAGACTGGCGCGGTAGGTTTTCCTGACATGGCGTTTGGGGCTGATGATCCGGTGCAGAAGCGGGCCATCATCGGTCAGCAACAGCAAACCGGAGGTCTGTTTGTCCAGACGACCGATGGTTGAAATGGCGGGATCGCGCCGCCGCCAGCGTTTGGGAAGGATATCAAAGACCAGCGGCCCGTCTTCCTTGTGCGAGCAGGTCATCCCCAACGGTTTGTTCAGCAGGATCACCAGCCCTGCGAGCGGATCAAGCGCCTCGTCATCGATCTTCATGCGGGATGGCAGATCCGGCGTCACGGGAATGCGCTGGGTGACGTCCGTTACCTCGGCCGCGTCCAGCGTGATGCCGCCCGCCTTGGCCAAACGCGCCATTTCGCTGCGCGAGCCATAGCCCATGGCAGAGAGTAGCTTGTCGATGCGGGTGGTGGGAACCTTGGCCATGACGTTGATTTCCTGCTGCCGCCCGTTTGGGGCGGTTGCAGCCTTTGCGTGGGCTGCACCATGGGACGGCTGCCACAAGTGGCCAAGCGGACCCTGCCCTTGATGCCGCGCGGTGGTCGCGTGGGCGGTTATTTCAGCTTGATGCAGAAATGCTTGCGGACGGGTTTTTCGATCTTCCAGGTGCCTTTGAACGTGGGTTCCACCGCGAAGGCATCGCCGGGGTGCAAGGTGACGGGGGTGCCGCCATCGGGTGTGATGGTGATCTGGCCGTCGATCAGGTGGACGAACTCATAAAAGCTGTAGCTGGCATGCCAAGTGCCGGTCGTCGCCTCCCATGTGCCGCTGATCACGCTGCCATCGGCCGAGGTGTGCTGGACCCAGGTTTTCATGGTGGGGTTGCCGTCGATCTTGGTCCAGCCGTCGAGATCGGTCAGCATCGGATCGGGGCCCGGGGCGGGAAAGCGGAAAACGGTGTCGGCCATGTCTGACGCTCCATCTGTCGTGTTGGGGATAGTGGTAGGGGGCGATCCGGTGGCTGGCAAGCCGGAAAGGGGCGGGCAAGGGGGTTGCCTGATGCGGGCGGATCGGTCAGGGAAAAGGCAGGTCTGGGTGGGGAAGGATGAGGATGCTGATCCGGGGCGCGACGGCGGCGGATGCCGAACATCTGGTGCGGTTCATCAATATGGCGGCGGATGATCTGCCGCTGCATTTCTGGAAGAAATCGGTGGGGCCGGGGGGCGATCCCTGGGCTTATGGCCGGGAGCGGGCGGCGCGGGAGAGCGGGTCTTTCTCTTTTGGCAATGCCTGGCTGGCCGAGGTGGAGGGGCAGGTTGCGGCCTGTCTGCTGGGCTATCCGGCCGAGGATGAGCCTGCGCCGATTGACCCGGATACTCCGGCGGTCTTTGTGCCGTTGATGGAGTTGGAGGCTTTGGCGCCGGGGTCGTGGTATCTGAACGTGCTGGCCACCTATGACGGGTTCAGGGGGAAGGGCTGCGGCTCGGCGCTGCTGGCCCATGCCGAGGGCGTGGCGCGTGGATTGGGGCGGGGAACGATCAGCCTGATCGCCGCCGACACGCATCAAGAGGCGCTGCGGCTTTATGCGGCGAAAGGGTATCGCGAGGTGGCCAGCCGCCCGGTGGTAAAGGGCGATTGGGCGGTGGATGCGCAGGAGTGGATCCTGTTTATCAAGACGCTTTGAGATTTGGGGCGGGGGGCTGATGGCCCCCCACGCGCCATCACGTCTTGTGCGGCAGGGTGCTTGGCGCGCCGCCTTCGAACCGGTTGCCGTGGCGATAGTCGCAAGGGGCCTCTTGCATCTGCAGATGCAGGCCGGTGCCGGTGAAGGGATGGGCGCGGGCGACGTCTTCGTCGAAATCGATCCCCAGACCGGGGGCCTCTGACGGAATGATATAGCCGTCTTCCCATGTGATCGTGTTCTTGATCAGTTTCAGATGGAAGGCCCCGCCGGTTTCAATCGTTTCCGCGATCAGCAGGTTGGGGATGGAGGCCGCGAAATGCACGTTGGCCGCCCATTCGACCGGGCCTGCATAGAGATGCGGGGCCATTTCGGCGTTGAAGATTTCGGCCATGGCGGCGATCTTTTTCGCCTCCCATATCCCGCCCACGCGGCCCAGGGCGGGTTGCAAGATCTTGACCCCGCCCGCACGCAGAAGAGTTCCGAATTCGGCTTTGGTGGTGAGGCGTTCGCCGGTTGCGAGGGGGACGCGCACGGATTTGGCGACCTCGGCAAATTCAAGCAGGTTGTCCGGCGGGATCGGTTCTTCGTACCAGAGCGGGTTATAGGGTTCCAATTCACGCCCCATGCGGATGGCGCCGGGGGTGGTGAACTGGCCATGGGTGCCGAACAGAAGGTCGGCCCGGTCGCCCACGGCATCGCGGATGGCCTTGCAGAAGGCGACGGAGCGGGTGATGTCGGACATGGCGGGTTCATGGCCGCCGCGGATGGTGTAGGGGCCGGCGGGATCGAATTTCACCGCGGTGAAGCCCATGTTCACAAAGCGCAAAGCGGCCTCGGCCGCGGCATCCGGATCGACCCAGAATTCGGCGCTTTCCTTGCCGGGTTCGGGATAGAGGTAGGTATAGCTGCGGATGCGGTCATTCATCTTGCCGCCCAGCAGGGCGTGGACGGGGCGATTGCGTGCCTTGCCCAGAATATCCCAGCAGGCGATCTCAAGGCCTGAAAATGCTCCCATCACGGTGGGATCGGGGCGTTGAGTGAAGCCTGCGGAATAGGCGCGGCGAAACATCAGTTCGATGTTTTCGGGGTTTTCGCCCTGCATGTGGCGTTCGAACACATCCTCGATCACCGCTTTCATCGCCTTGGGGCCGACGGTGGAGGCGTAACATTCGCCATATCCCACGATGCCGTTGTCGGTGGTGAGTTTCGGGAAAATCCAGTAGCGCCCGCCCCAGCCCGGGAAGGGCGGCGCAACGACGAAGATTTCGAGATCCTTGAGCTTCATTCCGGCCTCCCGCCTTGGATCACGGGCGGACCGGGGGTTTTGCAACCCCGGACCCCCGCAGGGTATTTTTGCCAAGATGAAGGTGGCAAGGCAGAAGATCGTGATCGTTTGCGACCTGCGCGCGACGCTTTCAGGATTTCGTGCGGCCAGTGATGTGCAGCGCAAGGCAGACAACCATCAAGACCGAGGCCAGCAGGAAGGGGGCGCCGGGGGAAAAGACCGGGGCCGAGGGCGCGGTGAAGGCCGAGAAGGTGGCGGTCATCAGGAGCGGCGAGGTGATCATCGCGATGGCGTTGAGCGAGGCGAGGACGCCCTGCAATTCGCCCTGCGCATCGGCAGGGGCGGCGCGGCTGGCCAGCGCCTGAAGCGCGGGGGTGACGACACCGCCCAGTGCGGTGATGGGGGTGATGATCAGCGCATGGGCACCTTGGGTAACCAGGCCGAGGGCGGCGAGCGTGGTGATATCCACCCACATGCCGTAATGCGCGGCGCGGTGTTCGCCGAAGCGTTTGATCAGCGGGCCGACAAGGACGGCTTGGCCCACGGCAAAGCTGATGCCGTAAAGCGCGAGCGAGAGACCCACCATCGTGCTGTCCCAGCCGAAGCGGGCTTGTCCGTAATAGGCCCAGATCGCCGGGTAGACGTTCATGGCAATGCCGAGGATCAGGAAGCAGGTCAGCACCCGCTTCACCCCCGGCAGTTTCGACACGGCGCGCAGCGCGCCCAGCGGGTTGGCGCGGGCGAGGGAAAAGGGGCGGCGGGTGGCATCGGTCACGGTTTCGGGCAGAACGAAATAGCCGAAGATCATGTTGGCCAAGGCAAGGGCCGCGGCGGCGTAGAAGGGCGCGTGCAGATCGACCGAGGCAAGGAGGCCGCCGATCAGCGGGCCCGCGACGAAGCCCACGCCGAAACAGGCCCCGATCAAGCCAAAGCGCGCACCGCGTTTTTCGGGGGGGGTGATGTCGGCGATAAAGGCGGTGGCGGTGGAATAGGTTGCCGCCGTGATGCCTGCCACCACCCGGGCGGCCAGCAGCAGCCAGATCGTCGGAGCTATGGCCATGACCAGGTAGTCCAGCGACATGACGAAAAGAGAGATCAGCAGGATCGGCCGCCTTCCGAAGCGATCCGACAGCGAGCCGATGATCGGGCCGAACAGGAACTGCATCACGGCGTAGGAGGTGGACAGCAGGCCCCCCCAAAGTGCGGCCTGTGACAGGCTGCCGCCCGTGACGCTTTCGATCAGGTCGGGCATGACCGGGAAGATCAGGCCGATGCCGATGGCATCAATGGTGATCGTCAGCAGGATGAAGGTGAGGGCAAGTTTTTCGCGGCGGTCGGACATGCGGGTTCCCGGCCCGTGCGTCGGGCGCATGGCGGGACGCTAACGCCTGTCAGGCGCGCTTGACAGGGGGGAGTTGCGCGATGGCGTGGATCTTTTGGGCCAATGCCTCGGGTGCCGCGAAGAAGGGGGAGTGCGAGGTGGCAAGGTCATGGATGTGGTCAGGGGGCAGGCGGGCGGCCATGGTGGCCTGATAGTCCGGCGGGATCGCGCGGTCATCCGTGCAGCGGATGTAGTGGCGCGGCAGGGATTCAGCGCGGGCGGTGTCGGGGATCGGGGTTTCCTGCGGGCGGATGGCTTGCGCGCAGAGGCGGCGGCGGGCGAGGGCAACATCTTCGGGCGGGCAATCGTGATAAAACAGGGCAGGGGATTGGTCCGGGTCGAAGGTAAAGGTGGTGCGGGTGGGGTCGATCTGGAACGATCCGGCGAGGGGTTGGCGCGGGCCTGCGCGGCGCATCTCGGCCATCGTTATGCCGGGGATGGGGAGATAGGCGCAGAGGTAGATCAGCGCAGTAAAGCGGTCGGGGGCCAGTTGGGCGGCGGCGGTGATGGGAAAGCCGCCCATGGAATGCCCGACAAGAAGCGTGGGGCCCTGCGTCGCGTTCAGGATGGCTTGGGCGTAGCTGTCGAGCGTCACCGTGGCGGGATCGGTGCTGTCATCGCCATGCGAGGGCAGGTCGATGGCGCGGGCGTGGTGGCCTAGGGCGGTGAGCGCGGGGATGACACGGTGCCAGCACCATGCGCCATGCGCCGCGCCGTGGATGAGCAAGATGTCAGACATGTGCGATTTCCATCAGGAATTGGCCGATAAGGGCCGCGTATTCGGCGGGCTTTTCGACGGGCGGGATGTGGCCCGTGCCGCGCATCAGGGCAAAGCGGTGGCCCCGGATGAGGGCGGCGGTTTCGCGCACCAGATCGGGCGGGGTGGAGCCGTCATTGGCGCCGGCGATGGCGAGGGTGGGCAGGGTGAGCGTGGCGGTGGTTTCAAAGAAATCCGTCCCCGAAATGGCGGAAGCGCATCCCATCCAGCCTTCGGGATCGGTGGCGAGGAACGTCTGCCTGAGCGACGGCAAGGCGGGGTGGTCGCGCCATTTGCGGCCCAGCCAGCGTTCCATGGTGGCGTCGGTCAGCGAGTCCATACCCGTGGCACGGATGGCGGCGATGCGCGCTTGCCACTGTTCCGGGCGGCCGATGCGGGCGGCGGTGTTGGACAGGATCATGGCGCGGATCAGATCGAGGCGCTTGACGGCCATCCCTTGGGCGATAAGGCCGCCGATGGAGAGGCCGAGGATGACGGCGTCCTTCAGCGCGAAATGATCCATCAGGCGTTCGGTATCGCGGATCAGCGTGCCCATGTTGTAGGGCGCAGGCGGCACGTCGGATGCGCCATGGCCGCGCAGATCAAAGCGCAGGATGCGCAGCCCGGGGGGAAGAAGGGGGATCACCTCATCCCAGATGCGGAGATTGGTGCCCAAGGCATGGATCAGCACAAGGGGCGCGCCGGAGGGCGGGCCGCTGATTTCGGCATTCAGGCGCAGGTCGGGCAGGAAGACGGGGGGCATGTTCGATTCTGAAATCGGAGTGAAGGGTTTGGGGGTTTCGTGACGGGTGGAAAGGTTCGGAAAGGACAGTCAGTTGGCGAAGCGGTCGAGCGCGAGGCGGAAGGTATCCGGGTCCACATTGCCGCCGGAGGCGGTGCAGATCACGGTATCGGGCAGCCTTTCGCGGAACAGGGCTGCGGCCAGTGCGATGGCGCCGCCCGGTTCCAGCACGATCCGCAGATGGGTGAAGGCCAGCGCCATGGCGTGCAGCGCCTCATCATCCGTTGCGGTAAGGCCGGGGCCGCACAGGCGTTTGAGGATGGGGAAGGTGAGGCTGCCGGGGGCGGGCGTCAGGATCGCGTCGCAAATGGAGCCGGTCATCGCGGCGTTGCGTTCGATGCGGCCAGAGGCGAGGGAGCGGGCGGCATCGTCGAACCCTGCGGGTTCAGCGGTGCGGACAGTGAGGCCGGGGGCGCGGGACTCCAGCGCGAGGGCGATGCCTGCGGTCAGGCCGCCGCCGCCGCAGCAGGTGATGACGGTGGCGCTTTCGATCCCAGCCTCGGTGGCCTGGGCGGCGATTTCAAGGCCGGTGGTGCCCTGGCCTGCGATGACCTGCGCGTCATCGAAGGGCTTGATGAGTGTCAGGCCGCGTTCCGCCGTCAGGCGTGCGCCGATGGCATCGCGGTCTTCCGTTGCGCGGTCATAAAGGATCACCTCGGCCCCATAGGCGCGGGTGTTGGCGATTTTCACCTGTGGGGCGTCAGAGGGCATGATGATCGTGGCGGGGATGCCGTGGCGCTGGGCGGCGAGGGCCACGCCTTGGGCGTGGTTGCCCGAGGAATAGGCCAGCACGCCCCGCGCGCGGGTGGCGGGGTCGAGGGCCGAGATGGCAGACCAGCCGCCCCGAAACTTGAACGATCCGGTGAGTTGCAGGCATTCGGCCTTGATGAAGATGCGGCGGCCAAAGGCGGCATCCAGAAGCGGCGCGTTCAGCAGGGGGGTGACGCGCGCATGGCCGCGCAGGCGGGCGGCGGCGGCGTCTATCAGGGTGATGTCGGTCATGCGCCGCAGGCTTTCAGGAAGGAATGAATGGCGGTGAGGCTTTCGGGCTCATCAAGAAAGGGGATATGGGCGCGACCCGGCACCTCGGCAAAGATCATGTCGGGGCGGCGGTGGCGCATCTGGGCGGTGGTGTCCGGGGTGAGCAGGTCGGAATTTGCGCCGCGGATCAGGGCAAGCGGCAGGCCTGCACAGGCATCAAACAGCGGCCAGAGATCGGCGGGCGGGCCATCGAAACCGGCAAGAAAGGCGTCGCGCAGGGCGGGATCATAGGTGATTTTCAGCCCGGTCTCCGTGGCGGTGTAATGCAGCCGCGCCTCAGCCAGCCAGCGATCGGGCGCGACATTGGCGAAGCCGGGCATGTTGCGGGGCAGGGCGGCGGCAAGGGTTTCGTGATCCTTGGCGGCGGGGTTGCGGCCTACGTAATCGAAGATGCGGGTCAGGCCGGGGCGGTGAATTTCGGGCCCGATGTCATTGAGACAGAGGCCGATGAGGCGGGGTTTTGCCAGCGCGGCCAGCAGCATGCCGATCAGCCCGCCGCGCGAGGTGCCGAGGAGGGCGGCATGGTCGACACCCAGATGATCGAGCAGGTCGAGCGCATCCTTGGCCTCTTGCGGGACGGTATAGGTGGCGGCCCCCGTCCATTGGCTGCTGCCACGGCCCCGGTAATCCATGCGGATCAGCCGGAGGGGGGGCAGGTGGGGGCGGAGATAATCGAAATCCGCCATGGTGCGGGTCAGGCCCGGCAGGCAGAGGAGCGGCAGGCCCGTGCCTTCATCGCGATAGGCGAGGCGGGTGCCATCGGGGGTGGTGAAGATCTGGGTCATGCAATCAGCCGGGGCAAATGAGTGAGGTCGGGGATTTCGTGCAGCGGTCCTTGGGGGAGGCGGTCTTGCGGGGCATTCGCGCGATTTACCCAAGCGGTGCGAAAGCCGAAGCGGGCGGCGCCTGCGATATCCCAGCCATTGGACGAGACGAACAGCACGTTCTGCGGCCTCGCGCCGGTATGCGCCTGAACCAAGGCATAGACGCTGGCATGGGGTTTGTAGGTGCGGACAGAGTCGACAGACAGGGTGGTGTCGATGAGCCCGGTCAATCCGGCCGCGGCCTGAGCAGAGGCAAGCATCGCGGGCGTGCCGTTGGACAAGATGGCAAGGTGCAGGCCGGTGGATCTGAGATTGTGAAGCGTTTCTGCAACCTCGGGGAAGGCATCAAGTTCATCATAAAGCGCCAGCAGGTCACGGCGCAGGGCCGGATCGGACAGGTGATGCGCCTGCATCCCCCAATCAAGCGCGTCGGCGGTGACCTGCGCGAAATCGGCATAGGCACCGGTGATGGTGCGCAGCCATGTATATTCCAGCTGCTTGCGCCGCCAATCTTCGGCCAGTTTGGGCCAGACTGCCGCAAGGGCCGGGTGGCCGTCGGCGGCGCGGCGGGCCGGGGCGGCGATGTCGAACAGCGTGCCATAGGCATCGAAGACAAGCGTGGTGACGGACATGGGATCCCCTTTGATGCAATCTGGCACAGGCGGTGGAAGGGTGTAAGGGGGGGCGCGACCATCGGGGCGCTTGCCCCGCAGCGGGGCATTGCCTAAACCCCTGAGGCGCTACGCAGGGAAGAGACATGGCCAAGGACGACAGTGCAGAAATGCGCGCAAGCTCAAAGCAGGTGGGCGCGCTGCGTGGGCTTGCGCCCTTTCTGCGGCCCTATCGGGGTATGACAGCGCTTGCCATTGCGGCATTGGTGCTGACGGCGGGGATGAGTTTGCTGCTGCCTTTGGCCGTGCGGCGGGTGGTCGACGGGTTCAACGAGGATGTGGCGATCCTGGACCAGTATTTCGGCGCAGCGCTGGGCATAGCGGCGCTGCTCGCGATCGGGACGGGGGTGCGTTATTACCTTGTGACCAAGCTGGGTGAGCGGGTGGTGGCGGATATTCGCCGCGCGGTGTTTGACCGGGTGATGGGGCTGAGCCCGGCGTTTTTTGAGAAATTGCTGACCGGCGAGGTGCTGAGCCGGATCACCACGGATACGACGCTGATCCTGTCGCTGATCGGATCGTCTGTCTCTGTGGCGCTGCGCAACATCCTGATGCTGGTGGGAGGCATGGCGTTGCTGTTCCTGACATCGGCCAAGCTGTCGGGGCTGGTGCTGCTGATCGTGCCAGCGGTGGTGGTGCCGATCATCGTGTTGGGGCGGCGGTTGCGGGGCCTGAGCCGCGAGACGCAGGACTGGATCGCCAATTCATCGGGGACAGCGTCCGAGGCGCTGATGTCGGTGCAGACGGTGCAGGCTTTTACGCATGAGGCGCGGACGCGGGCATCGTTCGCCGAGGTGACGGAAAAATCCTATGGCGCGGCGCAGACCCGCACGCGGGTGCGGGCGCTGATGACGGTGATCGTGATTTTCCTGACCTTTACCGGGATTGTGGGCGTGATGTGGATCGGCGCGCGCGATGTGCGCGCAGGCGTGATGACGCCGGGCGAATTGGTGCAGTTCGTGATTTATGCGGTGATCGTGGCCGGGGCCGTGGGGGCGCTGTCGGAAATCTGGGGCGAGGTGCAGCGCGCGGCGGGGGCAACGGAGCGGCTGGTGGAATTGCTGGGCGCGGTGGACCCGGTGATTGACCCAGCGACGCCTGTGGCGCTGCCCCGCCCGGTGCGGGGGGATATCGCGTTCGAGGGCGTGACCTTCCGCTATCCGGCGCGGCCGGAGGTTTCGGCCCTGAACGGGGTAAGCCTGCGGGTGGCGCCGGGTGAGACGGTGGCGCTGGTGGGGCCATCGGGGGCGGGCAAGACGACGATCCTGCAACTGCTGATGCGGTTCTATGACCCGCAAGAGGGCGCAGTGCGGATGGACGGCGTTGACCTGCGC
Organism: Fuscovulum sp.; assembly: GCA_035192965.1. Lineage (NCBI taxonomy): Bacteria > Pseudomonadati > Pseudomonadota > Alphaproteobacteria > Rhodobacterales > Paracoccaceae > Fuscovulum > Fuscovulum sp. The sequence continues at coordinate 3,447,227 of CP136571.1, read as the reverse complement.
GATATGGCGCGGGGCGATTTCCGCCGTGCGATTGCGCTGGTGCCGCAAGACCCGGTGATCTTTGCGGCATCAGCGCGGGAAAACATCCGCTTTGGCCGCCCGGATGCCACGGATGCCGAGGTGGAGGCGGCCGCGCAGGCGGCGGCGGCGCATGATTTCCTGATGGCGCTGCCGCAGGGCTATGACACCTGGCTGGGCGAGCGGGGGGTGATGTTGTCGGGTGGGCAGAAGCAGCGCATCGCCATTGCGCGGGCGATCCTGCGCGATGCGCGGGTGCTGCTGCTGGACGAGGCGACATCGGCGCTGGATGCGGAATCCGAGCGTGCGGTGCAGGCGGCGGTGGAAAGCCTCTCGGAGGGGCGGACCGTGCTGGTCGTGGCGCACAGGCTGGCCACGGTGAAGCGGGCGGATCGGATCGTGGTGTTCGACAAGGGCCAGATCGTCGCCGAAGGAACGCATGAGGCGTTGGTGGCGGAAGGCGGCCTTTATGCCAGACTGGCGCGGCTGCAATTCACCGACGGGCAGGCGTGATCCCGCTTTGACGTTGCGTATTGCGTGCCATCGCGTCTTGCGGGGCCGTGCGTGAGCCATCATCCTTGCGCGACAAACTGCCCTCCGGGAGGATAATGGGGGGCGGGACAGGGGAGGACGACATGGGTGAATTCGCAAATCTGGCAGATGTGAAGGCGATTGAGGCAGAGATGCCCTGGGAAGCGCGCGGCATGGCGCGCACGATGTATGAATTCCTGAGCCGGACGAAAGCCGCCCATGGGTCGCGCCCTGCCATCAGCTATCAGATCCTGTCGGGGCCGAAAGAAAAGGCCGAAACGCTGACGTGGAGCGCCTTGCATGGCAAGGTGACGCAGGCGGCGAACCTGTTCCGTAGCCTTGGGGTTGGGGAAAAGGATGTGGTGGCTTATGTGATGCCCAACAGCCTTGAAACCGCGATCACCCTGCTGGGGGGGGCGGTGACGGGGATCGTGAACCCGATCAACCCGCTTCTGGAAGCCGAACAGATCAGCGCCATCCTGCGGGAAACCGGGGCCAAGGTGGTGGTCACGCTGAAGGCGTTCCCCAAGACGGATGTGCCGCAGAAGGTGGCCGAGGCGGTGAAGCACGCGCCTTCGGTCAAGACGGTGCTGGAGGTGGACCTTGTGCGCTATCTCGCGCCGCCGAAATCATGGATCGTGCCGCTGATCCGGCCCAAGAACCCTGTGTCGCATCTGGCCAATGTGAAAAGCTTTGCTGCCGAGATGGCGCGGCAACCTGCGGACCGGCTGACATTCGAAGATCGCACGGAAGACCGGGTGGCGGCCTATTTCCACACGGGCGGTACCACGGGGATGCCCAAGGTCGCGCAGCACAAGGTTTCCGGCATGGTCTATAACGGCTGGCTGGGGCAGCGCCTGCTGTTCAAGGAAACCGATTGCGTGATGTGCCCGCTGCCGCTGTTTCATGTGTTTGCGGCCTATCCGATCCTGATGTCGATGATCGCATCGGGGGCGCATGTGGTGTTTCCCACGCCTGCGGGGTATCGGGGCGAGGGGGTCTTCGACAATCTGTGGAAGTTGATCGAGCGGTGGAAATGCACCTATCTGATCACCGTGCCCACGGCGCTGGCCGCGTTGATGCAGCGGCCGATTGATGCCGATATCTCAAGCCTGCGGAACGCGTTTTCCGGGTCTGCGCCTTTGCCGGTGGAGCTTTACAACAAGTTCTTCAAGGCGACCGGGGTGGAGATCGTCGAAGGGTACGGCCTGACGGAATGCACCTGTCTGGTATCCGTCAACCCGCCGGGGGGAACGAAGAAGATCGGGTCGGTCGGTCTGCCCTTCCCGCATACGCATGTGCGGATCCTGTTGCAGGCGGGCGAGGGGTTCCGCGAATGCGGGGTGGATGAGGTGGGCGAGATCTGCGTCGCCAATCCCGGCGTGTTCGAGGGGTCGACCTATACGGAGGTGGACAAGAACAAGGGTCTGTTTGCCGAAGGGCGGTTCCTGCGGACCGGCGATCTGGGGCGGATTGATGCGGATGGGTATCTGTTCATCACTGGGCGGGCGAAGGACCTGATCATCCGGGGTGGGCATAACATTGACCCGGCGGTGATCGAGGAAGGGTTGATGAAGCATGATGCGGTGGCCTTTGTCGGCGCGATCGGGCAGCCGGATGTGCATTCGGGCGAATTGCCCTGCGCCTATGTAGAGCTGATCAAGGGCAAGGAGGTGGGGGTGGACGCCCTTATGGCCTATGCCCAGACCCATATCCACGAACGCGCGGCGATCCCTAAACATATTGAAATTCTTGCCGAATTGCCGAAAACGGCGGTGGGCAAGGTGTTCAAGCCCGACCTGCGGCGCAAGGCGATCACGCGGGTTTATGACGCGGCGCTTGCCGAGGCAGGCATCGGCGCGCATGTGGCGGAAGTGGTGGAGGACAAGAAGCGCGGCCTTGTCGCGCGGCTTGTGCGTAACGGGCCCGTGGATGAGGCGAAGGTGGCCGAATTGCTGGGCGGGTTCACCGGGCCTTGGGAATGGACGGACTGATTTGGACAGTCTGAGGCCCTTGGGCCTCAGACCTCCATCCAGATTGTCACGGGGCCGTCGTTGTTGAGACTGACATCCATGTCGGCCCCGAAGATGCCATTGGCAGTGGGGATGCCTTCGGCCTGCACCTTGGCGGTGAAGTATTCGTAGAGGCGCTTGCCCTCATCCGGTTTGGCGGCGGTGGAGAAACCGGGGCGGTTGCCGCGCAGATCGGCGGCAAGGGTGAATTGCGACACGATCAGTGCCGCGCCCCCGATATCGCGGACCGACAGGTTCATCTTGCCCTGATCATCCTTGAAAATCCGCAGCTTGGCGATTTTGGCGGCAAGCTGGTCGGCCTGCGCGTTGGTGTCACCCTCCATCGCGCAGATGAGGATCAGGAGGCCCGCGCCGATTTCGCCCGTCACCGCGCCATCGACGGTGACCGAGGCGCGGCTGACGCGTTGGAGGACCGCCCTCACAATTCGTGCCGCCAGGGCGGGTTGGCGCCGGGGCGGGAGACGGTGACGGCAGCGGCTTTAGTGCCAAGGGTGAGGGCGGCGTCCAGCGTGGCGTCGGAGAGGGTGGAGAGGGCGGATTTGGAAAGCGCGCCTGCCTCATGCAACGCGGCCAGCGCCCCTGCGTTGAAGGTATCGCCTGCGCCGACGGTATCGGCCACAGTGACGCGGGTGGCGGCGACAAAGCGGTTTTGCGTGGCGGTGATGGCGCGGGCGCCGGATGCGCCTTCGGTGATGAAGACGAGTTTCGGCCCCTTTTCAAGCACTTGGCGGGCGAGGGCGGAGACGTCGCCGGGGCCAAGCAGCCAGTGCAGATCTTCATCCGACAGTTTCACGATATCGGCGCGGGCGATCATACCTTCGATCCGGGCGCGGTACTGCGGTTCCTTGCCAGCGATGAAGCCGGGGCGGATGTTCGGGTCGATCATGGTGACGCGGGTGGCGGCCTCGCGGGCCTGAAGGGCGGCGTAGGTGGAGGCGGCGGGGTCGTTCACGAGGGAGATGCCGCCGAAGAAGAGGGTGGTGATGGTGGCGGGCAGGGTGGGGAGTTCATCCTGTGACAGGAGGCGGCCTGCGGTGCCTTCATCGTAGAAGGCATAGGTGGCCTGGCCGTCGACCAGCTTGACGAAGGCCACGGTGGTTGGCCTGTCAGAGCGGGCGCAGAATTGGGTGTCGACCTTGGACGCTTCCAGCGTTTCGGTCAGGATCTGACCCAGCATGTCATTGGAAATGCCCGAGAAAAACGCCGATGGTGCGCCGAGGCGGCCAAGGGCGATGGCGGTGTTGAACACCGCCCCGCCGGCATAGGGCGAAAAGGCGGGTTCACCCAGCGTGGTGGTGCGGGGGAGCATGTCGATCAGGGCTTCGCCACAGCTGAGAATCATTCGGGCCTCCTTGGATTGGGGCGGACCATAGCGGATTGCGCTGTGTTAGCGCAAACATTCAGCGCGAAAACCACGGGGCGAGGTTGGCGCGGATGCGGGCGAGGGGGGTGTCACCGGTGGTGTCGGGTTGGAAAGGTTGGCCGGTGATCGCCTCGAACGCGTCGATATAGACTTGGGCGGTGTGCTGGATCATTTCCGCCGGGATTTCGGGGATCGGGTCGGTATAGGGGTCGCAGCGGGCGGCGACCCAGGCGCGGATCACGTCCTTGTCGAAGCTGGGGGGGCGGGTGCCATTGGCGAAGGCCTCGGCGTAGCCGGAGGCGAGCCAGTAGCGGCTGGAATCGGGGGTGTGGATTTCGTCGGCCAGAAGGATGTTGCCGTCGGCATCCGTGCCGAATTCGTATTTGGTATCGACCAGGATCAGGCCGCGCTCAGATGCCATCTGCTGACCCCGGGCGAAGAGGGCGAGGGCTTTTGCCGACACTTCATCCCATTGCGCCTGCGTGAGAAGCCCTTGGGAAACAATCTCTTGCGCGGTGAGCGGTTCATCATGGCCGCCGTCGAAGGCCTTTGACGTGGGGGTGATGATGGGGGCGGGGAGGGCCTGATTGTCGCGCAGGCCATCGGGCAGGGTATGGCCATACATGGCGCGCTGGCCCTGTTTGTAGAGCGTGAGGATCGAGGTGCCGGTGGTGCCCGCAAGGTAGCCGCGCACGACGATTTCAACAGGCAGGATCGTGAGGCGTTTGCCGATGACGACGTTGGGGTCGGGGTAGGAAATCACATGGTTGGGGCAGATGTCGGCGGTGTGATCGAACCAGAATTTCGCAGTCTGGGTCAGGACCTGGCCCTTGAACGGGATGGCGGCGAGGATGCGGTCGAAGGCGGAGATGCGGTCGGACGAGATCAGGATGCGGGTGCCATCGGGCAGGTCATAGCAATCGCGGACCTTGCCGAAATAGGGGTTGGGCAGTTCCGCGATATGGGCCTGTGCCAGGATGCGGGTGAGGTCGGTCATCAGGGCCCCCAAGGATGCGTTTGGAGGGGTGATGCGGCGGGGCGGGGGCGGTGTCAAGCGGCGGGGCGGGGAGTGCGGGTAAGCTATTGCGGACGCTAGATTAATTTGGCGGGCGGGGCGCGTTTTGCGGTGCCGCTGCCGGTGCAGCGCGTGGTGCAGACGGCTGTGCATACGCGCGGTGGGGTATCAGGCCGTTAACCATGGGGTGAGTCGGGACGGAGGGGGCGATTTCTGGCGCAGAAATCGTGGCGGAAATTGACGCAATTTCCGGGGAGAGGGTTCTGGGAGGGTGGCCTGCTGGGGTTGGGTTGAATTGGGTATTTGGGCCAAGGTGAGGGGGCAGGGGCGGTGCCTTGGACCTGCTGGGCGGTGTGCCGTTTGGGGGGGGGCGCGGCGGATGGGTTGGTTTTGGGCCACGGCTTCGAGGACACGGGGAGAGAGGTCCCGGGCCAAGCCCGGGACGGGGTTTCAGGGTTTTCGCGTTCAGCGCGACTGGGTAACGGCCAGCACGATGCCCGCGATGATGAGGCCCGCGAGGATGGCGAAGGCGATCTTCCATGCGCTCCACGGGCGTTCGCCCTGCACCTTGCCGGTCTGGCCGTTGACGACGAAGCGGTAGCTTTTGCCGTTGTATTTGTAGGCGGCCATCCAGATCGGCAGGAGGATGTGCTTGAAGGTTTCCGCGCTCCAGTCGGTATCGACATCCTCGACGCGCTGCTCGTCGCCGCCGATATCCTGACGGACGTCCTGATGTATGATGCCCGACATCACCTCGCGCCCCATGGCGTGGCCATCGGCGAGGGTGACGGTGTAGCCCTCGGCCGTGAAGCCGGCGAGAAAGTCCTTTTGCCAGGGTTGCAGGGCGGACAGGTCCCAGGGAGCCAGATTGTCGGTGTATTGGCGCGGCAGGCTTTGGCTGGCGAGGATCAGCACATCATCGAAGCGGCGGCTGACCCAGCCAGAGCGCGACGACCAGCGGGTGCGGCGGACCTGTTCGGTTTCCGTGCGGCCATTGCGGGTGACCGTGCGGGATTCGTAGTAATGATCGCCGCGCTGGCCGCGATAGTGCGAGCGGGTGGCGGCGTCAAAGGTCCAGTAGGGGACATAGAGGCCGTTCAGCGCGCGGCCCTTGCGGGCATATTCCTGCAAGCCGTTGGGGGCGAACCAGAGGCTGCCCAGCCAGTTTGTCATGGCGGTGCGGGCCTGCTTTTCATCCAGTGCGAAGGGCAGGACGGCCTGCGGTTTGATCCGGCGTTCCTCGCCGGTGCCGATCACGACCGGGGTGGCGCAGAAGGGGCATTCGGCGGCGTGGGTCGCGCCCTGAAATTCCACCTGCGCGCCGCAGGAGGGGCAGGGCGTGATGCGGACCTGTTCCATCTGGGCAGAGGGCAGATCGTCGGACAGGCCGCGGGCGAGGTCGATCTCGTTCAGGGTGCGGCTGCGGGCGGCGGGCAGGTCGGGGATGGGCTGGCGCGCGCCGCAATGGTCGCAGACCAGTTCGGTGGCCCCCGGCGCATAGCGAAGGTCGGCCCCGCATTGATTGCAGGGCCAGTGCTGGCGATCGTCAGGCATGGTTCAGACCCCGGGCGGCGGCGGTGGCGGGGGCACTTGGCCGAAGAGGCGGGCGAGATCGGTGTCGGCGGCGGGCTTCCACCCCTCCATCCCGGCGGACCAGACCTGTGTGCTGCGCGTCAGGCTGCCATTGGCGATGAGGGCGGCGAGGTCGGTTTCCGCGAAGGGGCCCTTGGTCGCGCCGTTTTCAGCGAGGTGCCATTGCCGGGCGGCAGGCGGGGGGGGCGGTGGCGGCGGGGTGGCTGCGCCTGCGGGCGCGCCCCATGGCCCCATGTTTTGCGCCATCGACATGCCCATCGCGGCACCGATCCCGGCGGTCATGGCATCGCCGCCGCCAGAGCCGGGTTTTCCGAGTGCCTCGGCAGCGGAGAACTGCATGTATTTGTTCAGATCGCCCGCGATGCCCACGGAGGTGCGCTTGTCGAGTGCCTTTTCCACCTCTTCAGGCAGGGAGATGTTTTCGATGTAGAATTCCGGCAGGGTCAGCCCGTAATTGGCGACCAGCGGCGCGATGGCGGTGGTGACGAGTTTGCCCAGGTCTGCGGTGTTGGCGGCCATGTCGAGCACGGGGATGCCGGAGCCTGCGATGACGCGGGAAAATTCCTGAATGATGATGTTGCGGATCTGTAAGCTGATTTCATCGGCGGTGAATTCGCCATCGGTGCCGACGATTTCGAGCATGAACTTGCCCGGATCGCCCACGCGCATGGAATAGGTGCCGAAGGCGCGGATGCGGACCGGGCCGAATTCCGGGTCGCGGCACATGATCGGGTTCTTCGTGCCCCATTTCAGATCGTTGAAGCGGGTGGTGGAGATGAAATAGACCTCGGCTTTGAAGGGCGAGTTGAAGCCGTGATCCCAGTGCTGAAGCGTGGTCATCACCGGCATGTTGTTGGTTTCCAACATGTAGAGGCCGGGGCCGAAGACATCGGCCAACTGCCCTTCGTGGATGAAGACGGCGGCCTGGCCTTCGCGGACGGTCAGCTTGGCGCCGTATTTGATCGCGTTGCCGCGCCGTTCAAACCGCCAGACCATCGTATCGCGGGTGTCATCCGTCCAATCGATGACGTCGATGAATTCGCCCTTGAGGAAATCGAAGACCATCTTTCACACTCCTACCGTTGCGCCCCTGACTGTTGGGCTGGCACTTTGGTCAACTTTCGCCGCCCACCAGCCGCGCTGCAAGCGATTCCACGATGGGGCGGGCCTGCGCTTCGGTCATGCCGGGGCGGAGGGCGGGGTTGTAGAGCATCCGCAGCATCAATTCATCCTGCCGGGTGAGGAGGGCGAATTCTTCGTCATCGTTGAAGATCGAGGGGCGGGCGGTGGGGCTGTCATTGGCGAGGCCAAGGCCCTGCGCGATTTCTTCGTGCAGGCAGGAGAGGCGGAGGAGATCGGGGTGTTCGGCGCGGATCACCGCGAAGGCGCGGCTGTAGGTGGAGCCGTCGGGGGCGGACATGGCGTAGACTAGGCAATAGGTGGAACGCGGCATGTCGGTGATGGCGGCAACCTCGGAGCCGGAGAGGCCGGGCAGCACGGCGCGGACCTGTGGGCCCAGTGCGCGGCGTTCATCTTCCGAGACGATGTGGATGAAGAAGTTGGGGGCGCGGTCATCCAGCCCGATGGGGTGACCTGTGGCGCGGGAGAGGCGTTGCAGGAGCGAAGATATGCGGGCGGTATCGGCGGCGCGGCGGTCGGGCGGGGTGGAGGGGCCAAAGCGCAGGCCGACGCGGACCGGGGCCTGCCATTTGCGGATGCGGCTGGTTGTCATGCGCTGCACCGGGCCGTTGGAGGTGCGGGCGTATTCATCGAAAAGCGCGATGCGGATGAAGTTTTCCGCCAGCATCCGGTCAGTGAAGGGGGTGTCGCGACCGCCGCCATCGGTGCGCAGCAGGCCCTGCGACAGAAGCTGTGCCTGCACGCGGGCATAGTGCTGCCGCGCGGCGGCAGAGGCCGCCGTTTCCGGGGCCGGACCGGCGGGCTGGCCTGCGGTTTGCGGCGCGGCGGGGGCGATCACGCGGGTGGTGGACGTGGTCGGTGTGCAGGCGGTGAGCCCTGCCAGCGCGAGGGCGGCGAGGGTCTTGGGGACGTTCATGTTCTTGGCCGATGCGGGCTGGAGGGGTCTGATCAGGTGGCGGGGGCGTCGAGCGGCGGTTGCGTGGTGCGTGCGCGGGCCGAGGAGAGGGTGTCGCGCAGGTCCACTTCCATCTTTTGCAACTCGATTTCGGCATTTGCGCGGCGGGCCTTGCCTTCATCAGCGATGCGCAGGCTGTCTTCGATCGTGGCGATCAGGGTTTCATTGGCTTCGCGGACGGCTTCGATGTCGAAGACGCCGCGTTCCATTTCCTCGCGCACGACCTTGTTCGCCTCTTGCAGGTTGTCGGCGTTGGATCGGAGGAGTTCGTTGGTCAGATCGTTGGCTTCGCGGACGGCTTCGGCCGCCTCTTTGCTGCGCTGGATGGTGACGGCCTGAGCCAGCTGGGTTTCCCAGAGCGGCACGGTGTTGACGAGGGTGGAGTTGATCTTGGTGACCAGGCTCTTGTCGTTTTCCTGCACGAGGCGGATGGACGGGAGCGATTGCATGGTGACCTGACGGGTGAGTTTCAGGTCATGCACCCGGCGTTCCAGATCATCGCGCGCGGCGCGCAGGTCGCGCAGTTCCTGGGCGACCTTGACCTTGTCCATTTCGGGCGCGGCGGCGACGGCGGCCTCTTTCGCGGGGATGGCGGTGCTGTCGGTCTCAAGCAGCTTGGCCTCGCCCGCTGCGATGTAGAGGGCAAGCTCATCATAGAAGCGCAGCGTTTTTTCATAGAGCAGGTCGAGCGACTTGATGTCTTTGAGAAGCGTGTGTTCGTGCTTCAGCAGGTTTTCGGTGATCTTGTCGATCTGGGACTGCACCTCTTCGTAGCGGGCCACGAATTTGGCGAGGGGCGCGGCCTGACCGGTGAGTTTGTCCCACCAGCTGCGTTCGCGGCTGACGTCAAGCTCTTCGGAGGCGAAGCCGCGGATAGTGGTGACGATGTCGCGCAGCGCGTCGCCGGCGGGGCCAACATCCTTGTTCTTCACGCCGGCGAGCATGTCCTGCGAGATGACCTGCAATTCGGCCTGGGCGGAGGAACCGAAGGAAATGATGGATTGGGTGTTGGTCAGGTCCACCTCGGCCATGCGGCGGCGAATCTCATCCGCCTTGTCGGCGGGGGCGGCGTCGAGCGCGACGATTTCGGCCACAGGTGCGGGAAGAATGGTGGTGGTGAGCGCCTCGACCTCGGCCAGGGCTTTTTCGGCATCTTCGCGGACGGTGGTGGCCATGGGGGCATCCTTGTTGGTCGGCGGCTGGGTCGGGCAGCGCTTTGGTGATGAAATGGGTCGGGCCGGTAGTTGCCGCGCAGGTTGCGACAGGTTGGCCGGATTTTCCAGAGTGGTTTTCATCAGGCCGCGCAGAAAAGCGTGATGACGCCGGGGAAGGGGGCCGGGGTAGCCTGCGGTGGCCGTCTGGGGACGGCTGTCAGTGGGAGGGCGTCAGGGGGCGGGCATCAGGGGGCGGGGGCCATGCGGCGCGGGGGTGGCGCGGGCAGGATCGGGGTGGGTGGCAAGGCGGGCGAGTTGCGCGGTAACATTGGCCAGCGTGGCGGTCAGCTCGGCGGCGGGTTGGGCGGCGGCGGTTGGCGTGGTCAGGCAGTGCTGGCGCAGATGTTCGCAGACATCGACCAGTGCGGGCAGCCAGAGGACGAGGGCGCGATGTGCCCGGGCCTGCGTGGCGGGGTCACGGTCGACCTGCGCGGCAAGGGCCAGCGCTTCGCGGCGCAGGGCGCGGGCCGCGACATGCAGATGCGGATCGCGGCAGGGGGCGAGGGCGGTGATGATGCGGGCGAGGTGAGTTTCCGTCTGAGCGGTGATCCGCTCTGCCTGCGGTGGGGTGCGGATGGGGCGGGCGGCGGGGCCGAAGGCCGCAAGATGCAGGGCGGCGGCCAGAGCGCCGCAGAGCAGAGCCGCGGGAAGATCGGCACTGTCGCGGGCCAGCGCCGCGCCAAGTGCGAGGCCCATCAGGGCAGAGAGGAGAGGGAAGAGGTAGGCCTTTGCACGTGGGATGCGGGCGCGGGTTGCGGACAGGAGGGTGCGGATGCGCCCAAGCGCGCGGGGGCGAAGGGGATTGAGCCTGTCTGCGAAAGCCCAGATCAGGGTGGCGAGGGCGAGGAAGGCGAGCAGGGCCGCGAGGAGGAGCAGGCCGAATTGCACGCCGACAACTGCAAGGCCGCAGCCAAGGCCGAAAAGGGCGGCAAGGGTGAAGAGGGCGGTCTTCATGCAATCCTGTCCCGTTCTGAGGGGGTCAGGATGCGCGCGGGCGATGGCGGGAATGGGGCAGAGGCGTGGAAAGCTGCGGGCGCGGACTGTCAGTGATCGCGTTGCAGCCGTTCGCGCAGCACGCCGATTTCGACATCGAGATCGGTGCGGTTGTCGGAAAGCAGGGTCTGGGTGCGCGCGGCGAAGTTGGTTTCCAGATCGGTGAGCAGCGATTCGTAATCGGCGCGGGCGGCGGGGTCGCGGTTCTGGCGGTAGAGATCGGCGAACTTGACCGTCGCGTCGCGGGCCCCGGTCAGGTAGACCGACAGATATTTGCGCGCGGCGGTCAGGTCGCGGGGATCGGCCTCGATCGTGCGGAACATGGCGCGGGCGGTGGTGACGAAACGATCAACCCGCGTCTCGAGCGCGCGGTCACCGGCGCGGAGGATGGCGTCTTTCATGCCGTCCAGCAGCTTTTCGGCATCTTCTACGGCGCGGGCGACACGGTCGGTCTGGAAGGTGTCGATCCCTTCGGCCCCCTTGTCGCGCAGGGGATCGGGGCCGAAGGCGAAAAGGTGCAGCAGGCCGCCCGCGATGGCAAAGCCGATGGGGGCAAGGCCCGGCTGGCTTATGGATGCGGCCAAGGCGAGGCCCGCGCCGGTGAGGACGGAGGCAAAGAGCTTGCGCGGGATGGCGGGGCGGCGCGCGATGCGGCGGTCATCATATTCCTGATGCGCGCGGGTGCCTTCGCGGGTGAGCCAGGCGGCGAAAAGAAGAAGCGCGGTGGCGCCGAGGCCTGCAAACAGCGCGTCCGATCCGCCGGTGAAGGCAGGGACAAGCATGGTGAGCGAGGCGAAGAAGAACATGTTGACACGTGCGCCCGCGCGGTTGGGGCGTTTGCCATCGAAGCGGTGGGGCGGGATGGGGGCTGGTTGGCCTTTGGGATCGGCCGGGGGGCGGCTGTCGCCATTGGGGCTGTATTTTCCGCCGAAACGTTGGGCCATGTCACTGCACCCCGCTGCCGGCGGTATACAGGATCAGCGCCAGAAGGACGAAATAGGACAGCGTTTGTAGTCCCGTGCCCGACATGTGCCCGCCCCTTTTGCCTGCCTGTCACGGAGTATAGGCGATGGGGGCAGGGCGGGGCAATGGCGGGCGGATGCCGTTTCGGTCAGCGCGGGCGGCGGGGTGGCTGCGGCGGGCGGGGGCCAGTTTTGGGGCCAGATTTGGGGGCCGGTTTCGCACCTGTGGGGCGCGGGGAGGGGCTGGGTTTGCCTGTGGGGCCACCTGCGGGTTTGGTAAAGGGTTTGCCGCCGCGCCGGGGGGCGGGTGCATCCAGCAGGGTTGCGCCGCGCGGAACGGCGGGTTTTGCGTCCGATTTGGTGGTTGGTCTGGCACCTGATCTGGCCGTTGTCTTGACGCCCGGCTTGGGGCTGGTGCGGGGGCCGGATCGTTCGGATGCGGCGGGGGCGGGGCCGTGCGCGCCACGGGGGGCGGATTTATTGGGGCGTGTTTCTGGCCGCGCGGGGCGGCCGGGTTGGCGGGGGGTGTCGCCATCAGACGCCTCGCCCGTGAGGCCAAGCTGATCGCGCAGGACTTTGGGGCGAACCTCTTCCACCTCGCCGGGTTTAAGCTCGTTCAGGCGGAAGGGGCCATAGCTGATGCGGATCAGGCGGTTCACGGTCAGGCCGATGGCAAACATGGCGCGGCGGATTTCACGGTTCTTGCCTTCGCGCAGGCCCACGGTGAGCCAGGCATTCGCGCCCTGATGGCGGTCGAGGATGACCTGCATCGGCTGAAAATCCTCGCCCTCCACCGTGATCCCCCGGCGGAGGGGTTCGAGATCGGGGTCGGTCGGGTTGCCCTTGACCCGGACGCGGTATTTGCGGAGCCAGCCGGTGGAGGGAAGTTCAAGCCGGCGCTTGAGTTCGCCGTCATTGGTGAGCAGCAGCAGGCCTTCGGAATTGAGGTCGAGCCGGCCCACAGACATGACGCGGGGCAGGTCTTCGGGGAGGTGGTCGAAGATCGTGTCGCGGCCCTTTTCATCGGCGTTGGAGGTGACCAGACCTTCGGGTTTGTAGTATAGCCAGAGCCGCGCGGGTTCGGGCGCGGCGAGGGGCTGGCCGTTCACGGTGATGCGGTCACGGGGGCCGACATTGAGCGCCGGGCTGTCGATGACCTTGCCGTTGACGGTGACTTCGCCTGCCTCGATCATCCGTTCCGCCTCGCGCCGGGAGGCGATGCCTGCGCGGGAGAGCACCTTGGCGATACGCTCGCCTTCGGGGGCTGTGGCGGAGGCGGGCGCAGCGGGCGGCGTGGCTTTGGGGGGGCGGGTCATGGTCTGTCCTTTGCGCGTCAGATAGCGTGCCTATCGGAAGCGGGGTGTGTTTTCTACCCCCGGTGCTTTGGCGGAGGCCGGGCAGGGGGTATTTGGGCCAAGATGAAGGGGCAAGGTTGCGCCTTTGCCTGTGGCGGGGCAGGAAGGGCGTATGGAATTCCGGTCTTTCATGGATGTGGCGCTGGAGGAGGCGCGGGCGGCGGGCGCGCGGGGCGAGGTGCCCGTGGGTGCTGTCGTGGTGTCGCCCGGCGGTGTGGTGGTGGCGCGGGCGGGGAACCGGACGCGGGAGTTGAGCGACCCCACGGCCCATGCCGAGGTGCTGGCGATCCGGGCGGCTTGTGCGGCGGCGGGATCGGAGCGGCTGGGGGGCCATGATCTTTATGTGACGCTGGAGCCTTGCCCGATGTGCGCGGCGGCGATTGCGGCGGCGCGGGTGGCGCGGCTGTACTATGGCGCCTCTGATCCGAAGTCAGGCGGGGTGGCGGTGGGCGCGCGGATATTCACGCATCCGCAGTGCCACCATGTGCCGGAGGTCTATGACGGGATCGGCGCGGCAGAGGCGGAGGCCTTGCTGAAGGCGTTCTTCGCGGCGAAACGGCCGGGGTGACGGCGTGGGGGGCGTGATGGCCCCCCAGCCGGTTCACAGGCGGATGGGTTCCAGCACCTGCGGTTCAATCACGTTCACGCCCGGCAGGGCCGCAATCATGGCGGTGGCGTCCTGTTCCAGCGCGCCGAAGGTGCGGTAGTGGCAGGGGATCAAGGTCTTGAAGTTGAAGTAGCGCTTCGCCGCCCAGGCCGCACGTTCCATATCCATCGTGAAATGCCCGCCCGCGGCAAGGATGCCGATATCGGGGGCGTGCAGTTCGCCCATCCATTGCATGTCGGCCATGATGTCGGTGTCGCCCGAGACATAGATGCGGTGCCCGCTGCCCGCGATCATGAAGCCCGCCTCGGATCCCACGGCGACGGGGCCGTTTTCGCCGGGCATCGTGGAAGAATGGCAGGCATTGACCAGCGTGACCTTGGCCCCGCCCAGATCGACGGTGCCGCCCTTGTTGAAGCCGATGGTGGCGATGCCTTCGCGGGACTCGAGCCAGCTTGTGAGGTCGTAGATGCCCACCAGCGGGATCGACAGCTCTTTGCAGATGGCCACGGCATCGGCGGAATGGTCGCCATGCGCGTGGGTCAGAAGAACATGGGTGGCGCCCGTGATCGCCTCGGCCCGGCGGTCCGCCGGGAACATCGGGTTGCCGGTCAGCCAGGGGTCGATGAGCAGGATGGCCCCTTCGATTTCGATGCGGAAGCCGGAATGGCCAAGCCAGGTGATCTGCATGCGCGTGTTCCTTGTTTCGTTACGGGGTTTCGTTGCGGGCGTAGTCAGTTGGGCGCAAAGGTAGCGGGCGGCGCGCGTTAAGGAATAGGACCAAGGGCGCAGAGACTGTGCGCGGCGGAGAGTTGCCGGGGGGATGCGCGCAGATGCGCCCCGCTTTGCCGTGCCATTCCTGTGCAGGACGGGCCTTGCGAGACGGGGGGCGCGGGGCTAAACGGGCTTGGATCAGAACAGGGAAGCGCTATCGCCCATGTCCATTGACATCGACACCGCCCGCCGCGTGGCAAAGCTGGCCCGGATCCGGGTTGAGGAAGCCGATCTTCCGGCATTGGCCGGGGAGCTTTCGGGGATCCTGACCTTCATGGAGCAGCTGAACGAGGTGGATGTGACGGGGATCGAACCCATGACATCGGTCACGCCGATGCGCCTGAAGCGGCGCGAGGATGTGGTGACGGATGGCAATATCCAGGCGCAGGTCTTGAAGAATGCGCCCGATGCGCGCGAGGGGTTCTTTGCCGTGCCGAAGGTGGTGGAATGAGCGCGAACAGCTGGACGATTGCGGCGGCGCGGGATGCGCTTCGCAAGGGTGAGATCACGGCGACCGACCTGACGATGGCCTGCCTGACGGCGATGGATGCGGGCGATGCGCTGGGGGCTTTTGTCCACAAGACGCCCGAGATCGCGCTGGAGCAGGCGCGGGCGGCGGATGCGCGGATCAAGGCGGGCGATGCACCCGCGATGTGCGGCATTCCGCTGGGGATCAAGGACCTGTTCTGCACGAAGGGCGTGCCGTCGCAGGCGGCATCGAACATCCTGCGTGGGTTCAAGCCGGAATATGAATCCACGGTCACCACCAAGCTGTTTGATGCAGGTGCGGTGATGCTGGGCAAGCTGAACATGGACGAGTTTGCCATGGGGTCCAGCAATGAGACGTCCTGCTATGGCAATGCGGTGAACCCCTGGAAGGTGGACGACCGCAAGCTGACGCCGGGCGGTTCGTCGGGCGGTTCGGCGGCGGCGGTGGCGGCGGACCTGTGTCTGGGTGCGACCGGCACTGATACGGGCGGGTCGATCCGCCAGCCTGCGGCCTTTACCGGGATCGTCGGAATCAAGCCCACCTATGGCCGGGTCAGCCGTTGGGGCGTGGTGGCCTTTGCCTCCAGCCTTGATCAGGCGGGGCCGATGACCAAGTCGGTGCGGGATGCGGCGATCTTCCTGCAGGCGATGGCCGGGCATGACGCCAAGGATTCCACGTCCGCCGATCTGGCCGTGCCGGATTTCGAAGCCGCACTGACCGGGGATATCCGGGGCAAGAAGATCGGCCTGCCGCGCGAATACCGCATGGACGGGATGCCAGCGGAGATTGACAAGCTGTGGGCCGATGGCGCGGCGATGCTGAAGGATGCGGGGGCGGAGATTGTCGATATCTCGCTGCCCCACACCAAATACGCGCTGCCTGCCTATTATGTGATTGCGCCTGCAGAGGCGTCATCCAACCTCGCCCGGTATGACGGGGTGCGCTATGGGCATCGAGCGAAGCTGGCGCAGGGTGATGGCATCACCGAGATGTATGAGAAGACGCGCGCCGAAGGCTTTGGCAAGGAAGTGCAGCGTCGCGTGATGATCGGGACCTATGTTCTGTCGGCAGGCTTCTATGACGCCTATTACAACCGGGCGCGGAAGGTGCGGGCGCTGATCAAGCGCGATTTCGAGCAGGTGTTTGCCGCCGGGGTGGATGCGATCCTGACGCCCGCCACGCCGAGCGCGGCCTTCGGGTTGGGCGAGATGTCGTCGGCCGATCCGATCGAGATGTATCTGAACGATGTGTTCACCGTGACGGTGAACCTGGCCGGGTTGCCGGGGGTTTCGGTGCCGGTCGGGTTGAGCGCGCAGGGGCTGCCGCTGGGGTTGCAGCTGATCGGGCGGCCCTGGGACGAGGGTGGTCTGCTGAATCACGCTTATGTGCTGGAGCGTGCTGCGGGCTTTGTGGCAAAGCCTGCGAAATGGTGGTAATCCCCCGGACCGAACGAAACCGAGGCGTGATGATGCGTATTGCTGTGATGCTTGCCCTGACGGCCGGAGTGGCGGCCTGTTCCCCCAGCGTGCCGGACAGTGGCGCGGGTGTCGGGTTTCAGGATTACAACAGCTATCTGCGTGAGCAGGCGGCATCGGCCCCGCGGGCGGCAACACCGGTGACGCCGGTTGCGCCCTTTGGCACGGCAATAGCGCCGGCAGCCCCGGCGGGCGGGTTTTCACCCGATCTCGCCTCGGCCGCGATTGACCGGGCGAGCGGGACAGGGCCTGCAACGGGCAACGTGATTGGTGCGCCGCTTTCGGCGACGGCACCGGTGACCTTCCCCGCGCCGCTGGCGCAGCCGTCGACTGCGACGGCGGCCTTTGATCCGAACGATCCCAACCGGCCGCGCGGCAATGCGCCCGCGACCATTCAGCCGCAATCGGGCGAGATGCAGGCCAGCAATGCAGGTATTTCGGACGAGCAGGACTTTGATGCCGTGGCGGCGCGTGAAACCATCGAAAGCGATGCAGAGCGGATCGCGCGCAACAAGGCGCAGTATACGGTGATCCAGCCGACGGCGGTGCCGGAGCGGGCAACGACCGGGCCGAACATCGTGCAATTCGCGCTGTCTACCACCCATGCGCCGGGCACGCAGGTCTATAACCGGTCGTCACTGCGCTTTACCGATCAGGCGGCGGCTTGCGCGCGCTATTCCTCATCCGATCTGGCGCAAGAGGCGTTTCTTGCGGCAGGGGGGCCAGAGCGTGACCGGCGCGGGCTGGACCCGGATGGCGACGGTTTCGCCTGTTCCTGGGACCCGCGGCCTTTCCGCCTGCAGTGAGCTTCCCGTCGCCGAATTGCGGCGAACGGCGCGGCGGGGCGCGGCCCGATCTGATTGTCATTCATTATACGGCCATGGCCAGCATGGCCGAGGCGCGGGCGCGGCTGTGCGACCCCGCGCATGAGGTATCGGCGCATTGGCTGATATCAGAGCAGGGCGCGGCAGAGCAGCTGGTGGATGAGGCGCTGCGCGCCTGGCATGCCGGCGCAGGGGCCTGGGGCGCGGTGAGCGACGTGAATTCACGCTCCATCGGGATCGAGCTGGCCAATACCGGGGCGGCCCCGTTTGCGGAGGCGCAGATGGCGGCGCTGGAGCAGGTGCTGGCGGGGATCATGGGGCGGTGGGGAATCCCGCCCGCGCGGGTGATCGCGCATTCCGACATGGCACCGGCGCGGAAATCCGATCCGGGGCCACGGTTCGACTGGCGTCGGCTGTCGTTGGCAGGGCTGTCCGTCTGGCCCGACAGGCGAAGCGGCGGTCGGCCGGTCGCGTTCCGCGACCATGCGCGCCGCTTCGGTTACCCGGACGTGGAGGAGGCGCTGATCCTGCGGGCGTTCCGGCTGCGGTTCCGGCCCTGGGCGGAGGGACCCGCCGATGCGCTGGATGCGGCGATGGCGGAAGATCTGGCGCTGCGCTTCCCGGTTGACGGCGGCGGTGCCGGGGCGTAAGCCGCCCCTCGCGCGGATGGCTGGATGACCGCGGGGCGCAAGTCCCGAGGAAAGTCCGGACTCCATGAAGCAAGGGTGCCGGGTAACCCCCGGCGGGGGCAACCCCAGGGAAAGCGCCACAGAGAAGAGTCTGCCTTGCATGCAAGGTGATGGTGAAACGGTGGGGTAAGAGCCCACCGCGGACCGGGCAACCGGGACGGCACGGCAAGCCCCACCCGGAGCAATGCCGAATAGGGGCCTCGCGCGGAAAGGTCCGGGTTTCCGGAGACCTCCGCAGGGACGCTTCAGCCCAGAGGCCCGGGTTGGCAGCTTGACCGCCGCGGTAACGCGTGCGGCAGAGGAATGGTCATCCATGGGGGGAAACCCCCGGGACAGAATCCGGCTTACAGGCCATCCGCGCGTTTTCCTTTGTGTCGGAGGAAGAAGGGGGCCTTGCCCCCTCGCCGCCTGTGGCGGCTCACCCCCAGGGTATTTGTGCCAAGATGAAGCTGATGCCGTTTCACCTTGGGCCAAATACCCAATACGGAGCCAAGCGGCGCAGGCCGCGCAGGCGACCCGAAAAACTTGCGCCGCAAGGCGCGCGATTTGATTGGCAACGGTTGGTTTGGCTGTTGACTCTGCCGGTTCGCCAAGTAAAAGGCGGGCTTCAAGAGATTTCGCGGGGGCGGTGCGTTTCCCCGATGCAGGAGAGACGACTATGGCGAAACCGACGACGATCAAGATCCGTCTGAACTCGACGGCGGGGACCGGGCATTTCTACGTGACCAAGAAGAACGCCCGCACCATGACCGAGAAGATGGTCGTGAAGAAGTACGACCCCGTCAAGCGCGAGCATGTGGAATACAAGGAAGGCAAGATCAAGTAAGATCTGCCTTGCTTTCGGGTTGCAGGCCGTCCTTCGGGGCGGCCTTTTCCGTTTGTGGTGGCGGGTTCTGAACAGGCCTGCCTCGGGGTGCTTTACTCGAGCCGCGAGGGTGGTAGGCTTTGGCATGGATCACAGCCTGACCCTGCGGCGTGCGCGGCCATCGGACCTGAAAGCGGTCGATCATCTGCTGCGGCGGAGTTATCCGCGCCTCTTGAAGCCGGATTATCCGCCATCGGTGATGGTGCTGGCGCTGCCCATCATCGCGCGGGCGCGGCCGGAATTGCTGGCTTCGGGGCGGTATTTCGTGGTGCAGGCAGAGGATGGGGTGATCCTGGGCGCGGGCGGGTGGAGCATGGGCGCGCCACAGGCGGCCGGCGCGACGGATTGGGCGGAGCAGACGGGGATGGGCCATGTGCGCCATGTGGCGGTGGACCCGGAGTGGGTGCGCGGTGGCGTGGGGCGGGCGATCATGAGCGAGGTGATCGTCGATGCGCTGCGCCATGGGGTGCGGTGGCTGGACTGCCTGTCGACGCGGACGGCGGTGCCGTTCTATGAAGCGCTGGGGTTCCGGGTGCTGCATGAGGTGGAGGTTGGGCTGGCGCCGGGGATCGCCTTTCCCGCCATCCGCATGATGCGGCAGATCGCGCCCTGAGGCTGTGCTTGGCCGCTAAAGGAAAAGGGCCGGTCTTGCGACCGGCCCTTTCCTTTTGGTTCATCCTGCGCCTAGCGCCGCGTCATTCGCGGTTGCCGAGGAATTGCAGCAGGAACATGAAGATGTTGATGAAGTTCATGTAGAGGTTCAGCGCGCCCATGATGGCGGATTTGCCGAGCCATTCTTCATCGCCATACTGTGCGTGCTGAATGTAGGTGTTCTTGATGTTCTGGGTGTCGAAGGCCGTCAGGCCCGCGAAGATCAGCAGACCGATCACCGAGATCGCGAAGGCCAGTGCGCCCGAACCCAGGAACAGGTTCACGATCGAGGCGACGATCAGGCCGATCAGACCCATCATCAGGAAGGTGCCCATGCCCGACAGATCGCGCTTGGTGGTGTAACCCCAGAGCGACAGACCGGCGAAGGAGATCGCGGTGACGAGGAAGGTCTGCGCGATCGACACGCCGGTGAAGGCCGCGAAGATCCAGGCGATGGAAAGACCCATCACCGCCGCGAAGGCGTAGAAGAACAGCTGTGCCGCAGCCTGCGACAGGCGGTTGATCGCCGCGCCGAAGGCAAAGACCATCAGCAGGGGGGCGAACATGACCACCCAGCCGAGGATATTCGGCTGCAGGGTTGAAGGGTCGCGGAAGATGGACAGCAGCGCGTCTGACGTGCCGACAGCCCAGGCCACGCCGCCGGTCAGCAGCATGCCCACGGACATCAGGCCGTAGACCTTGTTCATGTGGGCGCGAAGCCCGGCGTCGATCTCGGCGGTCCGGGCGCCTGCTGCGCCGGCCGGCCGGATCGTCTGATAGTCAGCCATGTGAAGCCTCCGATGTTGAGCCAACGGCTGCGGGTTGGCGCCCCACAGGCCGGATGTTGGGAATATCGGGATGCGCGCCTTGAATTTCAAGACGCAATGCCGGGAAACGATGCGGCAAGAATGTCGCTTTTTCGGCGCTGATGCGGGCTTCGGGGCAGGCTGCGGGGCGGGGTCATTCCCGCCAATGTGCAGGCACGTCCCAGAGTGGGCGCGTGGCTTCATTCTGGGCCTGTTCGCGGGTCACGCCGATGTCTCGCAGGAGGTGGTCATCAAGGCTGGCGAGGCTGCGGCGCTGGCGGAACAGGGCCCCGATCTGTGCGAGGCGGTGCAGGAGCTGCAGGCGGCGGGCGGGGCGGGCGGCAGGTGTGGCGAGGGTGCGGAGCATGGCGGTGGCCTTCATATGATGTTGTGATGGATGCGGGGGTTTGAATCAGGATGCTTGAAATATGCGGGGCGGCGTGGCATTTGTGAAATGAATGATTGTTTGACGATACATCAGGGGATGTGATGATGGCGCGAACGCTGGATCTGGTGGCTTTGCGGTCTTTTGTGGCGGTGGTGGATGCGGGCGGGGTGACGCGGGCGGCGAGCTTGCTGAACCTGACGCAATCGGCGGTGTCGATGCAGTTGAAGCGGCTGGAGGAGTCGCTGAACCTTGGGCTGTTTGCACGGGCGGCGCGCAAGTTGACGCTGACCCCGGAGGGGGAGCAGCTGATTGGATTCGCGCGCAAGATGCTGTCGCTGAACGATGAGGCGTTGGCGCGGCTGACATCATCGGCCTATGAGGGCGAGATCCGGCTGGGGGTGCCGCATGATATTGTTTACCCTGCGATTCCGGGCATCCTGAAGCGGTTGTCGGGGCAGTTTCCGCGGATGCGGATCAATTTGGTGTCTTCGTTCACCATCCTTCTGAAGGAGCAGTTTCAGCGCGGGGAGCTGGACCTGATCCTGACCACCGAGGATGTGCCGGGGGCGGGGGCGGAGGAATTGGCGTCACGGCCGCTGGTCTGGGTCGGGGCCGAGGAGGGGCAGATCTGGCAGAAGCGGCCGCTGCGGATCGGGTTCAAGGATACCTGCATTTTCCGGCGCAAGGCGGTGACGGCGCTGGATGGGGCGGGGGTGCCTTGGGAATTGGCGGTTGATGGCGAAAGCGAGCAGGCCATCGAGGCGACGGTGGCGGCCGATCTGGCGGTGACAGCGCGGCTGACCAATGCCATGCCGACGGGGCTTTATGTTATTGATACCAAGGGGATGCTGCCCGATCTGGGCGAGCAGACGATCTGCCTGTATGTCGCGCCCACGCTGAAGGGCGAGGCGGCGGCGCTGTTGATGCAGGAGTTGCGTAACGCCTATTGCTGCTGATCCATCTCGATCACCACCTTTCCGGTGGCCACGCGCGAACGCAGCAGGTCGAGCCCTTCGGCGAGGCGGTCCATCGGCAGGCGGTGCGAGATGTGGGGGTGCAGTTCGCCTTTGCCATACCAATCGAGCAGGGTGGCGAGGCTGTCGCGCAGCAGGTGCGGGGCAAAGGCGAGATAGCCGCCCCACCAGAAGCCGATGACAGTGATGTTCTTGACCAGCAGGAGATTGGCCGCGACCTGCGGCACGGTGCCCGAGGCGAAGCCGATGGCGAGGACGCGGCCATCGGGGCGGGTGGCGCGCAGGGCGGCGTCAAACGACGGGCCGCCGACCGGATCATAGACGACATCGACGCCGCCCAGTGCCTTGAGCGCGGATTTCAGATCGGGGTGGTCGCTGTCGATCACCTCATCCGCGCCAGCGGCGGTGGCAATGGCGAGTTTTTCATGGCCGCGCGCGCAGGCGATGACGCGGGCGCCCATGCGTTTGCCCACCTCGACCGCCGTGAGGCCCACGCCGCCCGCTGCGCCGAGGACAAGGAGGGTTTCGCCGGGTTGCAGGCGGGCCCTGTGGGCAAGCGCCAGATGTGAGGTGCCATAGGCGATCTGGAAACCCGCAGCTTCGGCAAAGGACATGGCGGGGGGCAGGGGGAGCAGGCTTTCGACGGCGAAGCAGCCCTGTTCGGCCAGTCCGCCCTGACCGCCATAGACCGCGACGCGGGTGCCGGGTGCGGGGCCTTGGGTGCCGGGGCCAAGGTCAAGGACAGTGCCTGCCAGTTCGAGGCCGGGGATAAAGGGCAGTGTCGGTTTTTCCTGATATTTGCCATCTGCCATCAGAAGATCGGCGAAGTTCAGGCCGCAGGCATGGATGGCCACGCGCGCCTGACCGTGGGCTGGGACGGGATCGGGCAGCTGGCGCAGGGATGCGGGGCTGCCGAGAGTGTCGATCTGCCAGGCGCGCATGTGGAGGCCTTTCTGCCTTTGCGTGTCCCCGACGCAGGTAGTGCGCGGGAGAGGGGGTATCCAGAGCCGGGTTCATTGCAAAATGAAAATCTGATCGCGAAAAAGTTGCAAAATGCATTGCAAAATGAAAAACATCCTTAGGGGGAAAATCCCATTTGCTGGTTCCGCCTAGGGTATTGCGGGACTTTGGTTGGATGCTTCTTCTCCAGATGTATAATCGGACGTATCCAAAAAGATAGGTTTACGCATCTTTCTTTCGATTTCTGTGGATATTTTCAAAGCTTCTGACTTTGGCACGATAATTGCTTATATATTGGTGGGGACGATGTCCGAGGAGTACAAGATGAAGCATCCTGTTGACGCCCATGTGGGAAAACGCATCCGCCATCGGCGTTGGATGGTGGGCATGACCCAGCAGCAGTTGGCGGACAAGGTTGGGATCAAGTTCCAGCAGATCCAGAAATATGAGACGGGGATGAACCGGGTTTCGGCCTCGCGTCTGTGGGATATCGCGGATGCGCTGGGCGTGACGATCGGGTTCTTCTTTGAAGGGCTGGATGACAGCCGCGAGAATGCGCAGGCGGCCGAGGGTGATTTCATGGCCGACAAGGAAGCGCTGGAACTGGTGCGGTCCTACTATGCCATTCCCGAAGCGCAGCGCCGCCGTCTGTTCGATCTGGCGCGCGTGCTGAGCGACGCGGCCTGATCACGCTTTCAGCCGGTGGGCGCCTCCGCCGCCGGGCTTGACCCTGTCCCCCCGTGCGGATAGCGCGGGGGGACAGTCTATTTCGGGGGGCGGATCATGCGGGTTTCGGCGCAGGTTGCGGATGAGATCATCGCCACGGCGGCGGAACTGGCCGATGCGGCGCGCGAGGCGACGCTGCTGCATTTTCGGCGCAGCGACCTGACAGCGGATACCAAGGAAGCGGAGCGGTTCGATCCGGTGACGGTGGCGGATCGGCTGTCGGAAGAGCGGATGCGCGCGATCCTGAAGCGGCGGCGTCCGCAGGATGGCATTCTGGGTGAGGAATTCGGTTCCGAGGCGGGCACGAGCGGGCTGACCTGGGTGCTGGACCCGATTGATGGCACGCGGGGGTACCTGTCGGGGACGCCCACTTGGGGGGTTCTGATTTCCGTCCGCGATGAGGTGGGGCCGATCTATGGCATCATCGACCAGCCCTATATCCGCGAGCGGTTCGAGGGGGGCCTTGGCCGGGCCGAGGTGAACGGGCCATCGGGGCGGGCGGCGCTGCGCTGCCGGGCGGCGCGGCCTTTGTCGCAAGCGATCCTGTTTTCCACATTTCCCGAGGTGGGCACGCCCGACGAAGGCGCGGCCTTCCGGCGCGTGGTGCCAGAGGTGCGGCTGACGCGTTATGGCACGGATTGCTATGGTTATGCGCTGATCGCGGCGGGAATGGTCGATCTGGTGATCGAGGCGGGGTTGCAGGCCTATGACGTGCAGGCCCCGATTGCGGTGATCGAGGCGGCAGGGGGCATCGTGACCGATTGGGAGGGGAAACCCTGCCTTGACGGGGGCCGTGTGCTGGCGGCGGCCAACGCCGAGATTCACGCGGCGGCGCTGGCCTTGTTGCGGGGCTGAGGCCGAGGTTTCGGGCGGCCTTGGTTGGCCCATCAGGGGCCGGTCAAGGCGACGACCGGGCTTGTCAGGGTGGTGGGGCGGCGTTCCGGGCTGCACATGTCGTTGTCTGCCGGACGGGCACCGAAGCGCAGGCCCGTCGCATCCAGCGACAGAAGGTCGTGGTCGGTGCCGCAATCCGCCACCGATTTCCATGGGCCACAGCCGGTTGCGGAGATATCGATTTCAAGATTGAATGGCAGGCCGCAGGCGGC
Organism: Fuscovulum sp.; assembly: GCA_035192965.1. Taxonomy (NCBI): domain Bacteria; kingdom Pseudomonadati; phylum Pseudomonadota; class Alphaproteobacteria; order Rhodobacterales; family Paracoccaceae; genus Fuscovulum; species Fuscovulum sp. The sequence goes on along the minus strand of CP136571.1, from coordinate 3,422,723 downwards.
AAGACCCATGCCGGTGATCACCTCGGGGATGGTGGTGAGCAGGGTGAGATGTTTCCAGTTTTCGTCGAAGTCGGCTTGAAAAGCGCTGTCACCTGCGGGTGCGCCGATGCGGTAACTGCCGCCGGTGCGAAACTGGAAGGTGCGCTGCGTCATGCCGGGATCGAGGGCGTGGGTAAAGATCAACTGCCATTGCCCGTCGGCGAAGATGAATTCCCGGGTGCCAAAGCCACCGTACCATGTTTCGACCTGAGGGCTGATGAAAGTGCCGGAGAGTTGGCCAAGGGCGGTGGCGTCTGCGGGTTCGGCGCTGCCGGGCAGGGGGGCCAGACTGGCGCAGAAGGCGAGCATGGAGAGGACGCGATGCATGATGTGGACTCCTGTTCTGCGGGCGGCCGATCCGACCCGCTGGAGCAAAGACGCGGGCGGCGGCGGGTTTTCGACATCGGGACGAAAAAAACCTGCAATCGCAGCTTGTCCTCGCGCGGGCCTTGCCGATAGCTTTGGAAAGCACCGGCCGAGTCCTTCCCCCTTCTGTCGCCGGGCGTTCCCGATCCACCGAAGGGGGTGGGTATGAAGGGAGCATTTCCATGCCAGAGAGCGAAGTTCTGATCCGGGGCGCGGCGGCGGTTGTGACCATGGATGCCGCGCGGCGCGAGATTGCCGGGGGGGATGTGCTGATCCGGGGGGGCGTGATCGCCGCCGTGGGGCAGGGGTTGGCGACGACGGGCGTGGTGGTGGACGCGGCGGGCTGCGTGGTGACGCCGGGTTTGGTGAACACGCATCATCATCTGTACCAGACGCTGACGCGGGCGGTGCCGGGGGGGCAGGATGCGCTGCTGTTCGGGTGGTTGAAGACGCTGTATCCGATCTGGGCGCGGTTCGGGCCGGAGGAGATGTTCGTGTCCGCCCAGGTGGGGTTGGCGGAATTGGCGCTGTCGGGCTGTTCGCTGACATCGGATCATCTGTACCTTTATCCCAATGGGGCGCGGCTGGAGGATACGATTGCCGCCGCCGCCGAGGTGGGGTTGCGATTCCATCCGACGCGGGGGGCGATGAGCATTGGTGAAAGCGCCGGGGGATTGCCGCCGGACAGTCTGGTGGAGGCGGAGGCGGCGATTCTGGAGGATTGCATCCGGGTGGTGGATGCGTTCCACGACGCGCGGCCGGGGGCGATGGTGCGGGTGGGGTTGGCGCCCTGTTCGCCGTTTTCCGTGAGCCGTGACCTGATGCGCGAGGCGGCGCTGCTGGCGCGGGACAAGGGGGTGATGCTGCACACCCATCTGGCGGAGAATGACGAGGATATCGCCTATAGTCTGGCGCAGTTCGGCTGCCGTCCGGGGCAGTATGCGGAAGAGCTGGGCTGGACGGGCGATGACGTGTGGCACGCCCATTGCGTGAAGCTGGATTGTTCGGAAATTGATCTTTTTGCCCGGTCTGGAACCGGGGTGGCGCATTGCCCCTGTTCGAATTGTCGCCTTGGGTCGGGGATTGCCCCGGTGCGGGCGATGCGGGATGCGGGCGTGACGGTGGGGTTGGGGGTGGACGGATCGGCGTCGAATGACGCGGGTAACCTTGTGGCCGAGGCGCGGCAGGCCATGCTGCTTCAGCGCGTGGCGCGCGGGGCGGATGCGATGGGCGTGCGCGAGGCGCTGGAGATTGCGACGCTGGGCGGCGCGAAGGTGCTGGGGCGGGATGACTGTGGTGCGCTGATGCCGGGGATGCGGGCGGATGTGGCGGTGTGGGACATGACGGGGGTGGAAAGCGCGGGGGCCTGGGACCCGGTGGCGGCGCTGCTGCTGTGTGGGCCTGTGCGGGTGCGCGATCTGTTTGTTGAGGGAAAACAGGTGGTTCGGGGCGGCGAGATGGCGACGATTGATCTGGCGCGCGTGGTGGAACGGCAGAACCGTCTGGCGGCGCGGTTGATGGGATGATAGGGGGCGGGAATGTCACATAACTATGAAGCCCAGCGACGCGATACCTTTGCCACCTTCAAGGGGGTGAAGAATCTGCCGAAGGAATCGGTCATCGATTTCATGTTCTTCGTCGAGGAAACCGACGCGAACTGGAACGCCTTTGAAAAGGCGTTGAAGGTGCGCGGGTTCAAGCCGCGGCGGGTGGGCGACAATGAAACGGTGATTGCCAGTTTCGGGCCGATCCCGGTGACGCCGGAGGCGATCTGGGACAAGGAACGGGTGGCCACCGAGATCGCACTGGCGCATGATTTCTATCCGGACGGGTGGGAACTGGCGGAATAGGCTGCCGCTGCGGCCATGCCGCCTGCAAGGCAGCGCGGTGTGCGGTTGGTTCCCCTTTTTCGCGACAGAGGGAGGGATGCCATGCAGGGGCCGACGGATGCCTATAGACCCGCCGAGATCGCCGCGCTGATCGAGACGGCGGGGGTGGCCAAGGCCGCGCTGCCCGCAGGGCGGATGCTGGTGCTGGCCGTGCTGGCGGGCGCGTTCATCGGATTTGGGGCGGCGGCCTGGTGCATGGCCATGGCGGGGGTGGACCCCGGATTTGGCCCGGTCCGGGTGCTGGGCGGTGCGGTCTTTGCACTGGGCTTGATCCTTGTGGTCGTGGGCGGGGCGGAACTGTTCACTGGCAATGCGCTGATGGTGATGGCGGCGGTGGATGGGCGCATCACGCCGGGGGCCCTGTTGCGGAATTGGGGGATTGTCTGGCTGGGAAACCTGATCGGGGCTGTGGGGCTTGCGCTGGCCTTTGGGTTTTCCGGGCTGGCCGAGGGGCCGATGGGGGCGGTGGCCGTGCGGGCGGCGGAGGCCAAGGCCGGGCTGGGGCCTTGGGAGGCTGTGATCCGGGGCGCGCTGTGCAATGCGCTGGTCTGTCTGGCGGTGTGGCTGAGTTTCGCGGCGCGGTCGGTGACGGACCGGGTGCTGGCGGTGCTGTGGCCGGTGACGGCCTTTGTCGCGCTCGGGCTGGAGCATTCGGTGGCGAACATGTTCCTGTTGCCGCTGGGTTGGCTGGCAGGGGGCGAGGTGCCTTTGGCGGGGGCGGCGGGGAACCTGTTCTGGGTGAGCCTTGGCAATGTGATCGGGGGCGCGGGGGGCGTGGCGCTGGCCTATCGGTTTGCCTTTCCGGCGATGGCGGGGAAGTGAAGGAAGGTGCAGGGGGCGTTCCGCCCCCTCTTGGCGCTGTGCGCCAATTCACCCCCTGAGGGTATTTTTGCCAAGATGAAGGGGGCGGGCGCGTTAACCCTAATAATCGGTATCTGATTGTTTATGCCGGGGTCTGGTCGTGGATCCGGGATGGCGTTGCGCGAGACTGCGCACATCATGTGGATTGGGGCGCGGGCGGGCTGCGACGGGATCAGCGCAGGGGTTTGCCGCCGATCCAGACGGTGCGGATGGCGCGGTCGTCGCCCATCATGATGGTGGGAAAGAGCGCCTGCCAGATCGTTTCGGCCCGCGCCGTGGCCTGGGCGATGGCGGGGGTTGAGGCGAGGTCGAGGATCGTCAGGTCCGCCTCCATCCCCGGGGCGATGTTGCCGATGCGGTGCTCGGCCCGCAGGGCACGGGCGGAGCCGATGGTGGCGAGCCAGAGCAGTTGTGAGGGATGGAGGGCCTGACCGCGCAGCTGGGCCACCTCATAGGCGGCGGCCATGGTGTGGAGCATGGAAAAGGACGACCCGCCGCCGGTATCGGTAGCGAGGCCCACGCGGAGGTGGCGGGCGAGGGACATGTCGAAAAGGCCCGATCCGATGAACGTGTTGGAGGTGGGGCAATGCACAAGGCTGGCGCCGGCCTCGATCAGGCGGGATTTTTCGCGGTCGGTCAGATGGATGGCATGGCCGTAGACGGCACCTTCGCGCAGCAGGCCCTGGGCTTCGTACGTATCCAAATAGTCGCGCGATTGCGGGAAGAGGTCGCGCACCCAGGCGATTTCATCGGTCTGTTCCGACAGGTGTGTCTGCATCAGGCAATCGGGGTATTCGCGCCAGAGGCTGCCGAGCGCGGCCAGTTGTTCCGGGGTGGAGGTGGGCGAGAAGCGGGGGGTGATGACGTAGTTTAGTCGGTCTTGTCCGTGCCATTTCTCCAACAGCGCCTTGCTGTCGTCATAGGCGGATTGGGCGGTGTCGCGCAGGCCTTCGGGGGCGTTCCTGTCCATGCAGGTTTTGCCCGCATAGAGGCGCATCCCGCGCGTCTGGGCGGCGGTGAAGATGGCGTCCACCGATGCGGGGTGGATGGTGGCATAGGTGCAGATGGTGGTGGTGCCGTGCGCGGTGGCGAGGTCAAGGTAACGGTTGGCGATCATGTCGGCATAGGCGGGATCGGCAAAGCGCATCTCTTCGGGGAAGGTGTAGCTGTTGAGCCAGTCGATCAGGCGTTTGCCCCAGGAGGCGATGATGGCGGTCTGCGGGTAATGGACATGGGCGTCAATGAAGCCCGCTGTGATGAGGGCGCGGCCATAGTCATGCACCTTTGCCTGCGGATGGGCGGCGCGCAGGGTATCGGCTGGGCCGGTGGCGATGATGCGGCCCGCGTCGACCAGCACCGCGCCGTGGCTTTCGTGCCGGGCGGCGGTTTCGCCCTCGATAAACGGATCGGCGGTGAAGGACAGCACCTGTCCCAGAAGAAGATCGGCCATGTCAAACCTTTGCCTGCGCCGGGGTTGGCGCGTCATGCTTTGCTTGCAAAGCTATGATCTTTTGGCGCATGGGTAAATTTCCCCTTGGCCCCTGTTTCCCAGAAACAGCTTTCGCCGGGGTGCGGGTAATCGGGCAGGGTGCGACATGGCGGAAAACGAGGCAGGGATCGAAGAGGTCGAGCTGGATGACGCCCGCGTCGAGGCGATCCGCGCGGCGGTCGAAGCTGGGGACGATGCGCTTGTCCTGCGGTTGATGGAGCCGCTGCATGCGGCCGATATCGCCGACTTTCTGGAACAGATCGACCAGCGCGAGCGGCGGGACTTTCTGGCCATCTATGCCGGTGAGATCGACGGTGATCTGCTGTCCGAGATTGATGAGACGATCCGCGAAGAGGTGATCGAGAGTCTGCCCGTTTCGGTGGTGGCCGAGGCGGTGCGCGATCTGGATACCGATGACGTGGTCGATATTCTGGAGGATCTGGAGGCCCCGGCGCAGGGGCGCATTCTGGATGCGCTGGATCTGGCGGACCGGGTGGCGGTGGAACAGGCGATGGCCTATCCGGAAGGATCGGCAGGCCGCCTGATGCAGCGCGAAGTGGTAGTGGCCCCCGAGCATTGGACGGTGGGCGACGCCATTGATCATATGCGCGGCGATGTGGTGCTGCCTGATCAGTTCTATCACGTGATCCTTGTCGATCCGCGGATGAAACCGCTTGGCTATGTCACGCTGGGGCGCATCCTTTCGGCGCGGCGGGATGTGGCGCTGAAGGATCTGTCGGAGGACAGTTTCCGCACCGTCGAGGCGACGGAGGATGAGGAAGAGATCGCCTATATCTTCAACCAGTATCACCTGATTTCCTGCCCGGTGGTCGATGCCGGAGGGCGGTTGGTGGGGGTGATCACCATCGACGACGCGATGAACGTGCTGGATGAGGCGCATGAGGAAGACATGCTGCGACTGGCAGGCGTGGGGCAGGAGGCGAGCGTGCTGGACGGCCCCTTTGCCACCGTCCGGCAGCGGCTGCCCTGGCTGGTGGTGAACCTGTTCACGGCGTCCATCTCGGCCTTTGTCATTTCGCGCTTTGAGGCGACGATTGCGGCCATCGTGGCGCTGGCGGCGTTGATGCCGATTGTCGCCTCGACCGGGGGGGTGGCGGGGACGCAATCGCTGGCCGTGGCGGTGCGGGCCTTGGCGGCGCGCGACCTGACGGCAAGCAACGCGCGGCGGGTGGTTTTGCGGGAACTGGCGGCCGGGGCGATGAACGGCGTGGCGCTGGCAGTGGTAATCGGGTTGGCGGGCTGGGGGTTGTTCGGCGATCCGTGGATCGGGGCGGTGCTGGCGGCGGCGATGATCGTGAACCAGATCGTGGCGGCGCTGGGCGGCGTGCTGGTGCCGCTTACGATGGACCGGATGGGGCTGGACCCGGCGCTGGCATCGGGCACCTTTGTCACCACGTTGACGGATGTGATGGGGTTCCTGGCCTTTCTGGGCTTTGCGACGCTGGTGCTGATATGAGCGTGGACATGGACAAGGCCACGGCGCGCAAGGCGGCCTTTGCGGCGCGGAAAGAGGCTTTTACGCGGGGGCAGGGGCAGGCGGCGGAATTGCTGGCCGATCTGCTGGCCGCGCATCGGGGGCGGGCGCTGGCCGGGTATATGGCGATGCGGACAGAGATCGATCCGACGGCTGCGATGGCCGCGCATCAGGGGGCGGTGGGGGTGCCGGTCATCCTTGGGCCCGGGCAGGCGCTGCGGTTTCGCGAATGGTCACCCGGTTGCGCGATGGTGGACGGGGAATTCGGCGCGCGCATCCCGGCCGACGGCGCGTGGATCGAGCCGGAGGTGGTGATCGTGCCGCTGGTGGGTTTTGACGCGCGGGGGTATCGGCTGGGCTATGGCGGCGGGTTCTATGACCGCACACTGGCGGGCTTGCGCGCGCGGCACCCGGTGCTGGCGGTGGGGTTTGCCTTTGCGGCGCAGGAACTGCCAGAGGTGCCGATCGACCAGTATGATCAACGACTGGATGTGATCGTGACGGAAGAGGGCATCCGTCGGTTCACCTGACTGACCCTGTCCATTCTTCTCTGTGAAAATATCCCACGGGGGTCAGCCAATGGTCCGCCACCGGTTCAAGAACCGTTGGCTGACGGGGCTGGCCCCCGGTCCTGTCCGTTCCATCCGCGCAGCGCTGATTACTTCGCGATCTTTTCGTCGCGGACGAACATGTTGGCCCAGGCGCGGTCGATCAACTCGGGGGTCATCTGATAGGGGATGCCCTCGAAATCGCAGATGGAGATCATCTGGTCGATCAGGAAGACCGGCTGATAGTTGGCATAGTTGTTGTTGATCGTGGGGTATTTCACCTTGAGCAGGTGGACGAGGGATTTCTCGTCCAGCGGCATCTTCTTCTTGCGGGCCACAAGGGCGAAGATTTTCAGGAAGTTTTCCTGATTGGGGCCGTCGATCTTGATCTTGAAGAAGATACGACGCAGGGCCGCGCCGTCGAAGATTTCGTTGGGGTGGAAGTTGGTGGAGAAGATCACCAGCGTGTCGAAGGGGACGGTGAATTTTTCGCCCGATTGCAGGGCAAGGATGTCGCGGCTTTCTTCCAGCGGCACGATCCAGCGGTTGACGATCTTTTGCGGCGGCTCAGACTGGCGACCAAGGTCGTCGATGATGAAGATGCCGCCCGTGGCCTTGAGCTGGAGCGAGGCGTTGTAGGTGCGGGCGGTGGGGTTGTATTTCAGATCTAGCATGTCGAGCGTCAGTTCACCGCCGGTGATAACGGTCGGGCGTTCGCAGCGGATGTAGCGTGCGTCATAGCGGTTGCCGGTGCGGCGCAGGCTGTTGGGATCATCGACCTGTTCTTCGGCGGCGGCGTGAACGATCGGGTCGTAGACCGTGATGATCTGGCCGGAATATTCGATGGCGCGGGGGACATAGATCTTGTCACCCAGTGCATCGCGGATGCCGTTCGAGATGGAGGATTTCCCGTTGCCGGGGGGGCCATACATCAGGATGGACCGGCCCGAGGTGACGGCGGGACCCAGATTGTCGATCAGGTCGGGGGGCAGGATCAGGTGGCCCATCCCCTTGAGCAGTTCCTGCCGGGTCAGCATGATGTTGCGGACCGACTGGCGTTTGACCTGTTCCTTGTACATGTCGAGCGGGATCGGGGCCGCGCCGTAATATTCGGATTGCGACAGCGCATCGAGCGCGCGCGCCTTGCCGGCATCGGTGAGCTGATAGCCCATCTCGCTGCTGGAGGTGGCGTGCAGGGTGCCTGTCGCCTCGATGAATCTTTGGGTGCGGGCGCTGTCGACCATTTCCTGGATCAGCGTCAGCGGCAGGGCGATGATCCGCGAAATGTCGGTGACATATTCGAGGTTCATGCGGAACATCGTCTTGAGCAGGAGATCGCGCAAGAGAACGGGCGAGAGGCCGGTTTCCGCAAGTGACCGGGGCTGTGGCGGTGGCGTCACCGACGGGGTCGGGGCGGCGGGCTGAGCCGTGGTCTGTGTCAGCGGTGCGGAAGGGGCGTTCATGCCTGTGGCTCTCCGGTCGGGGGCGGGATCGTTACCCGACCGGATTAGCCTTCATTCATGGAGAAATTCGGGCAGATATGAGGAGACCGAGCAGAAAATAGAAACTGATGGTGCCCGACAGCGCGAGGCCCATGGGGAATTTGCGATGGGTCCAGCTGGCCCAGTCGGCGGTGGCGGCGCGGAAAGGTGGCACAAGCCGCATCAGCCGATGCGCGAAGAAGGCGGCGAGCAGGCAGACAGAGAACAGCACGAACACCAGCGCGGGGCTGGATTCGGCAAAGAAGGGGGCCATGGCGGCGGCAAATTTGGAATCGCCCGCGCCCACCATCCGCACTGCCGAGGCGACAAAGCCTGCAACCAGCGTGATCACACCGAGCGCGAGGCCCCAGAGATAGCTTTCGAAGGGCAGGGCGATGGGGCCGATCACGATGAACACCGCCGCCAGCGCCAGAACGGCGGTATTGGGGATTTTCATGAATTTCATGTCGGACCAGGACACCCAGATGCTGATGGCAAGCACTGGCAGCAGGAACCACAGGGCGGACCACAGCGAAGGCAGATCGTCGAGCCGCATCGGTAATCAGGCCTCGAGCGCGGCAAGGCTGCGGACGGCGGCCTCGAAATGCTGGGGATGGGTGGAGATAGCGTCTTGTAGCAGGGCCTTGCCCACGGCTACATCGCCCTTTTTGATGGCGGTCAGCGCAAGGGTGTAAAGCAGTTCCGCCTTTTCCGTCTGGGTCGTGGTGATGACGGGCAGGTCATATTTGCGCTGCGCGCCACGGGCCATGACGAGGTTGTTCTTGGCGGTGAAAAGGCTGTTGTCGAAGGTCAGCGCTTGGGTGAAGAGCCGTTCCGCACCGGAGTAATCGGCGCGGCTGAGTTTGGAGAAGCCCCAGTTGTTATAGACGCCCGCGGGTTTCGTGGTCATGCCGGCGGCGATTTCGTAGAAGCTGTCCGCCTTTTTCCAATCCTTGCGGCTGTCGGCGACCATCGCTTCGAGGCGGTAGCGTTCAAAGGTTTCATGCGTGGGGGGGATGCGGTTCAGCTCGGCCGCGGCCTTGTCCCATTCGTTCGTGCGGATCAGGGAATCGGCGAGGGCGACGCGGTCTTCGGGCGTGCCTTCGGGCGAGTTGGCGATGGCGCCCCAGACTGCGACAGCCTCGGCCGGGCGGTTGGCGCGGATCAGCGATTTGCCCAGCCCGCGCTTGAGATCGACGCGGTCAGGCTGATCAGTGACGGCCTTGTTGAAATAGGCGACCGCCTCGTTCGGGTCGCCCACGGTGAGCATGATGTCATTGAGGTTCGTCTCATCAATGACATTGACGCTTTGAATGGCGCGCTGCACCTCGGCGTCCGAGGATTTCTGACAGGCGGAGAGGGCCACCGTGCCGGTGAGGCACAGGGCAACCAGGACAGGGTGGCGCATCTTGCTGCGTCCTTTTTGCTGCTCGATCCTTTGGCCCCCCTAGAGCTGCGAAAGCAGGACAAACTGGCCCTGACCGCGCCGCACGAGGGAGAAATTCGGCTCTTGTTGGGGTTCTTCATACACGTTTGCTTCGCTTTGCGCGATAGCAAGGCGCAGATTTTCGCGAATGGAGTCCGTTTCGCCACTGTCCTGCGCAAAGGCCTGCTGGAAGATCAGCCGGGCCTCGGCCGGTTTGCCCTGTTCCATCAGCACGACGCCCAGATTGTTGAGCGCGGGGACGGAGGTGGGATCTTCCTTGATGGCGCGGCGGAGGATCTGTTCGGCCTGTCCAAGGCGGCCAAGTTGCAGGTTGGCAGAGCCGATGGCCGAAAGGACATCCGCATTGATGCCAACCTCGCCCGCTGCGCGCATATAGGCCTTGAGGGCCAGTTCATATTCGCCCGATTCCATCAGGCGGTGGCCCACGATCAGGCCATCTTCGCCATCGGCGCGGGCGTTCACGCCAGGGGCGGTGCGGGTGTCGGATGTGCCAAGGCCGCCGGTCGGTTGACAGGCGGCCAGAAGCGAGAGGCCCGCGAGAGCGGTCAGGTAACGCCGTATCAAGTTGGGCTCAGCCCCCTCCGAATGCCTTCATCACGCCGTGGATGGATGGCCCGATCAGGATCACCATCAAGGGCGGCACAGTAAAGAGCATTGTGCCGAGGGTCAGCTTCGTGGGCAAGGTGTTTGCCTTTTCTTCGGCGCGCATCACGCGCTTGTCACGCATTTCGTTGGAATAGACGCGCAGCGCTTCGGCGATGGAGGTACCGAAGGTGGCGGACTGGATCATCGTGGTGACGAAAGAGGTGATGTCGGGAAGGCCGACGCGTTCGGACATGTCGCGCAGAACGGTGACGCGTTCCTTGCCGGCGCGGACCTCTTGGCTGACGATGTCGAATTCTTCGGACAGTTCGGGATAGGCGGCACCGATTTCTTTGGCGACCCGGGCGATGGACTGGTCAAGCGACTGACCCGCTTCGACGCAGACAAGCATCATGTCGAGCGCATCGGGGAAGCCTTCGGTGATCGCCTCCTGGCGGGTTTGCAGGCGGCGTTGGACCCAGTAGGTGGGCAGGTAATAGCCGGCGGCGGCGGGCAGCAGGGTGGACAGCGCCATCGCCTGCATGTCGAGCGTCTGCGAGCGGCTGACGAGGAAGGTATAAAGCATCCCGAGCAGCAGCAGGCCGATGCCCAGCAGGAACTGCATGGCGTGGAACATGCGGACCGAATTCTTGCCGCGATAGCCTGCGCGCAGCATTTTAAGCCGGGCGGCGGACATCTGTTCCTTGTCCTGCGGTTCGAGGAAATGCGCGAACTTGTTGAGCTTGTCGCTGCGGTCGGAGGCGCGGCGCAGGTCGCCTTCGCGGGCGGCGCGTTCCTTGGCGCGCTCGGGGGCGCGGTTTTGCTGTTTCAGCTTTTCAAAGGGTTCCGGTTCCTTGCGGAGCAGGAAGGGCACAGTGACAAGGATCAGCAACAGCCCCAGCCCACCCGCAAGCAGGAGCGGGCCGGTTTCGCCCATACGTTCGACGATGAATGCGTTTAGCGAAGCGAGCATGGCTCAGACCTTGATATTGACCATTATCTTCATGAAGATAACGTTGACCACGAGGAAGGCGCAGACGCCCAGGGCGACGGGGACGAACACATCGGTGTCCTTCACGCCATCGTAATAGTCAGGCTTGAGCATCTGGATCATCACCAGTGCCACGATGGGGAAGGCCGACAGGAACATGCCGGACCATTTCGCTTCGGCCGTGATGGCGCGGACGCGGCGGAACAGTTTGAACCGGGCGCGGATCACCTTGGCCAGACCATCGAGGATTTCAGCAAGGTTGCCGCCCGATTGCTGTTGGATCGACACGGCAACGGCGAGGAAGTGGAGATCCTGATTGTCCATCCGGCCGGCGAAGGAGCGCAGGCTTTCGGCGATGTCGCGGCCATAGGTCGCCTCATCCGCGATGAGGCCAAATTCGGTGCCGAGCGGATCGGCGACCTCTTTCGACACGATGGCGACAGCGGCGGAAAAGGGATGGCCCACACGCAGTGAGCGGACCATGAGTTCCACCGCATCGGGAAGCTGTTCTTCCAGCAGCGACATGCGCTTTTTGGCCTTGCGCGAGACCCAGACATAAACGCCGCCCACGCCCATCGCCGCGGCCAGGGCGATGCGGACGGTGGTTTCGGCCGAGGTGCCGACGGTCAGGCCCACATAGGCGAAGGCCCCCAGCAGGACCATGATCCCGAGGAGTTGCTGGGGCGAGAAGGCGATGTTGGCCTTCTGTGCCTTGGATGCCAGCACCTTATAGAGCGGGATGCCCTTGGCGTTCATGTGCTGCGACATTTCCTTGCGGAGCTGTTCGAGCACCTGTTCGCGGTTCTGGTTCTTTTCCAGCAGCGCCAAACGGCGGCTGACGCGGGAGTTGAGGCTGATCGACTTGCCGAAGACGGTCAGATACAGGCCCTCGACCAGGACCACGACGGCCACGAAGATCAGGATGTAGATGACGGGGGCTGCACTGAATTCCATGTAAGGCGGACCTGATCAGATGATGGGTTCATAGATGGACGCCGGGAGGTCATAGCCCCACTGGCGGAAGCGGTCGGAATAGTGCGAGCGCACGCCGGTCGCGTTGAAGCGACCGATGATCTTGCCCGAGGGTTCGACGCCAAGGCGTTCGTAGCGGAAGATTTCCTGCATCGAGATGACGTCGCCTTCCATCCCGGTGATTTCGGTGATCGACACCATGCGGCGCGAGCCGTCTTGCAGGCGGGAGGCCTGCACGATCAGGTTGACGGCGGAGGCGATCTGCGAGCGGACGGCCTTGAGCGGCATTTCGATGCCGGCCATGGCGACCATGTTTTCCAAACGCGAGATGCCGTCGCGGGCGTTGTTGGCGTGGATCGTGGTCATCGATCCGTCATGGCCGGTATTCATGGCCTGAAGCATGTCGATGACTTCCTCGCCGCGGGTTTCGCCCACGATGATGCGGTCAGGGCGCATCCGCAGCGCGTTGCGCAGGCAGTCGCGCTGGGTGACGGCGCCCTTGCCTTCGACGTTGGCGGGGCGGCTTTCCATGCGGCCCACATGGACCTGCTGAAGCTGGAGTTCGGCGGTGTCTTCGATCGTCAGCACGCGTTCGGTGTTGTCGATGAAGGACGACAGCGCGTTCAGCGTGGTGGTTTTCCCCGACCCTGTGCCGCCCGAGACGATGATATTGAGGCGGGTGGACACGGCGGCCTGAAGATAGGCGGCCATTTCTTCGGTGAAGGCACCAAAGCGGACGAGATCGCCCACGCCCAGCTTTTCTTTCTTGAACTTCCGGATGGAGACGAGCGAGCCGTCCACGGCCACCGGCGGGACCATGCAGTTGAAGCGCGAGCCATCGGCGAGGCGGGCGTCGCAATAGGGGTTGGATTCATCGACACGGCGGCCCACGGCCGACACGATCTTGTCGATGATGCGCAGGAGGTGGCGCTCATCCTTGAAGGTGATGTCGGTCAGCGTCAGCTTGCCGCCGCGTTCGATGAAGATGCGCTGCGGGCCGTTGACGAGGATATCGGAGACGCTGTCGTCTTTCAGCAAGGGTTCCAGCGGGCCAAGACCCATGACTTCGTCATAGAGTTCCTGATTGAGGGTGGCGCGGTCATCCTTGTTCAGGGCGACGGACATTTCCGACAGGGCTTCGGAGGTGATGTCAGCGATTTCTGACCGGAGGTTCGCCTCTGTCGCGTGTTCGAGTGCGCCGAGGTTGAGGCTTTCGAGGAGCTTCTTGTGCAGCTCGACCTTGAGCTCCATCAAGCGCTCTTTGCGCTTTTTCTCTTTGTCGGCGGCGGCGGCCTCGGGCGTGGCGGGGACGGTCGTGGGACGCCCGCCCAGCACCGGTTTGGGTGCTGCGGCCACAGACTTGGGCTGCGCGGCGGGGTTGGCGGCAGGTTGCGGCGTGGCAGCGCCGGGCGTGGCCTGCGTCACCGGGCGCAGGGCGGGCTTGATGTCGGTTCCGTCAGGTTTCTTGAAGCGTGAAAACATCAGATAGGCCCCCCAGGCCAAGGCAGTCTGATCGTGTTGCGGTTACTTGCGCGCGGTTTCGACGGCGCGGTTCAGGTCGAACAAGGATTTGGCAAGCTTTTGAATTTCCTTGCGGACCGGGTTTTTGGGCGCGCTGGCAGACAGGGGATGACCGTGGTCATTGGCCTGTGTCACCTGTGCGCCGCCATCCGGGATCTGCACTTCGAGCCGGATGTCGAGGCTTTCGGACATGCGCTTTACCCGGCTCTTGGCAGAGAGATCGGTGAACTTTGGCGCACGGTTCAGGACGTAGCGGAGTTTTTCATGCGGCAGCGTTTCGGCCTTGAGCGCGCGGACAAGCCGCAGGACGTTCTGGGCAGAGCGGAGATCAAGGTCCATGGTGGCGAAGTAGACATGCGCGCGGGACAGGACGGTTTCCGTCCAGGCGACGATGGTTTTCGGCATGTCGATGATGACGAAATCGAAATTCGTCTGCGCCATGTCGATGATGCGGGCGATGTCTTCGGGTGCCACGATATCAAGCGGCAGCATGTCGGCGGGTGCCGTCAGGACGTGCAGCTTTTCGTTATAGGTCAGCATCGCCTCAAGAAACGCGTCGCTGTCGGCGGCGGCGGTGTCGGAGAGCAGTTCGAACACCGATTCCTTGCGCGGCAGGTCGAGATAGGTGGCCACGGAACCGTACTGGAAATCGAAATCCAGCAGGCAGACGCGGGGCGGGTTGGTCTTGTCGATTGTCGCCAGTTCCCATGCGAGGTTGACTGCAAAGGTCGAGGCACCGGAACCGCCGGACAGGCCATGCACGGGCAGGACCACGCCGTCACGGTCGCCCTTGGCCTTGAAAGCAGGGGTTTGCGGGGCGGCGTCGGGGACGGCGTGCAGATGGGTGACCGAGGCGCTGGGCGCGGCCGGGATGGTGGCCTGCACCGGGGCGGGTTTGCGGATGCGTTCGATCGCCTCTTTCAACGCGCCATCGGGAAGGGGGTAGGGGACAAAGTCATCGGCGCCCAGGCGAAGCAGCTGATGCAGGCCGGCGGGGCTGATCTGATCGGCGATCAGGATCACCTTGATGTGGCGTTCCGTGGCGGATTTGATGATTTCGGTGATGCGGGACAGATCGCCTTCGTCTTCGGCATTCACGGCGATTGCAACGAATTCCAGGCTTTCGGCATCAGGCTGAATCAGGAAATCGCGGGCATCTTCAAAGGTGAGATCACCCCAGCTTTCGCCAAGCTCCAGTTCCATGTCGTCGATCAGCAGATCGAAGTTCTGGATATCCCGCGAGATGGTGCAGGCCAGAATCGGTGCTGGATCCGGCATCATGTTGGCAGCAGTGCTCATCGCCTTTTGTCCCTCTTGGCCGGGGGTGGCGATGGGCTGCGGGTGCCCGGCCCGGAAGCGGGCAGGCGTGCAGGACCACCGGTCAACCCCGCACGGCACCCTTGCCGTGAGATTGTTCCCAGTCAGTGTGGAAGCTGGGGGGGAATGGTGGCGATTCTTGGGCTAGAAAGGCGTGATTGTTTGAAATCTGGCGACTTTAACCGGGCAATGCGGGGGAGTGTCGCGATCCGGTGCGTGGCCGGGGGCATTTTCGTGCGGTCTGTTGGAAACGACGCGGGCGGGGGAGTGCATCCCCCGCCCGGTATGACGTGCGGTAGCGGTGATCAGGGCGCCGGGGCGCCGCCAGGTGCCGCGCCAGCCGCCGGTTCGGCTGCCACGGTGGTCGGCATCGCGCTTTCGATGTAGGAACGGTAGATCACTTCGGCATATTTGCCGTCGAGGATGTTGGGGTGGCGTTTCACGAAACCCGAAACTTCGGTCACGGTGCGGCGGTTCGCCTCTTCCGGGCCGGGGGTTGAGATGACGGGGCGGGTTTCGCCGAAGGAGACCAGCGCCTCGAGCCGCGAGCGCGACAGGCCGCGCGAGGCGAAATAGGCGACGACCGCTTCGGCGCGGCGTTGACCCAGCGCACGGTTATAGCCGCCGGAACCCACCAGATCGGTATGGCCGTAGACGCGGAAGCGGACTTCGGGGAATTGGCGGATGAAGTTCGCCTGACGGTCCAGCACGCCGCGTGCTTCAGGTGTGAGCTGCGCGCTGTTGAACGGGAAGGTGATGGTGTTGGGCACTTCGCGGGCGAAGCGTTCGCCCAGTGCCTGAACTGGGTCGATCTGGCCGGTGGCCACCATGAAGTTGTTCATGGTGGAGTTGCCGAAACCGCCTTCATCGACATCTGAGCCAATGACCTTGTTGGCGCATCCGGAAAGCGACAGCAGTGCGGTGGTTGCAAGGGCGAAGGCTGCGATTTTCATGGCCATCCCTTTATTCCATCACATAGCCGTAGGAGCCGGTGAAATCCTGCCGGGCGACTTCGCCCGCAGCACCGGTGGTGGCGGCCTTGCCGACCTCGCCGAACAGGAACAATTCGCGTTCCGTGGGCAGGCGGACCCGGTCCGTGGGCAGGGCCAGCGCCTCGCCCCGCGTGGGGGATACGAGGTGCGGGGTGACGATGATGACGAGTTCGGACTGCGCCTGCTGATATTCGGCCGAGCGGAACAGGGTGCCGAGGATCGGGATATCGCCCAGCCACGGCACCTGACTGTTGATGTCGCGGAAATCGTCCTGCAACAGGCCCGCGATGGCAAAGCTTTCCCCATCGCGCATTTCGACGGTGGTCGATGTTTCGCGGCGTTTGAAGGCAGCCAACTGGATGCCGTCGCTTTCCTGGGTGATGCTGCCGTCGATGGAGGAGACGGAGGCGTTGATCTGGAGGTTGATGAGATCACCGTCCACGACAGTGGGGGTGAATTCCATTTCAACGCCGAAGGGTTTGTATTCGACGGTGATGGTGCCATCATCCGACACAGGGACCGGATATTCGCCGCCGGCAAGGAACTTGGCCTGCTGACCGGACAGAGCCG
Organism: Fuscovulum sp.; assembly: GCA_035192965.1. Classification (NCBI taxonomy): domain Bacteria; kingdom Pseudomonadati; phylum Pseudomonadota; class Alphaproteobacteria; order Rhodobacterales; family Paracoccaceae; genus Fuscovulum; species Fuscovulum sp. The sequence continues at coordinate 3,406,163 of CP136571.1, read as the reverse complement.
TCAGGTTCGGTTCGGCCAGGGTGCGGACAACGCCTTTGGATTCCAGCGCTTCGAGCAGGATGCCGATCTGGAGCGAACCTGTGGTGAAGCCCAGCAGGCCCGCGCCGACGACGTTTTCACGCAGCGTGACGGCCGGGTTGCCAAGACTGTTTGCGCTGTTTGTCCAGGTGCCGGTTTCGACAGCCCCGTTCGTGCCGCCAAGTGCAAGGGAGGAGGAAAGGTTCTTCGACACAGACCGCTGCATTTCGGCGAAGCGGACCTTGAGCATGACCTGCTGGGTGCCGCCTACGGACATCAGGTTCGACACGCGGCCTGCGGCGTAGCGTTCGGCCAGATCCAGCGCGCGGGCGAGTTTCTGGGTGGAGGACACGGTGCCCGAGAGCACGATGCCATCATTTGCGGTGCGAACCTCGATCTTTTCGCCGGGCAGGATCTGGTTCAGGCGTTCCTTGAATTCCGCAATGTCAGTGGTGACCTGCACCTCGACGTTGGTGATCAGCTCACCTTCGGACGTGAAGAGCGTCAGTGTGGTGCGGCCGGGCGTCTTGCCCAGCACATAGATCGACCGGTCCGACAGGGTGGAGATATCGGCAATGCCGGGATTGGCGATCGACAGTTCCGCGAAGGGAACGTCGCTTTCCAGAACCACGGCGCGGTTCATCGGCACTTCCAATGCCTGAGCGGCCGTCCCCTTGACGACCCTCAGCACTTCGGCCCTTGCCGGCATCGTGGCAAAGGTTGCGAGGGCCAAACCCATCGCACCCGCTGCCATCAGCTGTCGCATCTGCATCGGTGACCTGCCCTTTCGATCACACCTCTTTGGGCGGGTCTTGGTTGCCCGCTCCGTTGCCCAACATGCCCGAGGTGAAGTTTATTTGCAAGAATCATTGCCTTAGACGCCGTTCCTTATGTGGATAACTGGCAACAGATGTTAATCCGGCGCAAGGCATGGCGGAAGAAGAAGGGCGCAGCCACCATATCCGGTGGTTGCGCCCCTGAAAGACCACTCGCCGTGAGGCGATCAGTTCGTGCAGGGGATCGGGATTTCCACGACCTCGCCGCCCTTGCGGTTGCGGATGGTGCAGACTTTCTCGGCCTCCACCTCGATCGCTTCCTGCTCCACGATGCCGAGGAGGGAGGCGCTGTCGACCTCGATCTTGCCGGTGATGGCGGTGCTGTCGCTGCCCACCAGCGAGAGCGCAAGCTTGCCGGTGGCCTGCGCCTGTGCAAGGCGGGCGACCTGTTCCTGGGTGGCCTGCACGGTGACCGTCTGGGCCACCACGGCGCCGCCTGTCGTGGCGCCGGCGGCGGTCTGGTCGATGGCGATGACGTTGACGCTGGATTCGATCAGACGGGTGATTTCGCGGATGCCGTCGCTGCCGGTCCAGTACACATCGACGAAGTTGCCGGGATAGACGAAGCCGGACACGCCGGAGGAGGCGTCGACGCTGATCGCGAAGGCGCGTTTGCCATCTTCAAGCGCGCCGGTCAGGCCGGCCGGTTGGCCCGGTTCGGTGACCTTGACGGCGAGGATGGGTTCGTGGGTTTCCATCGGGCGCAGCACATAGCGGGGCCGTTCCTCATTCGGGGGGAAGAGGATGGCCTCATCGCTGAAGGTGCCTTCGGGAAGGGCGTTCTTCTGCCAGTAGATTTTCTTCACATCTTCCAGCAGCAGAGGATCGCCGTATTTGAGCGGCTTGGACACGACATAGACTTCGACAAGCTCGCCCACCTGGTTGCGGAAGGCGCGTTCCCGGTCGAGCGCGGAGGCGGTCTGGTTGATGTAGCCCTGTGCCATGTAAACAGCAAAGCCCGCCAGCGCCACGCCGACGAGCAGGACCAATCCGAAGATCATACGCATTGTCTTTTGCCTCGATGTGTTCCGCGCCACTGCGGGCGGGTTTGGTGGATGCCCGGGGCCCAGCCAGGCCTGCGGGCGAAATTCATTGGTCGCTGTTGGCGATCATGTCTGCCGCCACTTCGGTGGTCGCGGTCTGGGTCGCGCTCTTGATCGACACGAGAACGGGGACGGACAACAAGCAAACGGCGGCCGCAAGGACGACCCAATCTGCTGTCACGGCGCCATCTTCTTCGGCGAGAAAGCCTTTGAAGGAGAAGCGGTATGCATTAGTGCCGGTCATGGCCGAACTCCCGTTCGCGGTTACTGTCGCGGTTACTGTCGCTGTTACTGTGGCCCGGCGATCCCTTCGCCTGGCAAGGCGGTCATTAGTTACTTTCGGCTTTTGTGGTTGCGGCCAGGCTTTTGGCCTGGCCGCACCTCTGTTTCTATCGAGTAGAAATCAGGGGTTGTTCGAGTTCGAGATAACGTCGGCGCTGACGTTGCCAGCGGCGGTGGTGATCGAGGTGCCCATCGTCTGAGCAATGATGATGCCCAGGCCCACAACGGCGCCGGTCAGCACGACCCAGTCAACGGTCACAGCACCGGATTCGTCGTTCTTGAAGGACTTGAAGAGTTTCAGCATTTTCATAGTCTTATTCCCTTGGTTCAGGTTCATGTTTCAGGTCTTGCTCACAACCGCGCCGGTGTCTGTCGGTCCTTTTCGTTCCGTGCCGTCTTCCGTTCGGTATGAGTGCATATGGCCCCTGAATCGTGGCGGCAGTTGGGTGGCGAATGGGCAATTTTATAAAAGTTAACCCGTCCGCTGCCTTTTCGCCCAAATCCCTGAAATCCAAAGAGAAAATTCTTTGCGACACAGACCTCGGATGGCTTGGCCCATCCTTAAGTCTATGATTTCGGTGGTTTTGCCAAAATCGCGCCGCATTGCGAGCCGTTTGCCCTGCTGCCGGGACCGGGAGCGGCACGCCATTTGGCGGCACGCTCCGCAGGTCTTTGGCTGGGGACGTGCGGGCCGACCGGGGGGCCGGCGCCGCACGGCTCCTTTCCGCGCGTCAGTTCTTGCTGGCTTCGCGGACGATGTCACCGCTGACGCCGCCAGCAGCGGTGGTGATCGAGGTGCCCATCGTCTGAGCGATGATGATGCCCAGGCCCACAACGGCGCCGGTCAGCACGACCCAGTCAACCGTCACGGCGCCGGATTCGTCTTTCTTGAAACGGTTCAGGATGTTCAGGAGTTTCATGGTCTTAGTCCTTATACTGGTTACTGTTACAGGTCTTGGTTCCAACCGAACCGGCTTGCGTCGATCTCTCTGACCGTCCGTCTGCCGTTCGGTATGGGTCTATATGGCCCCCCAAGGGTGGCAGCAGTTGGGATTTGTCAGGGCTTTTGCAATGGCGCTGCATTTTCTGAAAATTTTTCCAGAACCTTGAGAAGAATGGAAAAAATTGTTTAAAATCATTAAGATATTAACTCTTTGGGCGAAGGGTGGGCGGAAACGCCATGATCCGGCGGGAAGGAGTGGCCTTGAAGACCGTTCTGATGCATAGTGGCGCAACAGGCAGACGACAGGCACAGACAGGAAAGGCATCCGACAGAGATGCGATTCCGGGCAGCATTCATCATCGCGCTGATGGCGTCAGCGAATCCCATTGCCGTATCGGGCGAGGGGCTGGATCCGACGCGGGATTTTACATTCAAGCGGGTGAAGGTGGGCGAACGGCAGTCGCGGGCGCAGGGGTTGGTGCAGATTGACCCGGTGGAACAGGCGCGGCTTTTGGCGGCGCTGCCCAAGACCAGTGCCCCGCATCAGGTGCCGGACCTGCCCCCGATCGACGGCGGGACCGAGGCCGCCAAACCGCCGCTGGGGCCGGTGCCTACACCCGAAGCGGCCTATGCGTGGTTCTGGGATGCGGTGCCTGCAGGTATCGATGATCTGTCGGGGCGGTTCCCGCTGGCGCTGGCAGCGCTGACGCAGGGGCCGGGGGGCAAGGCCGTGGCGGCGCCACGGTTGCAGGACATGCAGGAGCTGGCCGACAAGTTCGGGGTGGAATTGCTGAAGGCCACGGTGGGAACGGAAGTATCGCCCGCGCTGGCGCTGGCAGTGATGGCGGCGGAAAGTGCAGGGCGTGCGGATGCGGTCAGCCATGCCGGGGCGCAGGGGTTGATGCAGTTGATCCCGGCCACGGCAGAACGGTTCGGTGTGACCGATGCCATGGACCCGGTGGAGAACATCAAAGGCGGCGTGGCCTATCTGGATTGGCTGATGCGGCATTTCGACCGCGACCCGATCATGGTGATTGCGGCCTATAATGCGGGTGAGGGGGCGGTGAAGGCCAACCGTGGGGTGCCGCCCTATGCCGAGACGCGGGATTATGTGCCGAAGGTGCTGGCGGCCTGGACAGTGGCGCAGGGGCTGTGCATGACGCCGCCCGAGGTGGTGAGCGATCCCTGCGTGTTCCGGATCATCTCGGCCAGCAACTGACCAACAGGATCAGACGGCGAAGACATCCGTCCATTCGGGATGCTTCTTGCGCTGGGCGTTCACGAAGGGGCAGAGCGGCATGATGCGGACGCCGTCCCTGCGCGCATCTTCAACAAGCCGCGTCACAAGGGCGAGGCCCGCGCCGGTGCCGCGAAAGCTGTCTGGCACGGCGGTGTGATCGGCAATGATCAGGGTTGGGGTGGTGATGGAGTAGGTCAGTTCCGCCTCTTCCCCGTTCAGGCGGATGACGTAGCGGCCTTTTGTCGTGCCGTGTTCGCGGGTGATGTCGTGGGTCATGTGGCCTCCTTGGGCGAGGCAAAATTTTCTATGGGAAAATTTTGCCGACGGCAGAGAAAAATCTTCACTGAAGATTTTTCGGTCTGGCGGGGGGGCGAAAAATTTTCGGGAAAATTTTTCGCATAGGCTGGGAGAGGGCCGCGCCTCAGGCTTGGGCCGGAGGCGCGGTTAGATCAATTGACCAGCGTCGCCTCGGTCGCGGCGCGGATTTCGGCGTCGGCTACGCCATCGGCCAGTTCGACGATCTTCAGCCCGCCGGGGACGACGTCGAGCACACCGAGGTTGGTGATGATGCGGTTGACCACGCCCTTGCCGGTGAGGGGCAGGGTGCAGGCTTTCAGCACTTTGGATTCACCATGCTTGGACGTGTGGTCCATGACCACGACCACGCGGCCCACGCCCGCCACAAGGTCCATCGCGCCGCCCATCCCCTTGACCAGTTTGCCGGGGATCATCCAGTTGGCCAGATCGCCGTTTTCGGCCACTTCCATCGCGCCGAGGATGGCCATGGCAATCTTGCCGCCGCGGATCATGGCGAAGGACTGGGCGGAATCGAAGAAGGCGGTCTGCGGCAGTTCGGTGATGGTCTGCTTGCCTGCGTTGATGAGGTCGGCGTCTTCCTCACCCTCATAAGGGAAGGGGCCCATGCCGAGCATGCCATTTTCGGATTGCAGCGTCACCTCCACCCCCGCGGGGATGTAGTTCGACACCAGCGTCGGGATGCCGATGCCGAGGTTGACGTACCAGCCGTCCTGCAGTTCCTGCGCCGCGCGGGCGGCCATCTGGTTGCGGTCCCACGGCATCAGACAGACTCCTTCTTACGGACGGTGCGCTGTTCGATGCGCTTTTCGTGCTGCCCTTGGACGATGCGGTGGACATAGATGCCGGGCAGGTGGATGGAGTCAGGGTCGAGGCTGCCGAGGGGGATGATCTCCTCTACCTCTACCACGCAGATTTTGCCGCAGGTGGCGGCGGGCGGGTTGAAGTTGCGGGCGGTCTTGCGGAAGACGAGGTTGCCCGAGGGATCGGCCTTCCACGCCTTGACGATGGAGAGGTCGGCCACGATGCCGGTTTCCAGAATGTAATCCTGACCGTTGAACTGCTTCACATCCTTGCCTTCGGCGATGACAGTGCCCACGCCGGTGCGGGTGTAGAAGCCGCCGATGCCTGCGCCGCCAGCGCGCATGCGTTCGGCGAGGGTTCCTTGCGGGTTGAATTCAAGTTCCAGTTCCCCGCTCAGGTATTGGCGCATGAATTCGGCGTTTTCGCCGACATAAGAGGAGATCATCTTCTTGACCTGACGGCTTTCCAACAGGACGCCCAGACCGAAGCCGTCAACGCCCGCATTGTTGGAGGCGACGGTCAGGCTCTTGGTTCCGGCCTTACGGATGGCAGCGATCAGCAGTTCGGGGATGCCGCACAGGCCAAAGCCGCCAGAGGCGATCAGCATGTCGTCGAACAGGACACCGTCCAGCGCGGCATCGGCGCTGGGATAGATTTTCTTCATATGGCTGGCTCCCCGCAAACTCTCGGGCGTCATATGGAACCGGGCTGCGCGCCGTGTCAATTGCCGCGCTGCGGCGACAGGATCAGCGGGTGGCGGTGAAGAGGGGGGTGGCCTCGTCGGTCTTGAGGAGGAGGGCGCCGTCGGCGGCGATGTCGAATTGGGTGACACGGGCGAAGGCAGCGAAGACGGCGGATTCGGTATCCATCAGGGGCGGGGGGCAAGCCATGCGGGTGCCTGCCATGGGGCCGAAGGTGAGGCCTTCGCCAGTGAGGGTGTAACTGCCGGAATAGCGGTTGCAGGCGGCAAGGCCGGAGATGCGGCCTGCGTCGAAGGAGAGGGTGACATCGGCGCCTTTGGGCAGGGCGGTGCCTGCAAGCGTGATCAAGGTCCATTCACCGTCAAGCAGACGCGCGGGATCGCCTGCACAACCCGGCAGATCGGCGCCATTGCGGGTGAGGGTGACCGAGAAAGGGTAGGGCATCCCGGACATGCTGTCGTGGCAGAGTGAGTCTGTCACGCGCAGGGGGCCTGCAGCGGTAGCGAAAATCAGGCTGCCCTCTATGGCAGTGGGGGCGGTGAAGGGAGCGTCGAGAGTGACGCCTTCCATATCGGTGTAGCTGCTGCCGTCAGAAGTGACGATAAGGGACCAGAAGGGTTCATTGCCGCGGGCGGTAAGGGGGAGAAGATCGGCCATGTCCTGCGCCGAGGCGGCGCACGGAACTGTAGAAAGAAAGATCGCGAGGGTGAGGGCGGGATGGTGGGACATGGGACGCCTGCTTTCTCTGCTCGGTCCTTGGTATTCTGGTCTGTGTTTCGTGGGCTTTGACCTTTCCGGGCAGGATAGTCGATTTTGGCGCTGGGGGCCAAGCCGGGTGGCGGGCGCGGGCTTTTCCTTGACGCGGCGAGTTGCTAGGCAGGCAGGACGCCCGACGCGCCCGCGTGGTGGAATGGTAGACACAGGAGACTTAAAATCTCTAGGCCGAAAGGCCGTGCCGGTTCGAGTCCGGCCGCGGGCACCAGGGACGGGCAGGTTGCTGTGATGCGCCGGGCCTGAAAAATTCCGAAATGAGATTTTTCTGTGGCGCCTGTTCCGGCGGCGATGTGTTTTTTGTCAATGATCGCAAAATAAATGTGTGGCCTGCGCTGCCTCGGCTGAGGATTTGAATTTTCATTTTGGAACTAAACGCGCTAAGGTTGCGTTAGTGACTGTTAAAACCCGTATTGCGGTAACGCGCTGACGCTGGAAAAAAGAACAGGCAGAACAAAGATGAAGATACTCGCGGTGGATGATGACGGCGTGTTTCTGGAGATTCTTGACCACAAACTGCGGACGATCGGATTTGATGACCTTCAGCTTGTGGGCGCGCCCCTTGCCGCGCTGAAGCTGCTGGAGCAGCGGACCGATGCGTTTGACTGCATCTTGCTGGATATCGAGATGCCGGGGATGACCGGGGTGGAGCTGTGCGGGCGGATAAGGGGGATGGCGGCCTATCGGCAGACGCCCATCGTCATGATCACCTCGCTGGCTGATCGGCGCAACATCGACCGGGCGTTTCAACTCGGGGCGTCGGATTACATCACCAAGCCCATCGACACGCTGGAATTGCAGGCGCGGCTGGGGGCGGTGCAGCAGTTGGTAGGGGAACGCCGGCGGCTGGCCCTGCTGGAACATCAGGTCAGCCTGATGCCGGAGTCGGTGCCGCTGGAGTTTGATTTCGACACGCCCATCCATGTGCCGGAGTTTGACCGGGGGACCGAGTTCCACGCCCTGCAGAACTATCTGATGACGCTGGGGTTGAAGGGGCTGTTTTCAGTGTCGGCCGTGGCGATCTGCGTTGAAAATGCGCTTGCGACATTTCGGATCGCCTCGCGCCTGGCGTTTCGCAACATGCTGAGCGATGTGGGCTCGGTGATCGAGGATTGCCTGAAGACCGAGAGCCTGCTGATTTCCTATGCTGGCAGCGGGAATTTCGTGGGGATCATGACGGGGTCATCGGAATGGAACCCGGCCGATCTGGAATTCGAGATGAACGCCAAGATGGAGGAGTTCAATCCGATCTATGTCAGTGAGCGGCTTCCCCTGCCGCGGATCAGGGTGGGTCCGGTCGAGAGCAATTCGCTGTTCCAGCTGGCGCGGCCAGCGCAGATTCTGGACCGGGCGATTGCGGCGGCGGGCAGCCGGAACGGGATGGCGCGTGTGGGGGTGCGGGGACAACACGCTTTCAGGTGAATTCCTTGATCGCCTCCATGGCCACATAGGTGGAGGTGGAGGCGACATGGGGCAGGGCGCTGATCCGTTCTGCCAGCACGCGGCGGTATTCCTGAATATCGCCTGTGCGGACCTTGAGCAGATAGTCGAAGCGCGAGGCGATCATGTGGCATTGTTCCACCTCTGGCACCGCGAGCACAGCCTTGTTGAAGGCCTGAAGCGCGGCTTCACGGGTGTCGGACAGTTTCACCTCGACAAAGGCGACATGGGCCTGGCCCATGCGGATCGGGTCCAGCAGGGCGCGGTAGCCGGTGATGACGCCGGTTTCCTCAAGCCGTTTGAGTCGGGCCTGGGTGGGCGATTTCGACAGGCCGATGCGGCGGGCAAGCTCGGTTGCGCTGAGGCGACCGTCGATGGAGAGGATGCGGAGGATCGCTTCGTCGAAACGATCAAGGGGGATGCGGTCGATCGGCATGTAGAAACCCCATATTGCAGGCGGATCGGGTGGTGGAATAGCCATCTTCGGGAGAATGGACCGGGAAACTTGGGGTATTATGGGCCAAATGGAGGAATTTGCCCATGCCCCGTGACAGCTTTGACACCCCGTGGTCCGTGATCGAAGGCGGCAGTTTGGCCGATGAAGGCGCGCTGGTGGCGCGGCTGATTGCCGAGGCGGGATTGGATGCCGAAGCGCGGGCGCGGATCACGGCGGCGGGGGGCGATCTGGTGGCGCGCATCCGGGGCAGCGTGAAGCCCGGGTTGATGGAGGTGTTTCTGGCCGAATACGGCCTGTCCACCGAGGAGGGCGTCGCGCTGATGTGTCTGGCCGAGGCGCTTTTGCGCGTGCCGGATGCCGAAACGATGGATGCGCTGATCGAGGACAAGATCGCGCCAAGCGATTGGGGGCGGCATCTGGGGAAGTCGGCGTCGTCGCTTGTGAATGCGTCGACATGGGCGCTGATGCTGACCGGGAAAGTGCTGGAGGATCGCGAGCCGGGGGTGGTGGGCCATCTGCGCGCTGCCGTGAAGCGGCTGGGCGAGCCGGTGATCCGCCGCGCAGTGGCGCAGGCGATGAAGGAGATGGGGCGGCAGTTCGTTCTGGGCGAAACGATCGAGGCCGCGATGAAGCGGGCGACCGAGCTGGAGGCGAAGGGATACACCTATAGCTATGACATGCTGGGCGAGGCAGCGCGGACCGAAGGCGACGCGCGGCGCTATCATCTGAGCTATTCCAAGGCCATCACGGCGATTGCGGCGGCGGCCAAGGGCGCGGATATTCGCGCCAATCCGGGGATTTCGGTGAAGCTGTCGGCGCTGCATCCGCGCTATGAGGTGGCCAAGCGCGCGCGGGTTATGGCGGAACTGGTGCCGCGGGTGCGGGCTTTGGCGGGTTTGGCCAAGGCGGCAGGGCTGGGGTTCAACATCGACGCTGAGGAAGCGGACCGACTGGCGCTGTCGCTGGAGGTGATCGAGGCGGTGCTGTCGGATCCGTCGCTGGCGGGATGGGACGGCTTTGGCGTGGTGGTGCAGGCCTATGGCCGCCGTGCTGGGGCGGTGATCGACTGGCTTTACGCGCTGGCGGACCGGCTGGACCGCAAGATCATGGTGCGGCTGGTGAAGGGCGCCTATTGGGATGCCGAGGTGAAGCGGGCGCAGGTGCTGGGGCTGGAAAGCTTTCCGGTGTTCACGCGCAAGCAGGCGACGGATGTAAGCTATATCGCCAATGCGAAGAAGCTGTTGGGGATGACGGACCGCATCTATCCGCAGTTCGCCACGCACAACGCGCATACGGTGGCGGCCATTCTGGAAATGGCGGGCGACAAGCGGGCCTATGAATTTCAACGCCTGCATGGGATGGGCGAGCGGCTGCATGATCTGGTGCTGACGGATCGTGGCACGAATTGCCGGATCTATGCGCCGGTGGGCGCGCATCGCGACTTGCTGGCCTATCTGGTGCGGCGGTTGTTGGAGAACGGGGCGAATTCGTCTTTCGTGAACCAGATCGTGAATGAGGAGGTGCCGCCTGCTGTGGTGGCGGCCTGCCCGTTGACGGCGATGGAAGGCATGGCGCAGGTCGCCAGCCCGGCGCTGAAAACCGGGCCGCGGCTCTTTGGCAGCCGGGTGAATGCGCGGGGGTTTGATCTGACGGATGCGGTCGATCTGGCCGCCATCGAGGCGGCGCGCGCGGCCCATGCGACGCGGTTGTTCGAAGCGGGGCCGATGACGGCGGGGCGGCCTGTCGGGGGCTTGCGGGTTGAGGTGCGCAATCCGGCGAGTGGGGCGCTGGTGGGGCATGTGGTGCAGGCGGGCGCGCCGGATGTGGAAACGGCGCTGCGGCTGGCGGAGCCCTGGGCGGCCGGTCCGGCAGAGCGGGCGGAAGTGCTGCGGCGGGTGGCAGACCTGTTTGAGGCCGAGGTCGGGCCGATCTTTGCGCTGCTGGCGCGGGAGGCGGGCAAGACGCTGGGCGATGCGGTGTCAGAACTGCGCGAGGCGGTGGATTTCCTGCGCTACTACGCCGATGGTGTGGCGGGTTTGACGGCCCCGGCGCGGGGGGTGTTCACCTGCATCTCGCCCTGGAATTTCCCCTTGGCGATTTTCACGGGACAGATTGCGGCGGCGCTGGCGTCGGGCAATGCGGTGCTGGCCAAGCCTGCGGAACAGACGCCCTTGATTGCCGCGCTCGCGGTGGGGTTGATGCATCGGGCGGGGGTGCCGGTCACGGTACTGCAATTGCTGCCCGGTGAGGGGCCGGTGGTCGGGCGGATGCTGACCTCTGATCCGCGTGTGGGGGGCGTGTGCTTTACCGGATCGACCGAGACGGCGCAGGCGATCCGCCGCGCGATGGCCGATCATCTGGACCCGACCGCGCCGCTGATTGCGGAAACCGGCGGATTGAATGCGATGCTGGTGGATTCGACAGCCCTGCCGGAACAGGCGGTGCGGGATATCCTCGCCTCCAGCTTCCAATCAGCGGGGCAGCGCTGTTCGGCGCTGCGCTGTCTGTATGTGCAGGAGGATGTGGCCGTTCCAGTACTGGAGATGCTGGAAGGCGCGATGGATGAACTGGCGCTGGGCGATCCATGGAACCTGGCGACCGATGTGGGGCCTGTGATCGACGCAGAGGCGGCGGGAATGATCCGCGACCATATCGCCAAGGCGCGGGCCGAGGGGCGGGTGATCAAGGAGATGGCCGCGCCGGAGGGAGGAACCTTTGTGGGCCCGGCGGTGATCCGCGTGTCCGGGATCGCGGCGATGGGGCAGGAGATTTTCGGGCCGGTGCTGCATGTGGCGACGTTCCGCGCCGATCAGATCGACGCGGTGGTGGATGCGGTGAACGCGACGGGATACGGGCTGACATTTGGCCTGCACACGCGGATCGACGATCGGGTGCAGCGGATCGTGGAGCGGCTGCGTGTGGGCAACACCTATGTGAACCGCAACCAGATTGGCGCGGTGGTGGGCAGCCAGCCCTTTGGCGGCGAAGGCCTGTCGGGTACGGGGCCAAAGGCGGGCGGGCCGGATTACGTGCATCGCTTCACCCGGGACGAGGTGCCGATGGTCACCGGGGAGGATCGGGTGGCTGCGGAAAGTGAAATTGTCGCGGCGTTGCGGGCTGTGCCTGCGGCAGCGGGACCGGTGAGTGTTGACCTGCCGGGGCCGACGGGGGAATCCAACCGGCTGACGACGGTGGCGCGGGGGGCGGTGGTCTGCCTTGGCCCGACGGCGGGTGCGGCGGCGGCGCAGGCGGCGGCGATCCGGGCGCTGGGCGGCATGGCGGTGGAAGCGCCGTCGCTGGAGGCGGCTGCCTTGGCGCGGCTGGACGGGATTTCCGGCGCGATCTGGTGGGGAACAGCTGAGGCAGGCCGTGCCTATGCATGGGCGCTGGCAGGGCGAGCGGGGGCAATCCTGCCGCTGATCGGGGGCGCGCCGGATGCGGGCCATGCGCGGTTGGAACGGCATGTTTGCATCGACACCACGGCATCGGGCGGCAATGCGCAGCTGCTGATGGAAGTGGCGGAGGTGTGAGGGGACCGAAAATTCTTCGGCAAAGAATTTTCGGGCTGGAGGTGAGGGAAAATTCGTCTTCGAAGAATTTTCGGGGTTGGGAAATTCTTCGGTGAAGAATTTCTGAAGGAAGGGGGCCTTCTGCCCCCTCTTGGCGCTTTGCGCCAATTCACCCCCGAGGATATTTGGACAGAGAAGAAAGCCCCGGTGCGAAAGCCTTCACCCTGGCGTTTGGTTCCGGTTGGGCGGGTCATGTGGTGGCGTGATCTTTGTGATTGGAGAGGCTTGACGCGGAATGGGCCGCCGGGCCAGCCTGAGGCGCATGTTTCCAATTCGCGACCATAACCCGTCGGGGCGGACGCCCTTTGTCACGCTCGCGCTGATTGCGGTGAATGTGGGGGTGTTTCTGGCCTATTGGCTTGCCCTGTCGGGCGAGGCGCAAGTGGGGCGGTTCTTCATGCAATGGGGGCTGGTGCCGGCGCGCATCGGCTTTGGTGAGGGGTATGAGACCTTTGTCACCTCGATGTTCCTGCACGGGGGCTGGATGCATCTGCTGGGCAATATGCTGTTTTTGTACATCTTCGGGGACAATCTGGAAGATGAGATGGGGCATGTCCGGTTCTTGGGGTTCTACCTCATGTCAGGGCTGGCGGCAGCGGGCCTGCAATTCGCGGCAGAGCCGGCGTCGATGATCCCAATGGTGGGGGCATCGGGCGCGATTGCCGGGGTGATGGGGGGCTATCTGCTGCTGTTTCCCCGAGCCAAGGTGGATGTGCTGTTCATCTTCATCGTGTTTTTTCGGGTGGTTCCGATCCCGGCATGGATCATGCTGGGGCTGTGGTTCGGGTTTCAGGTGGTCAATGGCGCGATGACGCCCGCCGATGTGGGGGGCGTGGCCTATTGGGCGCATGCGGGCGGGTTCGTGGCGGGGCTGGTGCTGTGCCTGCCTTTGTGGCTGCGGCGGGGCGGGCCGCAGTTCTGGAGCCGCACGCAGGGCTCGCCGCCGCATCCGGAGGCGACCTACCGTGTGGTGCGCACAGGCGTGCCGCGCGTCCGGCGCGGCGGGCCGGGGGCGAAACCGGGCCCGTGGCGATAGGGTTCAGGCGCCGCGGATGATCTTGCGGAAGGGTTCGAACAGGGGTTCGTTGGCGCAGATGACGGCGCCTTTTTCCAGCGGATCGTCGCCGTCGCGGATGGCCGAGACGAAACCGCCCGCTTCGCGCACCAGCAGGATCCCGGCGGCGATGTCCCAAGCCTTCAACTCGCGTTCCCAATAGCCGTCATACCGGCCGGCAGCGACATAGGCGAGATCGAGCGCGGCCGAGCCCCAGCGGCGCACGCCGGCACAGGCCGGCATCAGGCGCGCAAGATCCTGCAACATGGCAGGGAGCGTGTTTTTGGCCCCGAACGGCACCCCGGTGGCGAAGACGGCGTCATGCATTTCACGCCGGCCAGACACGCGCATGCGGCGGTCGTTCATCCAGGCGCCTGCGCCCTTTTCGGCCCAGAACAGCTCATCCTTGGCGGCGTCATAGACGACGGCAGAGACGATGTCGCCCTTGTGTTCCAGCGCGATGGAGACAGCCCAATGCGGCATCCCGTGCAGGAAATTGGTGGTGCCGTCCAACGGATCGACAAGCCAGCGGCGGGTTGGATCGGCGCCATCGGTGCGGCCGGTTTCTTCGCCCAGCCAGCCATAGGTCGGCCGCGCGCCCATCAACTCTTCCTTGATGATGCGCTCTGCCTCGCGGTCGGCGCGGCTGACGAAATCGCCGGGGCCCTTGGTGGAGACCTGAAGGTTTTCCACTTCGCGGAAGTCCTTGACCAACGAGCGGCCGGCCTTGCGGGCGGCTTTGATCATCAGGTTGAGGTTCGCGCTGCCTTGCATTGCAGGGGCTCCGGGGGTTTGGGCGTCAGGGGAGGGGCATTACACGGGGGCGGGGGGGAAGGGAAGGGGGCGCGGGAAATGGCTTGGCAGACTCAGGTGACGGGGGTAGTTTTTGGGGCAGTTGTGTATTGAGTTTGGGAGTACCCGTTATGCCTGTTGTTACGTTTACCAACGCTTCGAATTCGGACGACTACTATCTTCCGGAGCTTTTCGAGTTCGACTCGCAGGATCCAGCTTTCGACCCGGATATCTCTACTTCACCCACGCAGGTTGTGCTCACCATGCCCCGCGAGCCGGGCACGGTGACGATTTCGGCGACGGGGACGGGCTTTACCTATTTCACCGATCCGATCACTGGGGATCCGGGCGGCCCACTTTCCGGCATCGTCGACACGGTGACGCTGTCGGTCGATGGCCAAGTTTGGATGACGATCACCGGCCTGTCGGTGGAACTGACCGATCTGGATCATTTCATGTTCGGCTGGTTCAACAGGGGCGACTATCGCCCCGGCAATGGGTTTGACCTGTTTTCGCTGTTCCTGGCCGGGGATGACACGATCAACGGATCGGATAATGGCGATGACATCATCGGTGGGCGCAACACGGGCAATGACCTGATCAATGCCGGGGCCGGGTATGACTTCATCAAGGCCGATGCCGGGAATGACACCATTTTTGGGGGTGCGGACGAGGACGTTTATTCTTTCAGCGAAACCTTTTGGGACGGTGCGGCCTATCGCGGGGCGAATGTGAACCTTGCGACAGGGCGGGCGCTGGACAGTTGGGGCGGGACGGACACGCTGTCTTCGATCGAGCGGTTGGAAGGATCGCGGATGTCGGACCGCTTTACCGGATCGGATGCGGAGGAAGAGTTCGCCGGTCTGCGCGGCAATGACACGATCAATGGCGGCGGCGGTGCGGATACGGTCCGCTATGACCGGGACGCGCGCTGGGGCGGGACCGGAGCGGTGAACGTGAACCTGACCACCGGGACCGCCACGGATGGCTGGGGCAATACGGACCGGCTGTTGAACATCGAAAACGTCTGGGGCTCTGCCCGCAGTGATACGATTGTCGGCAATTCGCAGGACAACATCTTCCGCGGCTTTGACGGGGTGGATGCCATCAACGGTGGGTCGGGGCGGGATACCGTCGATTTCTTGGACGATGAGGTGTTCAACGGGGCCAACGTCAACCTCTCCTTTGCCACCGAGCAGGTGCAGAATGACGGGTTCGGCAACCGCGAGACGCTGGTCAGCATCGAAAACCTGTGGGGCACCCAGCTGGCCGATTCGTTTACCGGCAATGGGTTCGCCAATGACCTGTATGGCGATGCGGCCAACGACACGCTGTCGGGCGGTGGCGGCAATGATACGCTGAACGGTGGGGCGGACGTGGATACCCTGACCGGCGGTACGGGGTCCGACGTGTTTGTCTTTGACAGTTGGGATGGGTCGAACCCCTTTGGCGACCGGATCACCGATTTCAGATCGGGCATCGACTCGCTGGCCTTTGCCTTTGAGGATTTTGCCGGGATGGACGGCACGGTGCGGTTCCGCAACGGCACAACGGCGGGCGGAACGGGGGAATCTTGGTTCTTCTTCAACACGGCGACAGACCGGTTGTTCTGGGATGCCGATGGCATCGGCGGCGCGGCGGCGGTGCTGGTGGCGACGCTGGTCGGTGTGGACAGCCTGACAGCGGCGGATTTCGATCTGTTCTGATGCCGGCATGATCCGGGGTTTGGGGCGGTCTACTGGGCCGCCCCTTTCGTTTTGTGCGGGCGGGGCTTGATCGGGCTTATGCAAGGCAGCGGTTAAGAGACGTGGGAGGAAGCTTGGCAGACTCAACGAGCATGAGTAAGCTTTGGTTGATAATGTAATGAGTTTAGGGGGTGCCAGTTATGGCTGTTGTGACCTATACAAACGCTGTAAATTTTAATGATTACTTCTTGCCGGGTTTGTTCGTTTTCGACGCGCTGGATCCAAACCTTGATCCCCTGGTCACCACCTCGGCAACGCGGATGGAATTGACCGCGCCGGGAGCTGCGGGCCTGTCCACTATTGTGGCGACGGGCACAGGTTTCACCTACTTTGTGGACGCAAGTACGGGAGATCAGGGCGCGCCGCTATCCGGCATTGTCGATACAGTGACCCTGTCGATCAATGGCCAATTGTGGATGACGATTTCCGGCCTGTCGGTTGCCTTGACAGATCTGGTCCACTTTATGTTCGGTTGGGAAGATCGGGGCCAATACCGCCCCGGCAATGGGTTTGACCTGTTCTCTCTTTTTCTTGCCGGCAATGACACGATCAACGGGTCGGCCGGTGACGATGACCTTGCTGACGGATTCAATACGGGAAATGACCTGATCAATGCCGGGGGTGGATCTGATTTCATCATGGCGGATGCGGGCAATGACACGATCAATGGCGGCGGCGGGAGCGACATGTATTCCCTGAGCCAGACGCATTGGGACGGTTCGGCCTATCGCGGAGCGAATGTGAACCTTGCGACGGGGCGGGCGCTGGACAGTTGGGGCGGGACGGACACGCTGTCGTCGATCGAGCGGGTGGAAGGATCGCGGATGTCGGACCGCTTTACCGGATCGGATGCAGGGGAGCAGTTCGGGGGCTTGCGAGGGAATGACACGATCAACGGCGGGGGCGGCATCGACCTAGTCCGCTATGATTGGGATGCGCGTTGGGGCGGAAATGCGGCGGTGAACGTGAACCTGACCACCGGCATCGCCACGGATGGATGGGGCAATACAGACAGGCTGGTGAACATAGAAGATGTCATTGGCACAAACCGCAGCGATACGATTGTCGGCAATCTGCGGGACAACCTGATTATCGGTGGGGCTGGTGTGGATGTCATCAACGGGGGGGCAGGGCGGGACACGGCGGACTTTTGGACACCTGATGTGCTTAACGGGGCTATCGTGAATTTGTCGCTGACCACAAATCAGGTGCAGAATGACGGGTTCGGCAATCGGGAGACGCTGGTCAGCATAGAGAACCTCAACGGTACTTCTCTTGCGGATAACCTCACCGGAAACCGTTTGGCGAATCGGATAAGCGGCTATGACGGCAACGACACGATCAACGGTGGGGCGGGCAATGACACGCTGGTGGTCGGCCGTGGATTCGATCAGTTGACCGGGGGTACGGGGGCCGATGTCTTTGTCTTTGATGGGCTATTCGTATTGGGAGATGCTGGAGGAGGATCATGGGGGCCAGTGATCACCGACTTTCGATCTGGCATTGACACGTTGGTTTCGGCCTGGTCGACGGAACCGTTGCGTTTTCAGAACGGAACCAGCGCCGGGACTGCCGGGGAGGCTTGGTTTTACTTTGATGGTGCGACCAATCGGCTTTTCTGGGATGCCGACGGTATCGGAGGCGCAGCCGCATACCTCGTAGTTACCCTAACGGGTGTTAACCAACTGGCAGCAAGCGATTTCGAGTTTTGGGGCTGACCCAGGCCCAGCGTTCGGATTAAGCCGGAGGGTGGTGCCGGACAGGCGCCGCCCTTTCATGTTTGTTGGAAACTCTCTTGGCCAGACTGGGGCTGCTGGACAGGCTTAGGATCGACGCATATATGTTATGATATAACATTATGGAGTCGCCGAATGTCCGAAGTTTTTCAGAAAGACAACCGCTTGCCCGTCACCGTCCTGTCCGGTTTCCTTGGTGCCGGAAAAACCACGCTGCTGTCGCATGTGCTGAACAATCGCGACGGGCTGCGGGTGGCGGTCATCGTCAACGATATGGCCGAGGTGAATATTGACGCCGACCTGATCCGCGCCGGGGCCGAGATGCATCAGGCCGAGGAAAAGCTGGTGGAAATGACCAATGGCTGCATCTGCTGCACCCTGCGCGACGATCTGCTGGTGGAGGTGCGCAAGCTGGCCGAGGCGGGGCGGTTCGATCATCTGCTGATCGAATCGAGCGGGATATCAGAGCCGCTGCCGGTGGCCGCGACCTTTGACTTCCGCGATGCGGAGGGGATCAGCCTGTCGGATGTGGCGCGGCTGGATACGATGGTGACGGTGGTGGATGCCATCAACCTGACCCGGGATTTCGCGAGCCATGATTTTCTGGCAGCGCGGGTGGAAACACCCGAAGGCGACGGGCGCGCGCTGGTGAACCTGCTCACCGAGCAGATCGAGTTTTCCAATGTGATCGTGCTGAACAAGGTGCGCGATGCCGGGGCGGCGCGGGTGGATACGGCGCGCAAGATCATCGCAGCGCTGAACCCCGATGCGCGGGTGATCGAGGTCGATCACGGGCGGGTGCCACCGGGCGCCATCCTGGGCACTGGTCTGTTCGATTTCGACCGTGCGGCAGAGCATCCGCTCTGGGCCAAGGAGCTTTACGGGTTCGCGTCGCATGTGCCGGAGAGCGAGGAATACGGGATCGCCAGTTTTGTCTATCGCGCGCGGCGGCCCTTTGATCCGGCGCGCATTCATGCGGTGCTGAACGGTGATTTGCCGGGGGTGATCCGGGCGAAGGGGCATTTCTGGCTGGCCACACGGCCCGACTGGGCGGCGGAGTTTTCGCTGGCGGGGGCGGTGTCATCGGTGTCGCCCTTGGGCCGCTGGTGGGCGGCGGTGCCTGAGGGGCGGTGGCCCAAGCATCCCGATGCGCTGGCCGATCTGCGCGCGCATTGGGCCGAGCCTTGGGGCGACCGGCGGCAGGAGATCGTGTTCATCGGGCATGGGATGGACCGCGCGGCCATTGTCGCGGCGTTGGATGCGGCGCTGGTGCCCGCCGAAGGGTTCGCCCCCGGTGACTGGGCGGGGATGGCGGATCCCTTTCCGCTGTGGAAGGCGGCATGAGCGGGAACCTGTCCTCGCCGCTGGCCCGGCGGCGTGAGGGCTGCGCGATGCGGGCGCATGACCGCCTGCCTGCGCCGTTGCGGCTTTGGCTGAAAGGCGCGGCGCTGCCTTGGAGCGCCAAGAGTGCGCAGCGAATCTGGGAGCGGGAGGTGCGCCGGAGCGGCATAGAAGGCGCGTTGCAGCGTCTGGCCGAGGTCGAGGCGGCGACGCTGGCGCGGGAGAATGCGGCGCGTGAGCGGGGAATTGGTGAAATTTGGCGCAAATCACGCGACGATTTCTAATGCAGAAATCGTTCCGGCCGCGACATTGACCATCAGGGTGCAGGTCGCGCTTCCCGGGATCGTTGGGGCTCGGCGCTTTGCGGTCAAGGAGGACGAGTGACGCGTGGTGGGGAGGGAAGGTAAGCTCCAAATGGCTTGCCAAGCTGCTTGGCTGTTCCTAACCTGAGTCGAGTATTTTAACGATTTATCGGGTGCCTAGCATGGCTGTTTTGACCCTGACCAATGCCGTCAACACGAATGATGTGTGGTTGCCGGATCTTTTCGAGTTTTCCCGAAGTGATCCAAACTTGTCGCTGATCCGGTCGCCGACATCCGTGACCCTGACCAATCCTGCAAGTTCTGTGGGTGTATTGGTGATTACGGTAACGGGGGTCGGCCTCACCTATGCTCCGGGGACGCCGACGCGGCCTCTGTCGGGCGAGGTGCAGGCTGTCACACTGAGCGTGAACGGGCAGGTCTGGATGACAGTGACCGGACTCTCGATTGAGCTGACGGATTTTGATCATTTTATGTTCGGATGGGAACGGTTCGGACAGCAAAGGACGCCCAATGGCTGGGAACTTTTTTCGCTGTTCCTGGCGGGCAACGACACGATCAATGGGTCGGATCTCGATGATGAAATCATCGGCGGGCGCAACGGTGGCAATGATGTGATCTATGGCGGCGGCGGCTGGGATTTCATCGAGGCGGGTGCTGGAAATGACACGATCTTTGGTGGCCATGGCCGGGATACCTATTCCCTCTCTGAAAGCTTTTTCGATGGATCGGCCTTTCGCGGCGCGGTTGTGAATCTGGCGACCGGGGTTGCCACGGATAGTTGGGGTGGGACCGACACTCTGTTCGGAATCGAGCGGGTGCAGGGTTCGCGGATGTCCGACAACTTTACCGGGTCCGCCGCGGAGGAGCAGTTTGCGGGGCTGCGTGGGAATGACACGATCGACGGGGGCTCGGGTTTTGACGCGGTATGGTATCATCTAGATGCCGATTTTGGCGGCCTACTGGGGGTGACGGTCAATCTGGCGACCGGCACCGCGACGGATGGCTGGGGAAACACTGATCGGTTGTCGGGGATCGAAGTGGTCTCAGGTACGGCGGCAAATGATGTCCTTATCGGCAACGCAGATCGCAATTTCTTTATTGGCCGCGAGGGAGTGGATCGGATTGATGGCGGGGCCGGGCGCGATGTGGTGTTTTTTGGGGATGACGACGTCAATACCGGCGCCGTGGTGAATTTGGCCCTGTCCACGAATCGCGTGATCAACGACGGTTTTGGTAATGTGGAAAACCTGATCGGTATCGAAGACCTCGCCGGTACGTTTTTGGCCGATCGCTTTACGGGCAATCGGCTTGCAAACGAACTTTACGGTGATGCTGGCAATGATACGCTTTCAGGTGGCGCAGGCAATGATTGGCTTGATGGTGGAAGCGGACGCGACCGCTTGTCCGGAGGCGCGGGAAGCGATGTGTTTTCCTTTCAGAATTGGGACAATGACGCCCTGTTCAATGATACAGTCACAGACTTCGTGTCCGGCGTGGATCGGTTGCGGTTCGAGGTCGACAGCTTCGCCGGAATGGACTCGACTCTGCGATTTGTGAACGGAACCTCGGCGGGTGGAAGCGGGGCGTCGTGGTTCTTTTTCAATCCGGCAAACCGGCAATTGTTCTGGGACAGCGATGGCGTAGGCGGGAGTGCACCGGTTTTGGTGGCGACGCTGACCGGCGTGACGGCATTGACCCTTACGGATTTCGATTTGGTGTAAGTTGCCCGCGATCTTCGGCATTTACGATGTCGCAGGTCCACGCTTTTGCGTTTGGCCGTGGCCTTGGGGCAGAGCGAAATCTGTCGCGGATTTCGCAACGACTTTTGGCGCAGAAATCGTTTGGTCCGACGTTTGGTGCCGGAATTTGCGCCAAATTCCAGTGCGGTTCTTGCGTCAAAAACCGCCTAGCCGCGCTGCAACTTCACCGGTTCGGTCCGGCCCAGCCGCAGGAAATGCGCCATGAAGGGCTTGGCGGCATCCTCATCCCGCGTGGCGGCGTAGAGGCGGCGGGTGATGGTGCGGGGGCCGAGGGGGCGGGTGATGTAATCGGCATGGCTGCGCACATCGCGCAGCACCCAATCGGGCAGCACGGCAACGCCGCGGTTGGAGCCGACCAGCATCAGGATCACGGCGGTCAGTTCCACAGGGCGCTGGCCGCGGGGTTCCACTTTGGCCGGGGTCAGCAATTCGGTGAAGATATCCAGTTTGTCGCGGCTGACGGGGTAGGTGATCAGCACCTCGTCGCGGAAATCCTCTGCCCCGACCCAATCTTTCGCAGCAAGCGGGTGGTCCTTGGCGGCGACGAAAGTGGGGTGGTAGTCGAAGAGCGGGTTGTAGATCACCCCGTCAAGGCGGAGGGGATCGGAAGAGATCACAAGGTCCACCTCTTCGCGCAACAGCGCGGGGATGGCGTCAAAGGCAAGGCCCGCGCGGATATCGACATCGACATCGGGCCAGGCATGGCGGAACTGTTCGAGGACCGGGAAAAGCCAATCGAAACAGGCATGACATTCGATGGCGATATGCAGCCGCCCCGTTTTGCCGGATTTCAGGGCGCGGAATTCCTCTTCCAACGCATCAATCTCGGGAAGGATGCGTTCGGCGAGTTTCAGCATCCGGATGCCCGCCGCCGAAAGGCGCATGGGTTTGGAGCGGCGGACGAAAAGCTCCACCCCGGCCTGATCCTCCAACCCCTTTACCTGATGAGACAAGGCGGATTGCGTCATGTTCAGGATATCGGCCGCACGGGCGAGGCCACCAGCCTGATGGATGGCGCGGATGGTGCGAAGGTGGCGGAATTCGAGATGCATGATGATGCGCAGGATTCATGTTGATGATGAGTATTATGAATTTGTCTCACATGACGTTTCCTGAGACAAGAGGGCAAGACATCAGGAGTTTCGTGCCATGACCGCCCCGCGCATCAGCTTTGAATTCTTTCCGCCGCAGACGCTGGATGCGTCTTTCCGGCTGTGGGAGACGGTGCAGGTTCTGGCCCCGCTGCGGCCGAACTTTGTGTCGGTCACCTATGGCGCGGGCGGCACGACGCGCAAGCTGACGCATGAGGCGGTAGGGGCGATCCACCGCAATTACGGGCTGAACGTGGCGGCGCATCTGACCTGCGTGGATGCGACCCGCAGTGAAACGCTGGAGATTGCCGAAAGCTACGCCGCGGCTGGCGTGACGGAGATCGTGGCCCTGCGCGGCGATGCACCCAAGGGGGCGCAGCGCTTCACCGCACATCCCGATGGGTTTGCATCGAGCGTGGAACTGGTCGAGGCGCTGGCCAAGACGGGCAAATTCAAGATCCGCGTGGGCGCCTATCCGGAGCCGCACCCCGATGCCAAGGACAGCTTTGCCGATGTGGATTGGCTCAAGCGCAAGATCGACGCGGGCGCCAGCAGCGCGATCACGCAGTTCTTCTTCAGCGCCGACACGTTTTTCCGCTTCCGCGATGCCTGCGTGAAAGCCGGGATCAACGCGCCGATCATTCCGGGCATCCTGCCGATCACGTCCTGGGACGGGGCGAAGAAGTTTGCCCATCGCTGCGGAACCCAAGTACCCGGCGCTCTGGATGAGGCGTTCCGCATCGCGGCGCGTGACGGGCGCGAGGAATTGCTGGCGCTGACGCAGTGCACCTCGCTCTGTGCGCGTCTGATCGAGGGCGGGGTGGAGGATCTGCATTTCTACACGCTGAACCGCCCGCATCTGACACAGGCCGTTGTCCGCGCGCTGGGGATTTCCCCGGAAGTGGCGCTGGAGAAAGTGGCCTGAGACGACGAAACTTCTCTGTCCCCAGAGGAGTGGCAAACTGGGCGTCCGACCCTGATCCAAGATTGCCGACCTGCACGGCTCCCGCAGGTGGTGACCATGGATCGCGATGGGGGCGGGCGCCTATTTTTATTGGGTAAGACCGCTGCGCATGGTCTTCATCTTGGCCAAAATACCCCGGGGGTTTGGGGGCAGCGCCCCCATCAGCCGAGCCAAGCGCGCAGGCGAGCAGGCGAGACAAAAGTCGTGCGGGCGTATGCCCGCGCCGCAAGATAACAGCGGGTTTTGGAATGCGGCCACGGGCAAAGGTTGCGGGCCGGGCTGGGCGCGATTAACGTCCGCGTGAACGCATCCAAGGAGCCGCAGCCGTGGCAAAGCCCATCTACATCCTCAACGGTCCCAATCTGAACCTGCTGGGGTTGCGACAGCCTGAAATCTATGGCCGTGCGACGCTGGAAGATGTGGCCGAGGATTGTGCGTCGCTGGCCGAAGAGCTGGGCCTGACGATCCGGTTTCATCAGTCGAACCATGAAGGCCAGATCATCGACTGGATTCATCAGGCGCGGGTGGAAGGGGCGGGGGTGATCATCAATCCCGGCGCGCTGACGCACACCTCCATCGCCATTCTGGATGCGCTGAACGCGTTCGACGGGCCGGTGATCGAAGTGCATATCTCGAACATCCACAAGCGCGAGACGTTCCGGCATCATTCCTATGTCTCGCTGCGCGCCGAGGGCGTGATCGCGGGATGCGGGGTTGAGGGGTATCTGCTGGCGTTGCGGCGGATCAAGACGCTGGTGACGGCATGATGTTGCCTGTGAACCGCTTCAAGCGCGGGCTTAAGGATGGGCGGCAACAGATCGGGTTGTGGAATTCCATGCCCGGTACAGTGGTGGCGGAACTGCTGGCGACCTGCGGGTTCGATTGGGTGGTGATCGACACGGAACATTCGGTCACGGATGTTCCCGACACGCTGGCGATGATGCAAGCGATGGCGCCCTATCGCACGCAAGCCGTGGTGCGGCCGGCGTCGAATGATGTGGTGCTGATCAAGCGGCTGCTGGATCTGGGCGCGCAGACCCTGCTGATCCCCTATGTACAGAATGCCGATGAGGCGCGGGCGGCGGTTGCGGCGATGCGCTATGCGCCGCGCGGCATCCGGGGTGTCGCGGGGCTGACGCGGGCAAGCGTGTTCGGGCAGGTGGCGGGTTATCATCAGCGGGCCGAGCAAGAGCTGTGCCTGATCGTGCAGGTGGAAACGGCCGAGGCGCTGGAGCGCATCCCCGAGATTGCGGCGGTGGACGGGGTGGATGCGCTGTTCATCGGACCGGCCGATCTGGCGGCAAGCATGGGGCATGTGGGCGATATGCGGCACCCGGATGTGGTGGCGGCGATCGAGGCGGCGGTGCGGGCCATCGTGGCGGCAGGCAAGCCTGCGGGCATCCTGACGCTGGACCCGGATTTCGCGCAGACCTGCATTGGCTGGGGCACCACCTTTACCGCCGTCGGCATGGATATCGCGCTGCTGGCGCAGGGCGCGCGGGCATTGTCGGCGCGGTTCCGGCCAGAGTGACCCCTGTGGCGCGCGGGGCCGGGATCGCGGATCGCTTTTGCCGCCATCCCGCGGCGCGAATTTTCGGGCCCGATGGCGCAGAGGTGACGGGCCTGCCGGATGGGGATGCAGTGGTCATCGCCGATGTTCCCTGCGGGGTAGCGGTGTCATTAGCGCTGGCGCGGGGGGCGCTGGGTCTGCCCTTCCGGGTTGGCGCAGGGGGCTTGCCTGCGCCTGAGGCCGGTAAACGCCCGGTGTTCGAGACGCTGACCTCAGGCTCGACCGGCGTGCCGCGCCGCATCCGGCGGACACAGCGCAGTTGGTGTGCGAGTTTTGAGGTGAATGCGCGGCTGTTCGGCATCGTGCCGGGGCATCGGGTCGCGGTGTTGGGCCGGATTGACCATTCCCTTGCATTATATGGGGCGCTGGAAGGGGCCTGTCTGGGGGCAGAGGTGCATCTGTTGGCCAGTCTGCGCCCGGATGCGCAGCATCGCGCGCTGGCAGAGCGGCGGGTGCAGGTGATCTATGCCACGCCCGCGCAATTGCGGCTGCTGGTGGAAAAGGGGCTGGGGATACTGCCCGATCTGGCGCTGGTGCTGGTGGGTGGGTCGAAGCTGGACCCTGCCCTGCGCGCCGCGCTGGCGGGATTGTCGCCCAAGCTTGAGGTGCGGGAATTCTATGGCGCGGCGGAGACGAGTTTCGTGACCCTGACCGACGAAGGATCAGCGGCAGAAGGGGTGGGGCGCGTCTATCCCGGCGTGCGGCTGGAAATTCGCGCGGCTGATGGCACGGTGCTGGGACCGGGGGGATTGGGTGAGGTTTGGGTGAGGTCGCCCTATCTCTGCGCGCGCTATGGCGACCGACGCGGGATGGCGCCGCTGAAGCGGCAGGGCTGGATGTCGGTGGGCGAGATGGGCTGGATGGAGCGGGGCGAGCTGCATCTGGCCGGGCGCGCCGGGCGGATGGTGACAGTGGCGGATCAAAACGTCTTTCCCGAAGAGATCGAGGCCTTTCTGGCGGCCCTGCCGGGCGTGCGGCGGGCCGTCGTGCTGCCGCGACCCGACCGGATGCGGGGGCATGTGATCGTGGCGGTGTTGCAGGGTGATCCGGCGCAGGAGGCGGCCATTCTGCGGGCGGCGCGGGCGCGGCTGGGGCCGCTGAAGATGCCGCGCGCGGTGATCTGGCGCGAGACTTGGCCCGAGACAGCTTCGGGCAAGGTCGATCTGACGCGGCTGGCGGCGGAGGTGGGGCTGTGAGGGCCGCATACTACATGGCGGTGTGCCAGATGGCGCTGTTTTTTGGGTATTTGGGCCAAGGTGAATGGGCAGGCGGTTGCGCGTGCTGGGGGGCGGGCGGATGCAGGCCTTTGTGATCGCGGCAAAGCGGACGGCGGTGATGCCGCGCGGCGGGGCGTTTCGGGCGCTGAGCCTTGAGGACCTGGCCGCGCCAGTGCTGCGGACGCTGCTGGAGGCGGCGGGGATCGCGGCGGATCAGGTGGATGAGGTCGTGCTGTCCAATGTGCTGGGCCCCGGTGGGAACCCTGCGCGGCGGGTGGCGCTGGCGGCGGGCCTGCCCGAGCGGGTGGCCGGGCTGAGCATCGACCGGCAATGTGCAGGCGGGCTGGATGCGGTGCTGATCGCGCGGGGAATGGTGATGGCCGGGCTGGCCGAGGTGGTGGTGGCCGGCGGGGTGGAGAGCTATTCCCAGCGCCCTGAGCGGCGGATGCCGGGGGCAGCGGCGGCCTATGACGAGGCACCCTTCACCCCCTGGCCCGACCGCGACCCCGGCATGGCCGAGGCGGCGGCGGCGCTGGCCCTGCGGCTGGGGATTTCGCGGGAGCGGCAGGATGGCTGGGCGGTGGAGAGCCATCGCAAGGCACGGGCGGCGGGTTTGTCGGGTGAGATCGTTGGTGTCGGCGGTAAAGTGCGGGACGGGTTCACGCGCGACCTGACGCCCGCGCTTGCGGCGCGGGCCAAGGTGGTGGCGGGCAGCGTGACAGCGGCCAACGCGGCGGTGGCGGCGGATGGCGCGGCGCTGGTTCTGGTGGTGTCAGAGCGTGTGGCGGTGCGGGCGGCGCGGGCTTTGCGGATTGCAGGCGGGGTGACGCTGGGCGGGGTGCCATGGGAGCCGGGGCTGGCCCCGGTGGCGGCGATTGGGCAGGTGCTGGGCGCGGCGGGGCTGCGGCCGGGGGCGCTGGACCGGGCCGAGGTGATGGAGGCCTATGCCGTGCAGGCCATCGCCTGTGTCGAAGGCGCGGGGCTGGATCCGGCGCGGGTGAACCTTGGAGGCGGGGCGCTGGCGCGGGGGCATCCCGTGGGGGCATCGGGCGCAGTGCTGGCGGTGCGGCTGTTTTCCGATCTGGGGCGTGGCGTGGGGCTGGCCGCGATTGCGGCGGCGGGTGGGATTGGGTCGGCGCTGTTGCTGGAAGGGTGAGGATTTCCTTCCACGGGAAGTTGCGTTGGGATCGTCAGCGGCGGAACGGGGCGGGCAGGGCGAAGGCTGCGGTGGCGGTGCCGGTGCGGAGGGCTTCGGTCCAGCGATCCTCAAGCGCGAGTTTGGCGCGGGCGGGGGTGAGGCCTTCTTCCCATGCGGCAGGGGGCAGGCAGACGAGGCCATCGTCATCACCAAGGATCAGATCACCCGCGTCTATGGTGATGCCACCAAAGGTGACCGGTCCCATGACCGCGCCCTGATCGGCGCCCGTCGGGCCACGGGGGGTGATGTGACGGGAAAAGACTGCGAAATCATCCCATAGGCCAAGGGTGCCGGTGTCGCGCACCGCACCATCGACGATCACACCTGCGACGCCTTTGTTGCGCAGATGGCCCGACAGGATATCGCCGATCATGGCGTGGTCGCGATGGGCGCGGGCGGCAATGACCAGCACCTCGCCTTTGCCAATGAGATCAAGCGCATGGAGCACGGCCCCGAAATCCGGCGCGGCGCAATCTACCGTGACGGCGCGGCCGATCAGCCGGGGCTGCCGGCCCGCCGGTCGCAAGGGGCGGATGTCGGGGTCGATCTGGCGCGCGCCGGGGACGGTGTCGACTGCGACAGCGACCGGGATATCGGCCCAACCGGAAAGATCGGGCGCAAGGGGAAGCGTGGTGCGGTGCAGCGTGACAGGCATGGCGCGGGCTTTCACATATGGGATTTCAGGCAACGGCCGAGGGATTCGATCCCCTGACGGATGCGATCCTCGGACGGGGCGGAGAAGTTGATGCGGGCGTGGTTAGCTTGGGGCGTGGTGGCAAAGAAACTGCCGCCGGGGACATAGGCCACCCGCGCCTGTGGCAGAGCATGGTCGCGCATGAAGGCCGTGGCGTCGAAGCCATCGGGGAAGCGCGCCCAGGTGAAGAGGCCACCTTCGGGATCGGTCACTGTCACCTCTTGCGGGAAATGCAGGCGGATGGCGTCGAGCATGACCTCTTTCTTCCGGCGATAGGCGTGGCGCAGGGTGGCGATGTGGGCCTGAAGGTCATGCCGTTCCAGAAACAGGCTGGCTGCGGCCATGTTGAGAGTGGAGGTCTGGGTGTCAGACGCGACCTTCAGTAGGCCCATCTTTTCAAGCAGTTGCGGCGCGGCGACCGCCCAACCCAAGCGCATCGCGGGGACGAGGATTTTCGAGAAACTGCCAAGGTGGATGATGCGACCTTGGGTATCGAGGCTTTTCAGCGTGGGCAGGGTGTCGCCCGCAAAGCGGATGTGTCGATAGGGGGTGTCCTCAATCACCGTCAGGTCATGGCGGTTGGCAAGGTCGATCAACCGGTGGCGGCGGGCGAGCGACAGGGTGACGCCGGTGGGGTTCTGGAAATCGGGGACGGTGTAGATCATCCGCGCCCGGGGGGTGGTGGCGAGGGTGGCTTCCAGCACATCCATATCCATGCCATCGGCATCGACCGGGATGGGCGCATAGCGCGGCTGGCTGGGGGCGAAAGCGATGAGGGCGCCAAGGAAGGTGGGGTCTTCGACGATGATCACCTCACCGGGGTTGACCAGCATCTTGGCTGCGAAATCAAGGCCTTGCTGGGAGCCTTGCAGGACCAGCACATCATCAGGGCCGCAGGGGGTGCCGTCATCGGTCATCAGGGCGGCGATTTGCGCGCGGAGTTTGGGCAGGCCGTTGGAAGGGGCGTATTGCAGCGGATCGCCAGAGGGATCGCGGATCGCATCGCGGTAGACCTCTTCCAGCTGGGCGCGGGGAAAGAGGCTGGCATCAGGATAGCCGCCGCCGAAAGAGATGATCGACGGGTCGGCCCCGAGGGCGAGCAATTCGCGGATGGCGGAGGGTTGGACCAGGTCCATCCGGGTGGCGAAGCGGGGGGGTGCTGGGTGGACCATGGGGTGAGGTGACACCGGATTGTCAGCCTTTGCAAGGGTTTGGGAAGCGGGCCGGGGGGCGTTGACCCCCCGTTATGCTGTGGGAAGGGGGCCTTTCCCTTTTGCCCTGTGTCCCCTATCCCTTGGGCTGGCAGACAAGGCAGGAGGTTGCTGATGATCCCGGTGGTTGGATATGCGGGCCGCAAGGTGGCGGTACTGGGATTGGGGCGGTCCGGCCTTGCCACGGCGCGGGCCTTGCAGGCGGGCGGGGCGGAGTTGCTGCTGTGGGATGACAGCCCGGAGGCGCGCGCCAAGGCCGAGGCGGAGGGGTTCGAGGTAACCGATCTGGGCCGTCACGGGGCATTGGACGGGGTGGCGGTTCTGGTGGTTTCGCCCGGGATTCCAAGCCTTTACCCCGCGCCGCACAAGATCATTGGGCGAGCTTATGAGGCGGGGATTCCTGTCGACAACGACATCGGGTTGTTCTTTCGCAGCTTTGCCACGCGGGATTGGGACGGGTTCGACACGGTGCCGCGGGTGGTGACGGTGACGGGGTCGAACGGGAAATCCACGACCACTGCGCTGATCCATCACATCCTTGAAGAGGTCGGGCGCCCGGTGCAAATGGCGGGCAATATCGGGCGGGGGGTGCTGGACCTTGATCCCGGTGTTGAGGGCGAGGTGGTGGTGTTGGAACTATCGTCCTACCAGACGGAGCTGGCGCGGGCGTTGACCCCGGATGTTGCTGTTTTCACGAACCTTTCCCCTGATCATCTGGACCGCCACAACGGCATGGGCGGCTATTTCGCGGCCAAGCGGCGGCTGTTTTCCGAAGGTGGGCCGGACCGGGCGGTGGTGGGTGTGGATGAGGTGGAGGGGCGTTATCTGGCCAACCAACTGGCCGAGGGGCCAGAGGATGACCGGGTGATCCGGATTTCATCGGGGACCAAGCTGGAAGGGTTCGGCTGGGCGGTGTTTGCGCGCAAGGGGTTCCTGTCGGAATGGCGCAAGGGGCGGCAGGTGGCGAGCGTGGACCTGAGGGAAATCAAGGGCTTGCCCGGGGCGCATAACCACCAGAACGCCTGCGCGGCCTATGCGGCCTGCCGGTCGTTGGGGGTGGGGCCGAAGGAGATTGAAAAGGCGCTGCGGTCCTTTGCAGGGCTGCCGCATCGCAGCCAGTTGGTGGGGGAACGCGGCGGCGTGCGGTTTGTGAATGACAGCAAGGCCACGAATGTGGATTCGGCGGCCAAGGCGCTGCAAGCCTTTGAAAAGATACGCTGGATTGCCGGGGGTATGGGCAAGGAGGGTGGCATCGCCGCCCTGGAGCCGCTGCTGGGATCGGTGGTGAAGGCCTATCTGATTGGCCATTCGGCGCGGGATTTTGCGTTGCAGATCGGGGACTTGCCGCACGAGATATGTGAGACGATGGAGCGCGCGGTGGCGCGGGCGGCGGAAGAGGCGGAACCGGGCGAAGTGGTGCTGCTGGCGCCGGCGGCGGCGAGTTTCGACCAGTATCCGAACTTTGAAAAACGGGGTGAGGATTTCATGGCCCGCGTGGCGGCGGTTTTGGGCCAAAGCCCTGCGGACGCTGGATAAATTTCCGGGTTTTGGGGGTTTTGGCTGTGCAGCGCGCGGTGCAGCCGCCGGTGCAGACGGCTGTGCATACGCACGGGGGGCTTACGCCCCGTTAAGGTTAACGGGGTGGTAAGGTCTGTGGTCGGCAGAGATGGCCGGGCCGGTGGGGTGGCCGTGCCTGATCGGGCGTGCAGCACGGATGTTTAGAGGGGCGGCCCGCATCTGATGTGGCGGGTATTGAGCCCACAGGTTCAGGTACCTTTAAGGGCGGCATGCGCGGGCTGGGGTGGTGTGACGGCCGATGCGGCGCGCGCGTGGTTGGGGCGCGGCGTGATACTGGCGCTGGGTGGCTGCCAGTACAACGGGCGGAGGCGTCAGCCGAGGAAGCGGTAGCCGATGCCGGGTTCTGTCATGATGTAGCGGGGATTGGTGGCATCGTCGGCGAGTTTCTGGCGCAGTTGGCGGACATAGACGCGCAGATACTGGCTGTCTTCGGCATGGGCCGGACCCCAGAGCGATTTGAGGATCATGCCTTGCGTGACCAGCCGCCCCGCATGGCTTGCCAGCAGCCAGAGCAGATCAAACTCTTTGCGCGTCAGGTGCAGGGGGGTGCCGGATTTGGTGACCGTGTGGTTGGCGGAATCGATCCGCAGGTCGAGGGTTTCGATCACCGCCGGGGCGGGGGCGTCGGCCCTGTCGCGCAGAAGGCTGCGGATGCGGGCGAGGAGTTCGTTCACGCCAAAGGGTTTGACCACGTAATCCTGTGCCCCGGCGTCGAGTGCGGCGACCTTTCCCGCCTCATCCGCGCGCACCGACAGGACGAGGACGGGAACCTTGCTCCAGCCCCGGATCTCACGCAGGACGGTGAGGCCGTCGGCATCGGGCAGGCCAAGATCGAGGATCACGAGGCCCGGGGATTCGCGCGCGGCGGCGAGGATGCCTTCGCGTGCGGTGCCGGCTTCGATGATGCTGTGACCTTCGGCCTGAAGGGGCACCCGCAGGAAGCGGCGGATCGGGGCTTCGTCATCGATCAGCAGGATACGGGTGGGGGTGGTCATGCAGAGGTCTCGGGGTTGAAGAGCGGCAGGGACAGGACGATGCGCGTGCCGGTGCCATCGGCTGCGGCGGTTTCGGCCCGGATGGTGCCGCCCATGGCTTCGGTCAAACCCTTGCAGATGGCAAGCCCAAGACCGGTTCCGGCGCGCTGACGATCGCCTTCGGTGACGCGGTAGAACATATCAAAGACGCGGGCCTGCTGGGCGGGTGGGATGCCGGGGCCGCTGTCGGTGATCGACAGTTCGAGCCGCGCGCCGTTCGGACGGGCCGCAAGGGCGATGGTTGATCCGGGCGGGGCGTATTTGGCGGCATTGTCGAGGATGTTGACCAGCACCTGTTCGAGCAGGATTTCATCGGCCAGCACGGCGGGCAGGCCGGGGGGAAGATCGGCGCTGACGGAATGGGCGCGCAAGGGCGCGCGCAGGCGGTGGCGGGCCGCGCCGATAAGTTCGCCAAGATCCACCGGGGCGAGGCGCAGGGTCAGGGCGCCGTTGCCGATCCGTGTCATGTCGAGCAGGTTCTGAACGTAGCGATCCAGCCGTTCGCCTTCTTCGCGGATGTTTTCGGCTAGGTCCTTGCGGGCATCAGGGGGCAGGCCCGGCGTATCGGCAAGACTGCCTGCCGCGCCGATGATGGTGACGAGGGGGGTGCGCAGGTCATGGCTGACAGAGGAGAGGAGCGCCGTGCGCAGGCGTTCGGTTTCCGAGGCAAGCCGCGACTGTGACAGTTCTTCGGTCAGGCGCAGCCGTTCGAGGGCGAGGGCGATCTGGTCGACCAGCGCATCCAGAAGGCGGCGGTCGGTGCGCGCGAGGTGTCGGTCATCGGCATGGGCGATGCCCAGCACGCCCAGTTTGCGTTCACCCGCGACGAGGGGAAGGAAAAACCAGCGGGCTGTCGGCAGCGTGTCCGATCCGTGCCCGGAGGGTTCGGCCCTGTCCCATGCGAATTGGGCGGCGGATTGGTCGCGAATTTCCAAACGATCTTCGGGGGGGAAGCCGCCCACGACGCGCAATTCGCCCTCGGGTGAGGGGCGCAGCAGCACGGCTTCACAGCGCAGGGTGCTGGCGACATGGCTGACCGAGGCCCAGATCACATCATCCGGTGTGGCTGCGGCGGCGACGCGGCGGCTGAAATCGTAAAGCTTGTTGGTGCGGTCGGCGATGGCCGATTGCGCCTGCACGCGGGCGCGCAGGCGGGCGGCAAGGTTTCCTGTGATCAGGGAGGCCACAAGGAACAGGCCCAGTGTCAGGAGTTCGCCTTGGCGCGAGACGTGGAAGGTGTAGCGGGGGTGGGTGAAGAGGAAGTTATAGGCCATGAAGCCGATCAGCGAGGTGGCAAGCGCGGGGCCAAGGCCGCGCTTGCTGGCCACCACGACCACGGCCGTCATGTAGATCACCGACAGGCTGGCGACCGGGAAAAGCAGTTCCGCGGCATAGGAACAGACCGAGGCGATGGCGACGGCCAGAACCGCCTCGGCCCAGGCGCGGGGTTCGCCGGGCATGGCGGGCAGGTTCCAGCCGCGCCGCTGCGGGCGTTCTTCGGGTTCGGCGGCGAGGGTGATTTCAAACTTGCCGGATTGGCGCAGGAGGTGGCTTGCGACATCCTCGCTGGACAGGCGCGCCCAAAAGGGGCGGGGCCGGGGGCGACCGATGATGATGCGCTTGACGTTGCGGTCGGCGGCATAGGCGAGGATCGCCTGCGCGACGTCGCGTTCCGCTTCGAGGGTGGCGAGTTCGGCGCCGAGGCGTTCGGCAAGGCGGAGGGTTCCGGCGAGACGGTCCTTTTCCGCCTCGGGGAGGGATTCGGCGCGCGTTTGCGAGACATTGAGCGCGATCCATTCGGCGCGGGCGCGGTCGGCGGAGCGTTTGGCGACGCGGATCGCCTCGCGCGCGGCGGGGCTTTCGTTGATGCAGACAAGGATGCGTTCCTGTGCGGGCCATGGCCCTGTGATGGCATTGGCCGCCATATGTTCGCGCAGTTGGGCATCCACACGGTCAGCGGCGGCGCGCAGGGCCAGTTCGCGCAGCGCGGTCAGATTGCCCTTGGCGAAGAAGGAGGTCAGGGCGCGGGTGGCCTGATCCTGCGGGTAGACCTTGCCCTGCCGCAGGCGTTCCTGAAGTTCGTCGGGCGGGATGTCGATCAGTTCGATCTCGTCCGCCATTTCGAGCACGCGATCGGGAACGGTTTCGCGGACCCGGATCCCGGTGATGCGGGCGACGGTTTCGTTGAGCGTTTCGATGTGCTGGATGTTGAGGGTGGTGAAGACGTCGATGCCGGCGGCGAGCACCTCTTCGACATCCTGCCAACGCTTTTCGTGGCGGCTGCCATCGGCGTTGGTGTGGGCCAGTTCATCGATCAGGGCGAGCGTGGGGCGACGGGCGAGGAGGCCGTCGATATCCATCTCGGTCAGGGCGCGGCCTTTGTAGATCACGGGTTTGCGGGCCAGTTGCGGCAGGCCGGACAGTTTGGCCTGCGTTTCGGGGCGGCCGTGGGTTTCGATCAGGGCGGCCAGCACATCGACGCCGTCAGCGAGTTTGCGCTGCGCGTCGTCGAGCATGGCCCAGGTCTTGCCCACGCCGGGTGCGGCGCCGATGAAGATTTTCAGCCGACCACGCCCTTCGCGCGCGGCCTGCGTTAGCAGGGCGTCGGGCGAGGGGCGGATGGCCGTATCTGGGGTCATGGCGCGGGCGTTTCTTCGGCGACGGGCGGCGGGGGGAAGGCCGCGTCGAGGGCGAGGTTGGTTTCCAGCACATTCACGCGCGGTTCGCCGAAAAGCCAGAGCGTTCGGCCGAGGGTGGCGTGTGCGATCAGGCGGCGGATGGTGGCTTCATCCGTGTTGCGGGCGGCGGCGATGCGGGCGGCCTGTGCGAGGGCATTTTCGGGGCTGATATGGGGATCGAGCCCGGAGGCGGAGGTGGTGATGGCGTCGATGGGGGCGGGCTGGCCGGTATCCGCCTCCCACGCGGCGCGGCGTTCGGCCACGGCGGAGATCAGGGCGGCGGATGTCGGCCCGAGGTTAGAGGCCCCGCTTGCCGCCGCGTTCCAGCCGCTGGCCGAGGGGCGTGGGTGCAGGTAGCCCGGCCCTGCAAAGGGTTGGGCCAGAAGCGCGGAGCCGATCACCCGATCCCCTTGCATCAGCAGGCTGCCGTTTGCAGCAGTGGGAAAGAGGCCTTGGGCGAGGCCCGTCAGGGCCAACGGATAGGCAAGACCGGTGAGCAGGGTGAACAGAAGCGTCAGGGTGAGGGCGGGGCGCAGATGGGACAGCATGACGATCTCCTTAAGCCAGGTTCAGGGCGACGAGGCACAGGTCGATGGCCTTGATGCCGAGGAAGGGCAGGATCAACCCGCCCAAGCCGTAGACGAGCAGGTTGCGGCGCAGCAGTTGGGCCGCGGTGGCGGGGCGGTAGGCGACCCCGCGCAGGGCCAGCGGCACCAGCGCAATGAGGATCAGCGCGTTGAAGATCACCGCCGACAGGATCGCCGAGGTGGGCGAGGCCAGCCCCATGATGTTGAGCACGGCCAGCCCCGGATAGGCCGCAACAAAGATCGCGGGAAGTACGGCGAAGTATTTTGCCACATCATTGGCGATGCTGAAGGTGGTCAGTGCGCCGCGCGAGATCAGCAGTTGCTTGCCGACCATCACCACCTCGATCAGTTTGGTGGGGTCGCTGTCGAGGTCGATCAGGTTGGCGGCCTCTTTTGCCGCCGGGGTGCCGGCGTTCATGGCGACGCCCACATCGGCCTGTGCCAGCGCAGGGGCATCGTTCGAGCCGTCGCCGCACATGGCGACGAGCCGCCCGCCCGCCTGTTCGCGGCGGATGAGATCAAGTTTCATTTCGGGGGTGGCTTCGGCGAGGAAGTCGTCCACCCCGGCCTCGGCCGCGATGGCGGCGGCGGTCAGGGGGTTGTCGCCGGTGATCATTACGGTGCGGATGCCCATGGCGCGCAGTTCGGCAAAGCGTTCCCGCACGCCGGGTTTGACGATGTCCTTTAGGTGCACGACCCCGAGGATTGTGCGCCCTTCGGCCACCAGAAGCGGCGTGCCGCCGGAGCGGGCGATGGCATCGACCTGCGCCGCCAAGGCGCCGGGCGGGGTTTGCCCGGTCAGGCGGATAACGGCGTCGATCGCGCCCTTGCGGAACTGTCGGCCATCGGGGAGGTCGAGGCCCGACAGCCGGGTCTGTGCGGTGAAGGCCACGGGTTCGGCACCCGTGGGCATGGGCGGGATGGCCCCCAGCATCTCATGCGCTTTTTCGACGATGGATTTGCCTTCGGGTGTTTCGTCGGCGAGGGAGGCGAGTGCCGCCGCTTCGGCCAGTTGCTGCGCCGTGACGCCGGGTGCGGGGATCAGCGCGTCGGCCATGCGGTTGCCGAAGGTGATGGTGCCGGTCTTGTCAAGCAGGAGCGTGTCGACATCGCCCGCCGCTTCGACTGCACGTCCGGATTTGGCGATGACATTGGCCTTGACCAGCCGGTCCATGCCCGCGATGCCGATGGCCGAGAGCAGGCCGCCGATGGTGGTGGGGATGAGCGTGACGAAAAGCGCCCCGAGCACGACCAGCGGGATCGTGGTGCCCGAATAGCTGGCGAAGGCCGGCAGGGTGACCACAACGAAGAGGAAGATCAGCGTCAGGCCCACCAGCAGGATGTTCAGCGCGATCTCGTTCGGGGTTTTCTGCCGTTCGGCCCCTTCGACCAGCGCGATCATGCGGTCGAGAAAGCTTTTGCCGGGTTCGGCGGTGACCTTCATCACCAGCCAGTCGGATGCGATTGTGGTGCCCCCGGTGACGGAGGAGCGGTCGCCGCCGGCTTCGCGGATCACGGGGGCGGATTCGCCTGTGATGGCGCTTTCGTTGACGCTTGCCATGCCGCGCACGGCTTCGCCATCGGTGGGGACGATATCGCCCGCCGTGATGTAGACGAACTGCCCGGCGCGCAGGGCGGTGGAGACGATCTCGGTTGCGGTGGTGGGGTCGGCGTCGGGGGATTCGAGCACGCGGACACGGGTTTCCGATTTGGTGGCGCGCAGCGTATCGGCCCGTGCGCGGCCGCGGCCTTCGGCCAGACTTTCTGCGAAGTTGGCAAACAGCACGCAGAGCCACAGCCAGAGCGCGATGTGGAGTGCCACGCCCGCGCCGGGGGTGGCCGAGAGCAGGTCGCGCAGGCCCAGCACCGTGGTCATGGCCGCCACGATGGCGGTGACGAACATCACCGGGTTGCGCCACAGGGTGCGGGGGTCGAGCTTTGTCACGCTTTGGCGGGCGGCAGTCCGCATCAGGCCGGACATATCGGCCGCTTTTTCATTTCTGGACATGGGAGGCCTCAAAAGCTCTGCCCGGCCAAGCGCGCGGTTTCTTCCGCGATGGGGCCGAGGGCAAGGACGGGAAAGAAGGTGAGCGCGCCGAGGATCAGCACGGTCAGTACCAGCAGCGTCACGAAAAGCGGTCCGTGGGTTGGGAAGGTGCCGGTGGTTGCTGCGGCCTTTGGTTTGCGGATGAGCGAGCCTGCGATGGCCAGCAGCGGCACGATCACGGCGTAGCGGCCCAGCAACATGATGAGCCCCAGCGCCGTGGTGTGCCAGGGCTGTGCCGCGCCCCAGCCGCCGAAGGCCGAGCCGTTGTTGCCGGTGGCAGAGGAGTAGGCGTAGAGGATTTCGCTTAGCCCGTGCGGGCCGGGGTCTTGGACGGCGGCAAGGGCGGCGGGGACGGTGGCAGCGATTGCGCCGCCGACCAGAATGCCCAGCGGCATGGAGAGGAAGGCCAGAACGGCGAGGGTGACTTCGCGCCCTTCGATCTTGCGCCCCAGATATTCGGGGGTGCGCCCGACCATCAGCCCCGCAAGAAACACTGCCAGCACGACATAGAGCAGCATCCCGTAAAGACCGGCACCCACCCCGCCGAAGATGACCTCGCCGATCTGCATGAACACCATCATCACGAGGCCGGAGAGCGGCATGAAACTGTCATGCATCGCGTTGACCGATCCGTTCGAGGCGGCGGTGGTGGAGGTGGCCCAGAGCGCCGAGAGCAGCGCGCCGAAGCGTTGTTCCTTGCCTTCGAGGTTGGCGCCGGGGCCGAGGAGGGGGTTTCCTGCCGCCTCGGCCCAGTGGATGACCGCGAGGCCCGCGACGAACATCACTGCCATGGCGGCGAAGATCGCCCAGCCTTGCCGCCGATCCCCGGCCATGCGCCCGAAAAGGAAGCAGAAGGCGACGGGGATCAGCAGGATCGACAGGCTTTGCGCGAGGTTGGAGGCGATGGTGGGGTTTTCGAACGGGTGGGCGGAGTTGACGCCGAAAAAGCCGCCGCCGTTGGTACCCAGCTGCTTGATGGCGATCTGGGCGGCGGCGGGGCCGCGGGCGATGATCTGTTCCGACCCTTCGACCGTTGTCGCCGTTACCGCGCCTTGCAGCGTCTGCGGGACGCCCTGCCAGGCAAGGAACAGGGCGAGCATGACCGACAGCGGGAGCAGGACCCACAGGACAGAACGTGTCAGGTCTACCCAGAAATTGCCCAGCGTGCTGCCTTTGGGCGCCGTGAAGCCGCGGATCACGGCCAGGGCCACCGCCATGCCGGTGCCTGCGCTGACGAAGTTCTGCACTGTCAGCCCGGCCATCTGGGACAGGTAGCTGAGCTGTGCCTCGCCCGTATAGGCCTGCCAGTTGGTGTTGGTCACGAAGCTGATGGCGGTGTTGAAGGCAGTGTCCGGGGCCATGCCGGTGATGCCGTCGGGGTTCAGGGGCAATGCGCCTTGCACCCGCAGGATCGTGTAAAGCAGCAGAAAGCAGGCGAGGTTGAACGCCAGCACGGCCATGGCATAGGTGCCCCAGGTCATGTCGCGTTCGGGATTTGCGCCACTGGCGCGCAGGACGGCGCGTTCGATCCCGGCCAGTGCGGGAAGGCCGCTATAGACGCGGCCCATCCAGAGGGCGATGAGAAGGGCCGCGCCGATGAGGGCGGCGAAATACAGGGTATATGCCAGCAAGGCCATGAGATGCGCCTTCAGAACCAGTCGGGGCGCAGCAAAGCGGCACCGAGATAGAGGAACAGGCCCACGGCCACGCCGCCGCCCAGAATCAGATCAAAAAGCGGCATGTCACATCCGCTCCAGCCTGCGGACGGCGAGGGCGAAGAGGGCGAAACCGCCCAGACCCAGGCCGATGTAAATGATGTCGAGCATTGCGGAACCTCCGTTTCAGAGAGCGGAGGGTGCGGTGGGTGGCCGTAAAGATGCCATTCCCGTTCGGGGCGAAGGGCGTAAAGGCGGCGTAAAGATTGGGGATTTGGGGGGGCGGTTGCCTCGGGGGCCGCGGTGGGGGTGGGCCTGTCCGGTGTGGGCGGCGGCAGTCGTGGCGGGAACCGCCGTGTGATCAGTGGCGGTTCCCGGTCGTGGTGTCCTTTTGGCCGGTCAGGCGAGGTATTTCGCAAACCAGGCGAGGGTGCGGTCCCAGGCGAGGATTGCGGCGGCCTCGTCATAGCGGGGGGTGGAATCGTTGTGGAAGCCGTGGTTCACGCCGGGGTAGATATGCGCCTCATAGGTTTTTCCGGCCGCTTTCAGCGCAGCCTCATAGGCGGGCCAGCCTTCGTTGATGCGCGTGTCGAGTTCGGCATAGTGCAGCAGGATGGGCGCTGTGATGCGAGCGGCATCTGCGGGGGCGGCCTGACGGCCATAGAAGGGGACCGCGCAGGCGAGATCGGGGAAGGCGACGGCTGCGGCGTTGGAAACGCCGCCCCCGTAGCAGAAGCCGGTGATGCCGACCTTGCCGGTGGTGCGGCTGTCGGCCTTTAGAAAGTCGATGGCGGCGAAGAAATCGTTCATCAGCTTTTCCGGATCGACCGAGGACTGCAATTCGCGGCCCTTTTCATCATTGCCCGGATAGCCGCCGACCGAGGTGAGGCCGTCGGGGGCGAGGGCGATGTAGCCTGCCTTGGCCACGCGGCGGGCGACATCTTCGATATAGGGGTTGAGGCCGCGGTTTTCGTGGACGACGACCACGGCAGCGCGCGGGTCGGCGGTGGCAACGCCGTCCGTGGCGGGGCGGACGAGGTAGCCGCGCACGTCGCCATGGCCATCGGGCGAGGGGTAGGTGATGTATTCGGCGATAATGTCAGGGTCGGTGAAATCGATCTGCTGGGCCAACGCGTAATCGGGCGACATGACGGACAGGATCGTGGCGGCGGTCAAGCCGCCCACGGCAAATTTCCCGGCGCGGTCCAGAAATTCGCGCTTGGTGATGCGGCCATGGGCGTAGAAATCGTAAAGTTCCAGCAATTCAGGGGAAAAGTCGCGGGCGGTGAGGCGTGTCATGTGCGGCTCCTGTTGCGATGTCATTTTGAGAATAGCGCAGATGCGGGTGGCGAGGGGACGGTTCGTGTTCACCTTGGCGTGAGGCAGCGGCGGAGCGGGGGAGGGGCTGGCGGGCTGTCAAGGGGGAAGCGCGCCGCAGCCCGCCGCGCAGGGCGCGGCGGACCTGCGGCGCGGTCCGGCCAATGGAGCAACGGGGGCCTTGCCCCCGCGCCGCCTTTGGCGGCTTCCCCCAGGGTATTTTCCGCCAAGATGAAGGGGGGAGGCTGCGAGAGGAATCGGGGCGATTCGGGCGAATCGAGGTGCGTGCTTTGGGCTGGATTGATTCGCGGAGTTGGGCTAGAGTTATGACAAGCCCGGACAAACGGGCATCGAGCAGTGCAGGCGACAGGCGTATTATCCATGACTGAGATGGTCTATGGCTCCATGCCCTCACGGGTGACGGAGCCTGTTCTTCCCCGTTGGTGGCGGACAATCGACAAGTGGTCGATGACCTGCATCATGGTCTTGTTCGGCATCGGTCTGCTGCTTGGCCTTGCGGCGAGTGTGCCGCTGGCGAGCCGGAACGGGCTTGAGCCATTCTATTATGTGCAGCGGCAAGCCTTTTTCGGCGGGCTGGCGCTGGCGGCGATGGTGGGGGTGTCGATGATGACACCCGCCATGGTGCGGCGCATCGGGGTGGCGGGCTTTGCGCTGGCCTTCCTGGCGCTGTGCCTGTTGCCGTTTTTCGGAACGGATTTCGGCAAGGGGGCGGTGCGTTGGTTTAGCCTTGGGTTTGCATCGGTGCAGCCGTCGGAATTCCTGAAGCCCGGTTTCGTGATCGTGGTGGCCTGGCTGATGGCGGCGAGTTTCGATCTGAACGGGCCGCCGGGAAAGACGGTCAGTTTCGCCATTGCGCTGGTGGTCGTGGCGCTGCTGGCGATACAGCCGGACTTCGGGCAGGCGGCGCTGGTGCTGTTTGGCTGGGGTGTGGTGTATTTCGTGGCCGGGGCGCCGATGACCCTGATCGGGGTTGTGCTCGGGCTGGTGATGGTGGGCGGTTTCGGCGCCTATGAAAGCAGCGAGCATTTCGCGCGTCGGATCGACGGGTTTCTGACGCCGGATATCGACCCGCGCACGCAGCTTGGCTATGCGACCAATGCCATTCAGGAAGGCGGGTTCTTCGGGGTGGGCGTGGGCGCAGGGCAGGTGAAATGGTCGCTGCCGGATGCGCATACCGATTTCATCATCGCAGTGGCGGCCGAGGAATATGGCCTGATCCTCGTTCTGGTGATCATCGCGCTTTACACCACGGTCGTGGTGCGGTCGCTGATGCGGCTGACCAAGGAGCGGGACCCGTTCATCCGGCTGGCGGGGACGGGGCTTGCCTGCATCTTTGGCGTGCAGGCGATGATCAATATGGGTGTGGCGGTGCGGCTGTTGCCCGCGAAGGGGATGACGCTGCCATTTGTGAGTTATGGCGGGTCTTCGGTGATTGCGGCAGGGATAACGGTGGGCGCGCTTCTGGCGATGACGCGGATGCGTCCGCAGGGGCAGATGGGCGATATCTTCGGGCGCGGAGGGCGCTGATGGCGCAGGGTCCGCTTCTGCTGATCGCGGCGGGGGGCACGGGGGGGCATATGTTTCCCGCCCAGGCCTTGGCCGAGGCGATGGTGCGGCAGGGCTGGCGGGTGAAGCTGTCGACCGATGCGCGCGGGGCGCGTTACACGGGCGGGTTTCCGCATGTTGTCGCGGTGGAGGAGGTGGCGAGCGCCACCTTTGCGCGCGGCGGGGTGGTGGCAAAGCTGGCCGTGCCGTTCCGGATTGCGGGCGGGGTGTTGTCGGCGGTCTGGGCGATGCTGCGCGACAAGCCTGCGGTGGTGGTGGGGTTCGGCGGCTATCCGACGATCCCGGCGCTTGCGGCGGCCTGGGTGCTGCGGCGACCGCGGATGATCCATGAACAGAATGGCGTGCTGGGGCGGGTGAACCGCGTCTTTGCGCGCCGGGTGGACCGGGTGGCCTGTGGCACCTGGCCCACGGACCTGCCCGAGGGCGTGGCGGGCGTGCATACCGGCAATCCGGTGCGGGCGGCGGTGCTGGAGCGGGCGGCGGCGGGGTATATTCCGCCAGGCGATTATCCGATGAGCCTGTTGGTGATCGGGGGCAGTCAGGGCGCGAAGGTGCTGTCGGATGTGGTGCCGGCGGCAGTGGCGGCGCTGCCGGAGGGCATCAAGCGATATTTGCGCGTGGCGCATCAGGCGCGGGAAGAGGATCTGGAGCGGGTTGTCGCGGCCTATGCGGCGGCGGGCATCATGGCCGAGGTGGAGCCGTTCTTTCGCGACATCCCGCGCAGGCTTTCAGAGGCGCAACTGGTGGTGTCGCGGTCGGGGGCATCGTCGGTGGCGGATATCAGCGTGATCGGGCGGCCTGCGATCCTGATCCCCTTTGCGGCGGCAACGGGCGACCATCAGAGCGCCAATGCGCGCGGGCTGGTTGACGCAGGGGCGGCCATCCTGATGCCGGAAAAGCTGCTTGACCCCGTGGCGCTTGCCGCGCAATTGGAAGCGGTGCTGGGCCAGCCGGATGCGGCAGTGGCGATGGCGCAGCATGCGTTGGGTCAGGGAAGACCCGATGCGACCGCGCGTCTGGTGGCGCTGGTCGAGGAACTTGCGAAGGGGAAAACAGCATGAACGCGGCGACAAAGCTTCCGGGGGAGCTGGGCCCCATCCATTTCGTGGGGATCGGCGGGATCGGTATGTCGGGGATTGCCGAGGTGTTGATGACGCTGGGCTATCCGGTGCAGGGATCGGACAGCAAGGCATCCAAGATCACCGACCGGCTGGTCGGGTTGGGGGCTGTGTTCTTTGAGGGGCAACGGGCCGAGAATATCGGCGAGGCGGCGGTGGTGGTGATTTCCTCGGCCATCAAGAAGGGCAATCCGGAACTGGAAGAGGCCCGGCGGCGCAAGCTGCCGGTGGTGCGGCGGGCCGAGATGCTGGCCGAGTTGATGCGGTTGAAATCCAACATCGCGATTGCCGGGACGCATGGCAAGACGACCACCACGACGATGGTGGCGACGCTGCTGGACAAGGGCGGCTTTGACCCCACGGTGATCAATGGCGGCGTGATCCATGCCTATGGATCCAATGCGCGGGCCGGGGCGGGCGAGTGGATGGTGGTAGAGGCGGATGAAAGCGACGGGTCGTTCAACCGACTGCCCGCGACCATCGCCATCGTGACCAATATCGACCCCGAGCATATGGAGCATTGGGGGAATTTCGATGCGCTGCGGAAGGGGTTCTACGATTTCGTGTCGAACATCCCGTTCTATGGTCTGGCGGTGTGCTGCACGGATCATCCGGAGGTGCAGGCGCTGGTCGGCAAGGTGACGGACCGGCGGATCGTGACCTTTGGATTCAACGCGCAGGCCGATGTGCGGGCTGTGAATCTTTCCTATCGGAATGGAATCGCGATGTTCGACGTTCTTCTTCAGAATGAAGGGGAGGGTTCGATGATCGAGGGGTGCACTTTGCCGATGCCGGGGGATCACAACGTATCCAACGCGCTGTCGGCGATTGCCGTGGCGCGGCATCTGGGGATGAAGAAGGACGAGATCCGCGAGGCTTTGGCCGCGTTCGGGGGCGTGAACCGCCGTTTCACCCGCGTGGGCGAGGTGAATGGCGTGACCATCATCGACGATTACGGCCATCATCCGGTGGAGATTGCCGCCGTGCTGAAAGCGGCGCGGCAGGCGGTGGCGGGCAATCCGGGCGCGCGGATCATCGCGGTCCATCAGCCCCACCGCTATACGCGGTTGGCGAGCCTGTTTGACGATTTCTGCACCTGTTTTAACGAGGCGGATGTGGTGGCGATTGCCGATGTCTATGCTGCGGGCGAGGACCCGATCCCGGGGGCGAGCCGCGATGACCTGATCTCGGGCCTGATCGCGCACGGGCATCGCCATGCGCGGGGGATCACGGATGAGGCCGATCTGGCGCGGTTGGTGAAGGAACAGGCGCGGCCCGGCGACATGGTGGTGTGCCTTGGCGCGGGGACGATCAGCGCTTGGGCGAACAATCTGCCCGGCCGGTTGATGGGGGCGGCGGCATGACCTGGGCGCTGGCGGCGGCCTTTGTCTGGCTGATCGTGGCCAATGTGGCGGCGATGCTGCCGAGCCGGGATCATCATTGGCGGCGGGCGTTCGGCCTGATTGCGGTGGGGATACCCATATTGGGCTGGGTCACGTGGACGGCGGGGCCGGTCTGGGGGATGATCCTGCTGGCGGCGGGGGCGAGTGTGCTGCG
The DNA here is from genome assembly GCA_035192965.1 of Fuscovulum sp. Taxonomy (NCBI): domain Bacteria; kingdom Pseudomonadati; phylum Pseudomonadota; class Alphaproteobacteria; order Rhodobacterales; family Paracoccaceae; genus Fuscovulum; species Fuscovulum sp. The sequence goes on along the minus strand of CP136571.1, from coordinate 3,361,890 downwards.
CTGGCCGGTGATCTATCTGGTGCGCTGGATCCGGCGCAAGGGCGCGGAGCCGGCGGAATAGGGCGGGGGATCTCCCCGCCTTTTTCATTTGGCACCGATTATTGTTTAGCAGGTTCGGCGCGGCCCTGATCAGCGGCGGCGGGATAGGGTTCCGGGCGGTGGGGGTTGACCGCGCGGGCGGCGGCGTCCGGGTCCATCGTGGGGCTTTCGGGGCGCGCGAGGGGCGTTGTGGCGCGCATTCGGCGCACGCTCCACAATCCGGCGGGCACGCCGACCACAAGGCCGATGGCGATGGCGGCGGCAAAGAGTTTCCAGCTGTAAACCCCCGCGGTGAGCCCGGCGATTACCACGGCACCAGCGATGCAGCCGACTGTCAGGGGCAGGATGGTGGAGCGCAGATAGGGAAAGGTCATGGGATGTTCCTTGAATTGTGGGGAAACGCGTGACGGGGCCGGGGCGTTCCCTGACAGGGGCGTGATGGGCGTTGTTTCGCCGGGCTTGGGGGGCGGGATCGGCGGTTAAGCGCAGGGTGGGGTGGGGGCCGGAACCCCGGCGGGCGGGGGACGTTGACCCGATATCAGGCAAGCAGCCGGCCAAGGTGGCCCTGTTCGCCCCATGATGGAGGACGACCCATGCCGATGCAGAATACCGGTGCAGCCACTTCGACCATGCCCAAGGATGGCAACCACACCATGATTTCGGGCCAGACCATTCAGGGCACGCGGGTGTTCAACCCGGCGGGCGAAGAGTTGGGGCATATTGACGATGTGATGATCGACAGCGCCTCGGGGCGGGTGGTTTACGGCGTGTTGCAGTTCGGGGGCTTTCTGGGGATCGGCAGTGCGTTCCATGCCATTCCGTTCGGCAAGCTGCGCTATGACTCGGCGCGCGAGGGCTATGTCACCGATCTGACGAAGGACCAGTTGGAGAACGCGCCGAAGCAGGATGAGACCTGGCTGAAGGACCGCGACTGGCAGCAGCGCAGCCATGAATATTACGGTGTGGCGCCTTACTGGATCTGATCCGGGGTTTGGTGCGGGGGGCCACGGCCCCCCGCACACCCCTGATGCCCCGGCCTGCAAGGGCCGGGGCATCTTGCATTTCGGGGCAGGGCGCGGATACGAAGCGGTATGGCGCATGATTACCCCCCCACCCGTGGCACCCTGACCGAGCAGCGGCCTTTGGCCGATTTGACATGGCTGCGCGTGGGCGGGCCTGCGGATGTGGTGTTCCAGCCTGCGGATGTGGCGGACCTTGCTGCATTCTTGCGCGATCTGGACCCGAGCGTGACGGTGTTTCCCATGGGGGTGGGATCGAACCTGATCGTGCGGGATGGCGGGATACGGGCGGTGGTGATCCGGCTGGGGCGGGGGTTCAACGGGATTGCCGTGGAGGGCGACCGCGTGACGGCGGGGGCGGCGGCGCTGGATGCGCATGTGGCGCGGCGGGCGGCGGAGGCGGGGCTGGACCTGACCTTTTTGCGCACCATTCCCGGCAGTGTCGGCGGGGCGGTGCGGATGAATGCGGGCTGTTATGGCAGCTATGTGGCCGATCATCTTGTTTCAGTGCAGGCGGTGACGCGGGCGGGGGATGTGGTGACCATTCCCGCCGCAGAATTGGAGTTGCGCTATCGCCAATCGACGCTGCCCGAAGGGTGGGTGATCGTGGAGGCCACGTTCCGGGCAGAGCGGGGCGATCCTGCGGCGCTGGAGGCGCGGATGGCGGAGCAGATCGCCAAACGCGATGCGAGCCAGCCGACCAAGGAGCGTTCGGCCGGATCGACATTTCGCAATCCGCTGGGGCGATCATCGACCGGGACGGCCGATGACACGCATGAATTGAAGGCCTGGAAAGTGATCGACGACGCCGGGATGCGCGGCGCGCGGCGGGGCGGCGCGCAGATGAGCGAGATGCATTCCAATTTCCTGATCAATACGGGGGGCGCGACTGCCGCCGATCTGGAAGGATTGGGCGAAGAGGTGCGAAAAAGGGTTTTCCAAGCGAGCGGTATCACGTTAGAGTGGGAAATCATGCGGATCGGCGAACCGACCGCAGATTAATGACAAAAACGGGCGCAAGACCCGGCTTGAGGCGAAAATGGCGGGCGGTTCTGGCAAGAGCGTCCCCCTCGTGGCGGTGATAAAGGGTGGGCTTTCCGCAGAGCGGGAGGTTTCTCTTTCTACAGGGCGTGAATGCGCCGGGGCACTTCGCGAGGCGGGATATGATGTGATCGAGGTCGATGCCGGCCTCGACCTTGCCATGCGTCTTGACGAGATCAAACCCGACGTCTGTTTCAACGCCCTGCATGGCCGCTGGGGCGAGGATGGCTGCGTGCAGGGCATCCTGGAATGGATGCGGATTCCCTATACCCATTCGGGCGTGTTGGCCTCGTCGCTGGCGATGGACAAGCAGCGCGCCAAGGAAGCCTACCGCGTGGCGGGTCTGCCCATCGTGGAGAGCGTCGTGGTGCCGCGCGAGGCGGTGGAGGCGGGGCATGTGATGGCCGCGCCTTATGTGGTGAAGCCTGTGAATGAGGGGTCTTCGGTTGGCGTGTACATCGTGCGCGAAGGATCGAATGCGCCGCGTCTGTCGGCCGAGATGCCCGCGATGGTGATGGTCGAGACCTATGCGCCGGGGCGCGAGATGACGGTCAGCGTGCTGGGGGACCGGGCGTTGTGCCTGACCGATATCATCACCGATGGCTGGTATGATTATGACGCGAAATACAAGCCCGGCGGGAGCCGCCATGTGCTGCCTGCCCAGGTGCCCGACGAGATTGCGGCGGCCTGCATGGATTACGCCGTGCGGGCGCATCGGGCGCTGGGCTGCCGCGGGCTGAGCCGGACGGATTTTCGCTGGGATGAGGCGCGGGGATTGGCGGGGCTGATCCTGCTGGAGACGAATACCCAGCCGGGGATGACGCCCACCTCGCTGTCGCCGGAGCAGGCGGCGCATGTGGGGATTTCCTTCCCGGAGTTGTGTAGGTGGATCGTGGAGGATGCGTCATGCAACCGTTGAGACCGGAGCCGCGCGTCTATTCCCGTTCGCCCCGGCGTGATCCGGCGCCGTCGCGCTGGGCTTACCGGATGCAGCGGCTGTGGCTGACCCCGGTGTTCCGCGTGATGGCGCGTGTGGGCGTGCCGGTGTTTGTGCTGGCGATGGCGGTGGGTCTTTATGCCGGGAATGCCGATCGCCGTGCGGCGGTGACGGGGATTTACACCGACCTGAAGGACAAGTTCCAGAACCGGCCGGAATTCATGGTGGGGCTGGTATCGGTTGAGGGGGCCTCGCCTGAACTGGCCGAGGCGATCCGGGGGCGGGTGGATCTGAAGCTGCCGCTGTCTTCCTTTGACATTGATCTTGATGCCGTGCGGGCGCGGGTCGAGGAGTTGGACGCCGTGGCCAAGGCCGAATTGCGGGTGCGGTCGGGCGGTGTGTTGCAGGTTGCGATCACCGAGCGGATGCCGGTGGTCGTGTGGCGGCAGGGCGAGCGGCTGGAGATGCTGGATGAGGGCGGGGTGCGGGTGGCGGGGCTGGCCGCGCGGACCGACCGCCCCGATCTGCCGCTGATCGCGGGCGACGGCGCGGATCAGGCCACGGGCGAGGCGCTGGAACTGTTTGCCGCCGCCCAGCCGATCCTGCCGCGTGTGCGCGGACTGGTGCGGATGGGCGAGCGGCGCTGGGACATGATCCTGGACCGCAACCAGAAGATCATGCTGCCCGCCCATGACGCCGTGGCGGCGATGGAACGCCTGATGGCGCTGGACAAGGCCGAAGACCTTTTGGCGCGCGACGTGCTGAGCGTTGATCTGAGAAATGACAAACGACCCGTGCTGCGGTTGGCGCCATACGCGCTGAATGAACACCGCAGGGAACAGGGCATTGATGTGAGCGGGAGCGAATTATGACCGGGCTTTATGAAACCCAGCGGGCAATGCGGCATATGCGGCGGGCGGCAATGCAGCGCGGCGTGGTGGCCGTGCTGGATGTGGGGACATCAAAGATCGCCTGTCTGATCCTGCGTTTTGACGGGCCGGAGCGGCTGCGCGAGGCGGATGGCGTGGGGCCGATGGCGGGGCAATCGTCTTTCCGGGTGATCGGGGCGGCGACGACGCGGTCGCGCGGCGTGAAATTCGGCGAAATCGCCGTGATGAACGAGACGGAGCGCGCAATTCGCACCGCGGTGCAGGCGGCGCAGAAGATGGCCAATGTGCGGGTGGATCATGTGATCGCCTGTTTCAGCGGGGCCGAGCCGCGCAGCTATGGGCTTGCAGGCGAATGGGATTTGCAGGATTCGGTCGTGACCGAGCAGGATGTGGCCAATGTGCTGGCGGCCTGTGACGTGCCCGATCTGGGGCCGGGGCGCGAGGTGCTGCACGCGCAGCCCGTGAATTTCGCGCTGGATCATCGCACGGGGCTGGGCGATCCGCGCGGGCAGATCGGCAACCGGATTGCGTGCGATATGCATCTGCTGTCGGTGGATGGGGCGGTGGTACAGAACCTGCTGTACTGCATCAAGCGCTGTGATCTGGAATTGGCCGGGATTGCATCTTCTGCCTATGTGTCGGGGATTTCGTCGCTGGTGGAAGACGAGCAGGAATTGGGCGCAGCCTGCATCGACATGGGCGGCGGGTCGACCGGTATTTCGATATTCATGAAGAAGCACATGATCTTTGCCGACTCGGTTCGGCTGGGCGGGGACCATGTGACATCGGATATCTCCAAAGGGTTGCAGATCCCGATGTCGATGGCCGAGAAGATCAAGACCAAGCATGGCGGCGTCTATGCCACCAGCATGGATGACCGCGAGATGATCGAGACGGGTGGCGAAAGCGGCGATTGGGAGAAGGACCGCCGCCAGATCAGCCGGACGGAGCTGATCGGGATCATGCGGCCGCGGGTCGAGGAAATTCTGGAAGAGGCGCGGTCGCGGTTGGATGCGGCCGGGTTTGAATATCTGCCGAGCCAGCAGATCGTGCTGACCGGGGGCGCGAGCCAAATTCCGGGGCTGGACGGGTTGGCCGCACGGATTTTGGGCCAGCAGGTGCGGCTGGGCCGTCCGCTGCGCGTGCAGGGACTGCCGCAGGCGGCGACAGGTGCGGCTTTTGCGAGTGCGGTGGGCCTGTGCCTGTTTGCGGCGCATCCGCAGGACGAGTGGTGGGATTTCGAAATCCCGAGTGAGCGGTATCCCGCGCGGTCGCTGAAAAGGGCCTTCAAATGGTTCAAGGACAACTGGTAACGACCATATGCAGTGCTGACGGCGAAATCCCGCTGATCGCGGGAAACAATTCCCTATATTTTGTGGCGTTTTGGTGTTTTTCGCGTGACCTGAGGCCCCCTTGTGGATAGAATCGTGGATAAATTCGGATTCCTGCGCCCGGGACAGGCGCGACTAACAGCCGGACGGCAAAAAACGCCGGCACAACGAACAGCAGGCGGAGTGGCAATGACCCTTAATCTGATGATGACCTCGCAGCAGGAAGAGCTGAAGCCGCGCATCACCGTCTTTGGCGTTGGTGGGGCTGGCGGGAACGCCGTCAACAACATGATCGACAAGAACCTGGAAGGGGTCGAGTTCGTTGTGGCGAACACGGATGCGCAGGCGCTGAAGCACAGCCGCGCGCATTCGCGTATCCAGATGGGTCTGAAGGTCACCGAAGGGTTGGGCGCAGGCGCGCGGCCGCAGGTCGGCGCGGCAGCGGCAGAGGAAACGATCGAGGAGATCGTCGATCATCTGGCGGGCGCGCATATGTGTTTCATCACCGCCGGCATGGGTGGCGGCACCGGGACCGGTGCGGCCCCGATCATCGCGCAGGCAGCGCGGGAATTGGGCGTGCTGACGGTTGGGGTTGTGACCAAGCCCTTCCAGTTCGAAGGCGCAAAGCGGATGAAGCAGGCCGAAGACGGGATCGAGGCGCTGCAAAAGGTTGTTGATACGCTGATCATCATTCCGAACCAGAACCTGTTCCGTCTGGCCAATGAGCGCACGACGTTTACCGAAGCCTTCGCCATGGCCGATGACGTGCTGTATCAGGGCGTGAAGGGTGTGACGGACCTGATGGTGCGCCCCGGCCTGATCAACCTGGACTTTGCCGATGTGCGCGCCGTGATGGACGAGATGGGCAAGGCCATGATGGGCACGGGCGAGGCGACGGGCGAAGACCGCGCCGTGCAGGCCGCCGAGAAGGCGATTGCCAACCCGCTCTTGGACGAGATTTCGCTGAACGGCGCCAAGGGTGTGCTGATCAACATCACCGGCGGTTATGACCTGACGCTGTTCGAGTTGGACGAGGCGGCCAACATCATCCGCGAGAAGGTGGACCCCGAGGCCAATATCATCGTGGGTTCGACGCTGGACGAAACGATGGAAGGCGCGATCCGCGTGTCGGTTGTGGCGACCGGGATCGACGTGAGCCGGGCATCCAAGCAGGAAGCCCCGGTGGCCCGTCGCAGCATGGCGGCCCCGTTGCAGCATGCCGAGCCGCGCCGCGAAGTGCCGCTGACCGTGCAGCAGGTGGCCCCCGCGCCGATGCCCGCACCCGCGCCGCAGCCGGAACCGGTGATGACGCATCACGCTGCGCAGGAACCTTCGCTGTTCGATCCGGCCCCGTCTTTCGACGAGCCGGAAATGGACATGGCCGACGATCTGCCGCCCCCGGCCTATCGCCCGCAGCCAGCACCGATGCCTGCGCCGCAGCCCGCGATGCAGGCGCGTGCGACCGCGTCGCTGGATCAGGATGCCGGGAACTTCACCGCGCCGCGCCCGCCGCGTGCGCCCGGAACTCCCACGCCTGAGGCTTTGGCACGGTTGCAGGCCGCTGTCAGCAAGGCCCCGGGAATGCAGGGCCAGTCGCGCCCCGCGCCGCAATCGCCGCGTGTGCAGGCCCCGGCGGCCAAGCAGGCCGAGGCCCCGCGTCCGCGCTTTGGCATCGGGTCGTTGATCAACCGCATGGCCGGTGGCCATGGCGAAACACAGGGCAATGCCGTGCGCCAGCAACCGCAGGTGCAGGGCTATGACGATGAGCCGGAAATGAGCGCCGATCAGGAACGGATCGAAATCCCGGCCTTTCTGCGCCGTCAGGCGAACTGACAGCCCGTTGCAGGGGCTGTAACAAAGATGGAAACCCGGCCCGCAGTGGCCGGGTTTTTTCTTTGCAGAACAGAGGCTTGGATTGTTTCCAAACCTGTCACACTCCGTCACAAAGAGTGAGTTGAGTTTGCAGGTGCAGCAACTTAACTAACACAAGCGATGTTCCGAGGGGATATTGCTGCGCAGACGGGCCCCGCCCGAAAAGCAAAAAGAAACGAGACCGGGACGAACCGACCTTGCAACGCACGTTGAAAACAGCAGTCACCTTTGCCGGGCTTGGCCTTCATGGCGGCAAGCCGGTGCAGATGACGGTGCGTCCGGCGCAGGCCGGGCACGGCATCGTTTTCTTGCGCACGGATGTGACGGAGGGCGAGGCGCGGGTGGCGGCGTTGTGGGATCAGGTGATCCCGTCGAAGCTGTGCACGCTGGTTGCCAATTCCGACGGGATTTCGGTTTCCACCATCGAACATGTGATGGCGGCGCTGTCGGGCTGTGCAATCCACAATGCGCTGATCGAGATTGACGGGCCGGAAGTGCCGATCCTGGACGGCTCGGCGATGCCCTTTGTCGAAGGCTTCCTTGAGGCCGGGATCACGGGGCAGGATGCCGTGGTGCGTGCCATTCGCGTGTTGCGCCCGATCGAGGTGCGCGACGGTGAGGCTGTGGCGCGTCTGGAGCCTGCTGACAATCTGGAAATGAATTTCGCCATCGAGTTTGCCGAGGCTGCTATCGGGCGGCAGGAAAAGCGGATGAGCCTGGCCAATGGGGCCTTTGTGCGGGAACTGTCCGATAGCCGGACGTTCTGCCGCCAGTCGGATGTGGACCTGATGCGGGCCAATGGCCTTGCACTGGGTGGGACGCTGGAGAACGCGGTTGTGTTCGACGGTGATCAGGTGCTGAGCCCCGGCGGGCTGCGCTATAGCGATGAGCCGGTGCGGCACAAGATGCTGGATGCGATGGGCGATCTGTTTCTGGCAGGATCGCCGATTCTGGGCCGTTACACGGGAATTCGGGCGGGCCATGCGCTGACCAACAAGCTGCTGCGTGCGCTGTTTGCGGCACCTGATGCCTGGACCATGGTCGAGGTGGGCGAGCAGACCGGCTGCAAGCTGCCGGGTGTGGGCGTTCATGAGGCGGATTTGCCGAACCGCGCCTGACGGTTGCGTGAAGCGCGAAAGCCGTTTTGCGCCCCGGATTTTTCTGTGCTAGGACGACTGCAAGAACACGGGTGGTGCGGTCTTGCCGTGCGCCTGGAAGGAATGACGTGGGGTAGGCGGAAGATGGCAGTCGTGAAGTCAGGCGCGCGATTCCTGGGCATGGCGGTGCTTGCCTCGGCTCTGGCCGCATGTGGCGGGCAGCGGGAGGCCCCTCTCGACAGCTTTACCGCCGAAGAAATCTTCAAGCAGGGCGAGTTGCGGCTGACGAATTCGCGGCGCCCGGATGAAGCGATCCGCTATTTCCAGGAAGTGGAACGGCTGTACCCCTATTCGGAGTTCGCCAAGCGCGCGCTGATCATGCAGGCCTTCAGCTATCACAAGGCCAAGAAATACGAAGAATCGCGGGCGGCGTCGCAGCGGTATCTGGATTTCTATCCGGGTGACGAGGATGCGCCCTATGCGCTCTATCTCATGGCGCTGAGCTATTATGACCAGATTGATGATGTGGGCCGTGACCAGGGCGTGACCTTCCAGGCGCTGACGGGGATGCGCGACGTGATCGAGCAATATCCCGACAGCGACTATGCGCGGTCGGCGATGCTGAAGTTCGAATTGGCGTTTGACCATCTGGCGGCCAAGGAAATGGAAATCGGGCGCTATTACCTGAAGCGCGGGAATTACACGGCGGCGATCAATCGGTTCCGCTCTGTTGTGCAGGATTTCCAGACCACGACGCATACGGCCGAGGCGCTGCATCGTCTGGTGGAGGCCTATCTGGCGCTGGGCTTCACGCAAGAGGCGCAGACGGCAGGGGCGATCCTTGGGTACAACTATCAGGCGTCGCCCTTCTATGACGACAGCTTCCGTCTGTTGAAGGGCCGCGGGTTGAACCCCGAGGCGGTGGGCGACAGCTGGCTGCGGCAGGTCTATCGCCAGATGGTCAAGGGCGAGTGGTTGTGACGGGCTGAGGCCCGTCAACGGGGGCAGGCGCGTGCTGCGGACGCTCGAAATCCGGGATGTTTTGATCATTGACCGGCTGGACCTAGAGTTCCGGCCGGGCCTGAACGTGTTGACCGGTGAGACGGGGGCGGGGAAATCCATTCTGCTGGACGCGCTAGGGTTCGTGCTGGGTTGGCGCGGGCGCGCGGAACTGGTGCGGCAGGGGGCCGAGCAGGGCAGCGTAACGGCGGTGTTCGATCTGCCGGGCGATCATGCGGCGCATGGGGTGCTGGAGGCGGCGGGGATCGTGGCCGAGGATGGCGAGTTGATCCTGCGGCGGGTGAATGCGGTGGATGGGCGCAAGACGGCCTGGGTCAATGACCGGCGCGTGTCGGGCGAGGTGCTGCGCGACCTGTCGGAAACGCTGGTGGAATTGCATGGGCAGCATGATGACCGGGGGCTGTTGAACCCGCGCGGGCATCGGGCGTTGCTGGATGCCTTTGCGGGGCTGGACCTTGGGGCGCTGCGGGCCGCGTGGCGGGCGCAATCTGCGGCGCGGGCCGATCTGGCGCAGGCGGAGGCGGCGCTGGCTGCGGCGCGGCGCGAGGAGGAGTTCCTGCGCCATGCGGTGGCGGAACTGGACAAGCTGAACCCCGAAGCCGGCGAGGAGGCCACTCTTGATGCCCGCCGCCGCATGATGCAGGGGGCGGAGAAGATCCGCGCAGATATCGCGCGGGCGCATCAGGCGCTGTCGGATCAGGCGGCAGAAGGGATGATGCGCGACGCTGTGCGCTGGCTGGAAGGGGCGGCAGACCGGGCCGAGGGGCAGCTTGAGGGGGCGCTGGCGGCGCTAGACCGGGCGCTGATCGAGTTGGGCGAGGCGCAGCAGGGGGTGGAAGACTGTCTGGCGGCGCTCGACTTCAACCCGGCTGAGTTGGAGGCGCTGGAGGAGCGGCTGTTCGCGATCCGGGCGCTGGCGCGCAAGCATGGGGTGTTGCCCGATGATCTGGGCGGGTTTGCCGATGATCTGCGGGGGCGGCTGGCGGCGCTGGATGGGGGGGCTGCGGGGATTGCGGCCAAGGCCAAGGCGGTGGTGCAGGCCGAAGCGGCCTATGCAGCCGAGGCGGGCCGGGTGACGGCGGCGCGGGTGGCGGCGGCCAAGCGGCTGGATCTGGCGATGGCGGCGGAACTGGCACCATTGAAGATGGAGCGGGCAGTGTTCGCGACAGAGGTGACGGCGGGTGAGCCGGGGCCGGATGGGGTGGATGCGGTGACGTTCACGGTGGCCACGAACCCAGGAGCGCCGTCGGGGCCGCTGAACCGGATCGCGTCGGGCGGGGAGTTGAGCCGGTTCCTGCTGGCGCTGAAGGTGTGCCTGACGGGGGATGCGCCGGGGCTGACGATGATCTTCGACGAGATCGACCGGGGCGTGGGTGGCGCGACGGCGGATGCGGTCGGGCGGCGGTTGAAGGCGTTGGCCGAGGGGTGCCAGGTGCTGGTGGTGACCCATTCGCCGCAGGTGGCGGCGCTGGGTGGTGCGCATTGGCGGGTAGAGAAGCGGGTGGCGGGCGAGATGACGCTTTCGACCGTGACTCCACTTGATCCGGCGGCGCGGGTCGAGGAAGTGGCGCGGATGCTGGCGGGGGATACCGTCACCGAGGCCGCACGCGAGGCGGCGCGGGCACTTTTGTCGGCATGATTGCCGGGTGATTGCCCGAAAATGCGGCGCTGAGGCATGACGTCGGCGCATGGCGGGTTTCGAATTTGCATGGGTGGAATGCTGCAGTGCGGCATCCTATCTTTCTTCCATCGGCAGAAGGAAAAAAGACCATGTTTGAACGTGTGAAGAACTTTATCAGCGCCTTTCACCTGCCCACGGCGGCAGAGCTGGAGCGGGAATATCTGAACGGTGCTGCAAACCGTGTGGACCTGGAATTCCGTCAGCGGCAGATTGACCGCGGGATGTTCCGTCGGTTTGACGGCTAATCCGCAAGAACAGACAGTTGCGCGGCAAGCGCCTGCCAGCCTGTGGGCGTGGCGGCGAGGGTCGCAGTCAGCACAAGCGCACAGCGGGGCAGGTCTGCCCCGCTTTCATTTTGGGCACCGGTCACGACATAGCGTTGCGTGATGAGCGCCGCACCGGGGCCGAGGGCGCGCAGGCGCAGCTTGCCCTTCACCAATCTGGCATTGCGAAAGACACCGGCGAATTCGGCCGCGAGGGCGGCTTCGATGGCAGGGCGGCCTTCGGCGTGCTGACCCGTGGGGGTGATGAGATCGGCGCCTTCCTCCATCATCGCGGCGAGGGTGGCGGCATCCTGGGATGAGAAGGCGGTGGCAAAGGCGCGGGGGAAATCTTCGGCTGTCATCTGCCCATTCTGCTTTTGCCATCCTGCTTTGCCGCGCAGGATAGGGGAGGCGGGCGTCAGGTGCCAGCCACGCGGGCGAGGCTTGTGGCAAGATCGCCGTAACCGGTCAATCTCCGCTCATAGGCGAGGCCGAGGCGGGCGGCGCAGTCGCGGGCCTTGGCATCGAGCGCGGGATCGTCAAGCTGGGCCTGATAGACGAGCTTGGTATAATTGCCGAAATACATGTCGCGCAGTTCGGGGTGCCGGTCGAGGCCCATGGGCCGCCAGACAAAGGCATCGAACTGGCGGACGAGGAAATCGGTCAGGTAGAAGGCGGTGAATTCGGTTTCCGCCTTTTCCGCAAAGACGGCGTTGCCTTCAAAAAACGAATAACAATGCGGGCCTGCGACCATGTCGACGCCCAGATCCTTGCACTTTTGCTGCAAGAGGCCGCCGGTGCCGCAATCGGCGTAGACGATGAAGATATCGTCATAGTCGGCACGGTGCTGGGTGACGGCGGTTTCAACTGCGGCGGGGATGCGGTCGGGCCAGAGATGCAGGTTGGCGGGCAGGCATTGCAGATCGAGGTGGTCCCAGCCGTTGGTTTTTTTCAGGGCCAGAATCTCATGCGCCAGCGCGCCGCAGGCGATGAGAAGGACGCGGCCCTGCGCCTGTGGCGCGAGGCCCTGTTCGGTGAGGGTGGTGTCGTCGAGGGGGGCGGTGTCGCCGATCAGCGCCATTGCCGTGCGCCGAGGATCAGGCTGCCAGCCAGCGCGGCAAGGCCCAAGGCCACAAGCGGCAGGTCAGCCCAGACGGCAAGGCCGATGGTCGCCCCGGCGGCGAGGATCACGAAGGTGAGGAGGGCAAGGAAATGGGTGAGCGGCATCATGGGCGGCATCCTTTCCCGATCAAGATGGCGCTGTGAAGGCGGAAAGCCAAGGGCCTGTCGCGGAAGGGTGATGAGGGGGAGGGCGTGAACGTTCCCCCCCACTCCGACCCTCCCCCGCGTGGCGGGGGAGGGAGAGGCGCATCAGGCGCCGATCTGGTTGTGCTTGCGGGCTACGAATTGCTTGGCGGTTTCCACCGCAACGGCGGCATCGCGGCAATAGGCATCGGCGCCGATAGCCTTGCCGAATTCTTCGTTCAGCGGTGCGCCACCGACGAGGACGATGTAATCCTCGCGCAGGCCTTTTTCCTTCATCGTGTCGATCACGACTTTCATGTAGGGCATGGTCGTGGTCAGCAGGGCCGACATGCCGAGGATATCGGGCTTTTCAGCTTCCAGCGCCTCAAGGTACTTTTCGACCGAGTTGTTGATGCCGAGGTCGAGCACTTCGAAGCCCGCGCCTTCCATCATCATGGCGACAAGGTTCTTGCCGATGTCGTGGATGTCGCCCTTGACGGTGCCGATGACCATCTTGCCCATGCGCGGCGCGCCGGTTTCCACCAGAAGCGGCTTGAGGATGAACATCCCGGCCTTCATGGCGTTTGCGGCCAAGAGCACTTCGGGCACGAAGAGGATGCCATCGCGGAAGTCGGCGCCAACGATCGTCATCCCGGCGACGAGGGCCTTGGTCAGGACATCATAAGGGGTCCAGCCACGGGCGATGAGGATGTTGACGCCTTCCTCGATCTCTTCCTTCAGGCCATCGTAGAGGTCGTCATGCATTTGCAGGACAAGTTCGTCGTCGGAGAGTTCGGAAAGGATGATCTCGTCTTCGTCGGCCATGGTGGCGTTCCCTTTGGGGTATGCAGTCACAGTCTGCATGATCCGAAAGCGGCATGCAGACTTATCGGATAGCGACATGCCCCGAATGAAAGCCGACAGCAAGGGGTCGCCAATGGGTAAGCGGTGAAATAGGCGTGACATATGTTTCTGTTTTGTTCTAGTTTGGCGGTATGGAGAAGGCGGATGGGATGTTGCCGGGGCGCAGGGTGCGGGCGCGGGGTGTGCTGTCGAATGCGGCAGGGCGGTTCGAGGCGCATGACCTCGCCGGGTTCGCCGATGGGTGGGAGCCGGTGGAGGAGCATCTGGTTCGTACCGAGGTGCGGGTGGAGCGGGCGCGGTCGGCCCTGAGTTACAACCGGTCGCCCGATCTGCCGTTTGATCGGTCGGTCAACCCGTATCGGGGCTGCGAGCATGGCTGTGTGTATTGTTTTGCGCGGCCGACGCATGCCTTTCTGAACCTGTCGCCGGGGCTGGATTTCGAGACGCGGCTGATTGCGCGGCCGGGGATCGGGGCGGTGTTGGCGCGGGAGTTGCGGGCGAAGGCGTATCGCTGTGCGACCGTGGCTATTGGCACGAATACCGACCCGTATCAGCCTTGTGAGGCGGAATACCGCGTCATGCGCGAGGTGGTGGAGGTGTTGGCGGGTTGTGATCATCCGCTGGCAATCACCACCAAGGGGACGCTGATCGAGCGCGATCTGGATCTGTTGGCGCCGATGGCGGCGAAGGGGTTGCTGCGGGTGGGGGTGTCGATCACCACTCTGGATGCAGGTCTGTCGCGGCGGATGGAGCCGCGGGCGGCGCTGCCCGCGCGGCGGCTGGAGGTGATCCGGCGGCTGAGTGCGGCGGGGGTGCCGGTGCGGGTGATGGTGGCGCCGGTCATCCCCGGTCTGACGGATCACGAGATGGAAGGGATATTGGCTGCGGCGCGGGAGGCAGGCGCAGTGGGGGCGACGTGGATCATGCTGCGCCTGCCGCTGGAAGTGGCGGGGCTGTGGCGCGACTGGCTGGAGGCGGCGGAACCCGGGCGTGCGGCCAAGGTGATGGCGCGGGTGCGCGAGGCGCGGGGCGGCAAGGATTACGATGCCGAATGGGGCAAGCGAATGCGCGGCGAGGGGCTGTTTGCGGGCCTGATCGCGCAGCGGTTCGACAAGGCGGTGGCGCGGCTGGGCCTCGCGCAGGCCTTGCCGCCCTTGCGCTGCGATCTGTTCCGGCCCCCGGTTTTGCCGGGGGATCAGCTGGCGCTGTTCTAAAGCGCCCGCCAGCCGATATCGCGGCGGCAGAAGCCCTCAGACCAGTCGATGGCATCGACCATGGCGTAGGCTTTCTGCTGCGCCTCGGCCAGCGTGGTCCCGCGGGCGGTGACGTTGAGGACGCGGCCGCCGGTGGCGGTGATCTGGCCGTCCCGTGCGGTGGTTCCGGCGTGGAAGACCATCTGCGACGAGGTTTCGGGCAGGGCGTCGAGGCCTTTGATGACGGACCCTTTGGTATAGCTGCCCGGATAGCCCTTGGCGGCCATGACCACGGTGAGGGCGTGGTCATCGGCCCAGTTGACGCGGGCCTGATCGAGGCGGCCTTCGGCGCAGGCGAGCAGCAGGTCGAGCGCCTGCGCGCCAAGGCGCATCATCAGGACCTGACATTCCGGATCGCCAAAGCGGGCGTTGTATTCGACAAGACGGCCTTGGCCGTTTTCGATCATCAGACCGGCGTAGAGAACGCCCTGATAAGGCGTGCCGCGCCGGGCCATTTCGCGGATGGTGGGAAGAACGATTTCCTCCATCGCGCGGGCTGCGATGGCGTCGGACAAGACGGGGGCGGGGGAATAGGCGCCCATGCCGCCCGTGTTGGGGCCTGTGTCGCCGTCGCCCACCCGCTTGTGATCCTGCGCGGTGCCGATGGGCAGGGCGTGGGTGCCATCGGTGAGGATGAAGAACGAGGCTTCTTCGCCTGTCATAAACTCCTCGATCACCACTTCGGCCCCGGCGGCACCGAATTCGCCACCGAACATGTCGTCGATCGCGGCGAGGGCTTCGTCCACCGTCATTGCCACGATGACGCCCTTGCCCGCGGCGAGGCCGTCGGCCTTGACCACAATAGGGGCGCCTTGGGCCTGCACATAGGCGCGGGCGGGGGCGGCTTCGGTGAAGCGGGCATAGGCGGCGGTGGGGGCGGCGCAGGCGTCGCAGATTTCCTTGGTGAAGGATTTGGAGGCTTCGAGCTTTGCGGCCTCGGCCGAGGGACCGAAAGTCAGGAGACCTGCGGCGCGGGTGGCATCAGCCACGCCAGCGGCGAGGGGGGCTTCGGGGCCGACGATGACGAAGTCGATGGCGTTCTCTTCGCAGAAGGTGACGACTGTCTGGCCCGACAGGATGTCGATATCCGCGCATTCAGCGAGTTGGGCGATGCCCGCATTGCCGGGGGCGACGATGAGGCGGTCGGTTTTGGGGTTCTGCTTGACCGCCCAGGCGAGAGCGTGTTCGCGGCCACCGGAGCCAAGGATGAGGATGTTCATGGCTGCGCTCCCTCTGCTGCTTGGCTGCGGCTATACGGTCGGAGGGGGGAGGGGTGCAAGCTGAGTGGTAGGCGGGGGCGAAATCTGACGCAGATTTCGCGACGATTTCTGCACGCAGAAATCGGGCGTGGGCGTCGCGCTGGGTGCGGGCGGAATTTGCGGCAAATTCCGGCGCGGTTTCTGCGTCAGAAACCGCTTTGTGGTTTTCCTTGCTGGCGGCGGGGCTTATCCTTTCGGCCAGTCATGGAGACGCATATGGACCTGTTCGAAGACGCCCCCGCCCCGCAGGGCAATCAGCCGGAATATACCGTGTCGGAGCTTTCCGGTGCGGTGAAGCGGGTGATCGAGGGGGAGTTCGGGCTGGTGCGCGTGCGGGGCGAGGTGGGGCGCGTGTCGCGGCCTGCCTCGGGGCATCTGTATTTCGACCTGAAAGATGATCGCAGCGTGATTGCCGCCATTTCCTGGAAGGGGCAGGTGGCGAAGATGCAGGTCCGCCCCGAGGAGGGGATGGAAGTGGTTGCCACCGGGCGAATGACCACCTTTCCGGGGCAGTCGAAATACCAGCTGATCGTCGAGGATGTCGCCCCGGCGGGCGCGGGCGCGCTGATGGCGATGCTGGAAAAGCGCCGCGCTGCGCTGGCGGCGGAGGGGTTGTTCGATGCGGAGCGCAAGAAGGCGATTCCGTTTCTGCCGGGGGTGATCGGGGTTGTCACGTCGCCGTCGGGTGCGGTGATCCGGGATATCCTGCATCGGTTGCGGGACCGGTTTCCGCGCCATGTGCTGATCTGGCCCGTGGCGGTGCAGGGGCAGGCCTGTGCGCCGGAAGTGGCCGCCGCAATCCGGGGGTTCAACGCGATTGCACCCGGCGGGCCGGTGCCGCGCCCGGACCTGATCATCGTGGCGCGGGGTGGCGGATCGCTGGAGGACCTTTGGGGGTTCAACGAGGAGATCGTGGTGCGGGCGGCGGCGGCGTCAGATATCCCGCTGATTTCCGCCGTGGGGCATGAGACAGATACGACGCTGATCGACTTTGCCGCCGACCGGCGCGCTCCGACGCCCACGGCGGCGGCAGAAATGGCGGTGCCGGTGCGGCTGGAACTGCTGGCGGCGGTGGATGGTTTGGGCGCGCGGGCGGTGCGGGCGGCTGTCACCGGTGTGGGGATGCGTGGGCAGCGATTGCGCGATCTGGCGCGTGCCTTGCCGCGGCCGGAGGTGTTGACGCAAACGGCGGCGCAGCGGCTGGACCTGTGGGGCGGGCGGCTGGGTGCCGGGCTTGGCATGGCGGCGGCGCGCAAGCGGCAGGTTTATGAGGCGCGGGCGGGATTGGTGCGGCCGGAACTGCTGCTCGGGCTGGTGGCGCATCGGCGGCGCGATCTGGGCGAGCGCGCGCGGGGATTGGAGATCGCGCTAGAGCGACCGATGGAGCGGGTGAAGGCGCGGGTGCAGGTGCTGGGCGAACGGTTGCAGCCTGCGCTGGCGCGGGTGATTGCGGGCGCGGAGCGGACCACGCGGGAGGGCCGTGACAAGCTGGTGCCGCTGGCGGCGCGGCTGGAGGCGGCACCTTTGGCGCGGTTCGAGCGGCTTTCACAGCGGTTGGAGGCATTGGACCGGACGCGGGTGACGCTGGGCTATGCCGAGACGCTGCGGCGCGGCTATGCGGTGGTGCGCGGCGATGGCGCGGTGGTCACCACCAAGGCGGGAGCGGAGAAGGCGGCGGCGCTGGAGATCGAGTTCGCCGATGGGCGGCTGGCGCTGGGCGGCAAGGCGCGGGCGCGGAAGGCGGATAGCGGGCCGGAGCAGGGGAGTTTGTTCTAAAGGCGGGATGGGGAGGCAAAAATCTTGGAAGATTTTTGCAAATTTCTTCGAATAAATTTGATCCTGTCAGACGCCGACATCCGGGCCGGGGCAGCTGAGCGGTTGGTCGCTTTGGCCCACTTCGGACAGCGAGGTGCCGCCATCGGCCCCCATGAAGATGGCGCGCAATCCGCTGTCTTCGCGAAAGAAGCGCCAGCATTGCGGTTGCAGGTCGCTTTCATAGAGAAAGCAGATATTGCCCTGATCTTCGAACCAGTGGCCGTATTGGCATTCATCTTCGGTGAAGGCCCAGATCACGCGGCGGTCTGACAGGTATTGTTCGGACCCCCAGACCACGCCGTCCTGTGCATAGGAAAGGGTCTTGCCTGTGGCATAGGCCTCAAACTCGGCAGCGCTGAGGGGGGCGTCGGCGACTTGAAACACAGTTTCGGCCAGCGCAGGTGCGGCGAGGGCAAGGCAAAAGGTCAGGGTGGCAAGGCGCATGTCGGCTCCGGTCAGATGGCGGGACCATGCCAGAATGGCGGCCGTTTGGCCAGTCACGGCTGTGTTGGCGTCTGCAGCGTGGCCCAACGGGCGAGTTGGGGTTTCATCAGGCGATGCCAGAGCGGGGGGAAGAGTGCGATGGTGCAGGCCAAGGGCAGGGGCCAGGGCAGGCGCGGTGCCTCTTCGGGCAGGCGCAGGGCGGGGTAGGGGCGTGAGGGGTTGCTGTGATGGTCCGAATGGCGTGGTGCGTTCAGAAGCAACGCCGAGGAGAACCAATGCGCGGTGTTCCAGGAATGGCGGGCGTTGACGGGTTCGGGGCGGCCATCGGGGCCGATGCTGCGGGTCAAGCCGTAATGCTGCACATAATCCGACAGGTGGATCTGGAGTTGCGCATGGGCGGCGAGGGCCAGCCAGAGGAGCAGGCCCGCGGGGCCCCCGATCAAAAGGGCAAGGGTGAGGGCGGCGGCAGACAGCAGGGCGTAGCGGGCATAGGGGTGCAGGCCCGGCTGCGGGCTGCGACGGCGCAGATCACCTTCGGCGGCAAGGCCCGCGCGGAACGCGCCTATCGAGGCGCGGGGCAGATAGCGCCAGAAGCCCATCCCCCGGCGTGCGGTGGCGGGGTCCTGCGCTGTGGCGACATGGCGGTGATGTACGAGGCGGTGGCTGGAGGTATGATGGCCGATCAGCATCCAGGCATAGACGAGGATGCCCAGACGGACGTGGCGGCGGGCCGGGCGGTGGATGAGCTCATGCGCGGTGGGGTGGGCGATCTGGCCCAGCCAGAGGCCCGTGGCGAGGAGGAGGGCGGCTTTTTCCGGTAGTGTCAGACTGTCGCTGGTGGCCCCGGCGGTGGCGAGCGGCGGCAATGCGAGGGCGATGAGACCGAGAAGCAGGAGAAGGCTGTCGGCGGCGGGGAATTCTGTGCCGTCTTCGGGGGCGGAGTCCACGAGGGGGAGGATCTGATCAAGCAGGATCGACAGCAGGCCCATGTAGATAAGCGCGGCCCAGAGCCAAGCGCTGCCCGAAGCTGCCCCCAAGGCCAGGAGTGGCAGTGGCGCGAGGGTTGCCGCGGCAAAGGCGGTCATGGGGAGGGGGGGACGGGGGGCGGCTTTACTCATCACTGAGCAAGGATAGCAGGGGCGCGGGCTTGCGTCACGGGGGCGGGATCGGTCGCCTTTGTCGCAGCGGTGGGTCTGTTGGAACGGTTGGATGGGTATTTTGGCCAAGGTGAGATGGCAGGGGAGAGGGGTGAGGGTGGTGTCACTGATCCTGCATCGTCGGGGGGGTGGTGAGGCAGGAGAGTGATCCGTTTTCTGAAGCTGTTGGCCTGCATGGACACTGTTGCATGGGTATTTGGGCCAAGGTGAAATGGCAGGGGGCGGGAGGGTGATGCGCGCGGTTTTGCCGGGCGCGGATAGCGGGGGGCGGTGCGGGGGCGGGTGGATGTCTTTTCGGGCGCGGGTGTTGGGGCGGGGGGGCCCTTGCCGGTGGTGTTGTGGGAGGAAAGGGCAGGGGCTTTGGGGTTTGGGGGACGCGTCGGCATCGGTCGGGCCTTCCGTTGCGGTGTGGAAGGGATTAGGTGACGGTAAGGCCATTGGCGGAAAGGGGCGGCATGTCCTTCTTCAAGAAACTGCGCGACAAGATGTTCCGGTCTTCGGACAAGATCGGGGAGGGGCTGGAGGCGCTGGTCGCCGAGGATGCGGCCCCGCCAGAGACCCCTGAGCCGGTGGCGGCCAAGCCGGCGGGGGCCCCTGCGGCGGGCCCCGTCGCGGCCCCTGTCCCTGCTCTGGCCGTCGCGCCGGAGCCGGCGGTTGAGCCGAAGGCCGAAGTGAAGGCTGAGCCGAAGCCGGGGTTGTTGGGGCGTCTTTTCGGCGGCGGGGCGGCGGTGGAAGAGCCGCGGCGGCTGGTTGATGATGCCATGCTGGAAAGTCTGGAAGAGGTGTTGATCCAGGCCGATATGGGCGTGGATACCGCGATGCGGGTGACGGCCAATATCGCCGAGGGGCGGTTCGGCAAGCGGGTTTCGACCCGCGAGTTGAAGGGCGCGCTGGCGGATGAAGTGACGCGGATCATGGAACCCGTGGCGCGGCCCCTGCCGATTTACCCCAAGCGGCCGCAGGTCGTGCTGGTGGTGGGTGTGAACGGGTCGGGCAAGACCACGACCATTGGCAAGCTGGCCAGCCAGTTCAAGGCGGCGGGTAAGACGGTGGTGATCGCGGCGGGCGACACGTTCCGCGCAGCGGCGGTGGAACAGTTGCAGATCTGGGGACAGCGGGCGGGTGTGCCTGTGCTGACTGCGCCGGAGGGATCGGACCCAGCCTCGCTGGCTTTTGATGCCTTGACCCGCGCGCAGGCGCAGGGGGCGGACCTGTTGTTGATCGACACGGCGGGGCGGTTGCAGAACCGGCAGGATCTGATGGAAGAACTGGCCAAGATCGTGCGGGTGATCCGAAAGGTGGATGCCACCGCGCCGCATAACACTCTGCTCGTTCTGGATGCGACGACGGGGCAGAACGCAATTTCTCAGGTGGAGATTTTCCGCAAGATTGCGGATGTGACCGGGCTGGTGATGACCAAGCTGGACGGCACCGCGAAGGGCGGCGTGCTGGTCGCGCTGGCCGACAAGTTCGGCCTGCCCATCCATGCCATCGGGGTGGGCGAGCAGATCGACGATCTGTCGCCTTTTGATCCGGAGGATTTCGCCAAGGCTCTGGTGGGGCTGGACGGCTGATGCAAGGCGCGCGTGAGACGGCGTGACGGAGTGGCTGCTTTCCATTGCGGGCACGCCTGCTGGCATGACGCTGGCGCTGTGCCTTGCGCTCATGTCGGCGCTTGCCCACGCGGTCTTTGGCGCGTTGCAGAAGGGGCAGCATGACCCCTGGGTCACGCGGGCGTCGATTGATGTATGGATCTTCCTGCTGATCGCGCCGGTGGCGTTGTTTGCGGTGCCTTGGCCGCAGGGGTTTGAGTGGCTGGTGTTGCTGGGGGCGTTGGGGATTCACTTTGCCTACAAGCTCACCATGGCGCTGGCCTATGAGCGGGCGGCCTATACGGTGGTTTATCCGGTGGTGCGGGGGACGGGGCCGCTGGTGACGCTTGCCTTTGCCGCGCTGTTTCTGGGCGAGCATTACCGTGTGTTGCAATGGGGGGGCGTGGCGCTGCTGTCGGGGGCGATCCTGATGCTGGCAGTGGTGAACCTGCGGGGGGTGCAGATCGGGCGGCGGGCGCTTTATGCCGGGCTGGGTTGGGCGTTGGCGGGGGGGCTGCTGGTCGCGGTCTATACAACCTATGACGCCTGGGGCATCCGGTTGACGCCGGACCCGTTCACCTTTCTGGCGTGGTTTTTCCTGATCACGGCGGTGGATTTCCCCACGTTGATGGCAGTGCGGCTGGCGCGGGGGCGGGCGGTGTTGCCGCCGTTGCGCCCGCTGGTGCTGCGCGGTGTGATCGGGGCGCTGGTGGCATTCGTCAGCTTTGGCGGCGTGATGCTGGCCACGCGGCTGGGCCGTGTGGGTGAGGTGGCGGCGCTGCGCGAGACATCGACAGTCTTTGCCGCCATGATTGGCTGGGCGGTGCTGGGCGAAAAGGTGGGCATGCTGCGGGGCGCGCTGATGGGGTTGATTGCGCTGGGGGCAGTTCTGGTGCAGATCGGGTAGGCCGAAGGAAGGATACGACACGACATGTCCGATGCGACACCTGAAAAGAAGGTTCATCCCGCGCTGAAGCTGGCGCTGGAACTGGGGCCGATTGCGCTGTTTTTCGCCGGTTACGTGAAGCTGAAGGATCAGGTCTTTACGATTGGTGGCGCGGAGTATGACGGGTTCATCGTGGTGACCGCGCTGTTCATTCCGCTGATGCTGATCACGACAGGGATCTTGTGGTGGCTGTCGGGCAAGCTGTCGAAGATGCAGGTGGCGACGGTGGTGCTGGTGGTGCTGTTCGGGGGGCTGTCGGTCTGGTTGAACGACGAGCGGTTCTTCAAGATGAAGCCCACGATGATCTATCTGCTGTTCGGGGGCATTCTGGGCTTTGGCCTGATGCGCGGGCAGAGCTATCTGCGGGTCGTGATGGAAGAGGCGCTGGCCTTGCAGCCTGAGGGGTGGATGATCCTGACCCGGCGGCTGTGCGCTTTCTTCTTTGGCCTGGCGGTGGTGAATGAGGCGGTGTGGCGGCTGATGTCGACCGAGGCTTGGGTGAATTTCAAAACATTCGGGCTGACGGCTGCGCTGTTCATCTTCTTCATGACGCAGGGCGGGTTGTTGAGCCGGTATGGGATTGAGAAGGACGAGGATAAGGCAGGCTGAAGCGGGCGGCAAAAACTCCGGAGAGGTGTTTCCCGGGGAACAGCGCGGGGCCGGGCGAGCGGGCAGATTGGGTGCATGAGGCCAACCCCGCGCCCAAGTGGCGCCGCATGAAGGATCCCCGCCATGACCGCCTTTCCCGTTCCTGCTGCCGTTTCTGCCACTGTTTTGTCCCCTCGCGTCCGGCCGGGTTTGGCCTTGGCAAGATTGCTGTCCCGATTGCGGGCAGTGCCGTCTTTGCACTGGGCCGCAGAGGCGGCGGCACGTCGTGAGGCGCGTGACTTGCAGTCCGAAATCCGCCGTCTGGAGGCGTTGTCGCCGCATCTTCTGAGCGATATCGGCGTGCGCCAGATTGCGCGTGACAGCTATGTCGTCGAGGAGGGCGGCTTTGACCATGCTATCTGACATGGTTCGCATCTGATTGCCGAGCGGGGGGCGGGGCTGGCATCCTTCTTTCGCTAGGGGGCGTCACGACCGAAGATTTGTAAAAGAAAGAAGCCCGCGCAGCGACTGCGCGGGCTTCGACTATTCTGGTCCGGTGGTCAGAGCCGCCGGGCCTGTGCCTTGGCTTATGCCAGAGCGAGGTTCATCGCGGATTCGCGACCGTTGCGGTCACGCTCCAGATCGAAGGTGACGGCCTGACCGTCAGCCAGCGAACGGATGCCGGCGCGCTCCAGCGCGGTGATGTGGACGAACACGTCCTTGGTGCCACCCTCGGGTGCAATGAAGCCGAAGCCTTTGGTGGCGTTGAACCATTTCACGGTGCCGTTGGCCATCGTGAGATCTCCTGTCGAAATACGCCACCCGCGGACTTGCGGTGGCCTGGCTCAGGGTCATCAAGTTCGCGTCTGACAGCCCGAGGGAAGACAGAAGGTCGAAAGATCGAATAAAGCCCTATGGCTATGCGCCCTTTCGGGCCATGTAGCAAGGAGATTCGGGCAGATGCGGGCTGCGCGCGGTGGCCATCGGCGGAAAAGGGCGGCCTTTGGGAGCCGCCCTTTCAAATTCGTTGGAACGAATTTGCAAATTTCTTCGAAGAAATTTGGACTTAGCGCTTGAAGAGGATTTCCTGCGCCTTGCGGTCGGTGGTGTTGTTGTTGCGCTGATCGGCCCCCACGGCGGCGCCTTTGACAAAGGCGGGGCGGGCGGCCAGTTCATCAAGCCAGCGTTTGAAGTTGGGTTTGTCGTCCAGCGTCTGTTGCTGGCCGGTCCAGCCCATGGCCCAGGGCCAGATCGCGAAATCTGCGATGGAGAGGAAATCGCCGGCGGCGTAGCGGGTTTTGGCAAGCTGCTTGTCCAGCACGCCGTAGAGGCGGCCCACCTCGCGGCGGTAGCGGTCCTTGGCGTAGGGCAGGTCTTGCGGCGGGTCCATCGCGGGGGCGTAGGTCAGGAAGTGGTGCGCCTGACCGGCCATCGGGCCGACGCCGCCCATCTGCCACATCAGCCATTGTTCGACGGCCGCTTGTTCGCGGGCGTTGGAGCCGCCGAACTGGCCCGTCTTGCGCACGAGGTATTGCAGGATGGCGCCGGATTCGAAGATCGAGATGGGCTGGCCATCCGGGCCTTCGGGATCGGTGATCGCAGGCATGCGGTTGTTGGGGGCGATGGCGAGGAATTCAGGTTTGAACTGATCGCCCGCGCCGATGTTGACGAGGTGGATAGTGTAGGGAAGGCCCATCTCTTCGAGCGCGATGGTGATCTTCTTGCCGTTGGGGGTGGGCCAGTAATGCAGGTCGATGGGGGCGGTCATGGCGGCTCCTGTTGCTTTGACCTGATGTTGAGGCTTTGGCGCGGGGGAACAAGATGCAAATGGGGCGCAAAATGCGCCATAGACCTGTGCGCGGATGCGAAGGCCCGTCAGGCGGGCGTTGACCTTTGCCGTCCGTGGGCGTATCGCCCTTGGCGTGGCGCTTTGTTACCGGATTGCGGGCCACGTTAAACAAGCCGCTAAAGAGGTGAGGGGTTTGGCCCCGGCACCTTTGGGTTTTGCCGGGGCTTTTTCTTGGCCGGAGGCCGTGACGATGACGGATTGGAAGACGCGCACGAAGCTGGTGCATGAGGGAACCCGCCGCAGCCAGTATGGCGAGATGGCGGAGGCGATCTTCCTGACGCAGGGCTTTGCCTATGACAGCGCCGAAAGCGCGGAGGCGCGGTTCGTGAAGGCGGGGGAGGACGAGTTCATCTATGCCCGGTACGGCAACCCCACAACGCGGATGTTCGAGGAACGGATCGCCGGGCTGGAGGGGACGGAGGATGCCTTTGCTACTGCGTCCGGCATGGCGGCGGTCAATGGGACGCTGGTGTCGATGCTGCGGGCGGGGGATCATGTCGTCAGTTCACGCGCGCTGTTCGGATCATGTCTTTACATCCTTGAGGAAGTGCTGACTCGCTATGGCGTGAAGGTGACTTTTGTCGACGGGGCCGATCTGGACCAGTGGCGCAAGGCCGTGGTGCCGGGGACGAAGGCGGTATTCTTTGAATCCATGTCGAACCCGACGCTGGAACTTGTTGATATTCGTGCCGTTTCCGAGATTGCCCATGCGGTTGGCGCGGTGGTGATCGTGGACAACGTGTTTGCCACGCCGATTTTTTCACGTGCGGTCGAACAGGGGGCGGATGTGGTGGTCTATAGCACCACCAAGCATATCGACGGGCAGGGGCGCGCGCTGGGCGGCGTGGTCTGTGGCACGAAAGAATGGATCCGCAAGGTTCTTGAGCCCTACATGAAGCACACCGGCGGGTCGATGAGCCCGTTCACGGCCTGGATGCATCTGAACGGCATGGCGACGCTGGATCTGCGCTGCCGGGCGATGGCGGAAAGCGCGCTGACCATCGCGCGGGCGCTGGAAGGTGATGCGCGGGTGTCGAAGGTGATCTTTCCGGGGCTGGAGAGCCATCCGCAGCATGGGCTGGCCATGGCGCAGATGGGATCGGGCGGCACGCTGGTGACGTTCGAGGTGGCGGGCGGCAAGGAAGCGGCGTTCCGCTTCATGAATGCGCTGGAGATTGCCAAGATTTCCAACAATCTGGGCGATGCCAAGACGATTGCCACCCATCCGGCCACCACCACCCATCAGCGCCTGCCGCAGGATCAGAAGGACAAGCTGGGCATCACGCCGGGGCTAATCCGGCTGTCGGTGGGGTTGGAAGATGCGGGTGATCTGATCGCCGATCTGCGCCAGGCTTTGGCGGCCGTCTGACTGCGCTGATTTGCGCCGCTTTGCGGGGTGATGTCGGAATCCGCTGAAAAGGGCGCGCGGAGTGTCATTCCCATGTGACGGGGGAATGCCTATATTGACGTTCTGTCGCACCCCAATCGGGTGCGGCGGAGTGATCCGGGTGCCACTGGCCCGCGTATACCTGCTGACATTGAAGGCTACCCTTGGGGTGGCCCGAACCGAAAGGCCCCTGCCATGAATATCCATACCCCCGAAATCGACCGTCAGCCCTCGCGTGAAGAAGCCGAAGCCGCGCTGGCCGTGCTGCGGCGCTGGGCCGGCAAGGCATCGGACAGCGAAATTGCACGGCTGGATTCCGCCGTGGGCTATCTGCTGCCCGGCGAGGGGTATCCGGCGCTGAGCCGTGCCTATCCTGAGGATTTCGCGGTGGATTCCGCCTATAAGGACAGCCTGCCCGATTTGCAGAACGGTCCGGCAAGCCTGATCCGTGGTGAAAAAGCCGTGATCCAGCATGTCGGGATTTCCAATTTCCGCCTGCCGATCCGTTACCGCACGCGCGACAATGGCGATCTGGCGCTGGAGACCAGCGTGACCGGCACGGTCAGCCTGGAGGCCGAAAAGAAGGGCATCAACATGAGCCGCATCATGCGGTCCTTCTATGGCCATGCGGAGCGGGATTTCAGCTTTGCGGTGATCGAGCATGCGCTGGAGGACTATAAGCGCGATCTGGAAAGCTTTGATGCGCGAATCCAGATGCGGTTTTCCTTCCCGGTGAAGGTTGGTTCGCTGCGGTCGGGCCTGTCTGGGTGGCAGTATTATGACATCGCGCTGGAACTGGTCGACGTGGCCGGGGTGCGCAAGAAGATCATGCATCTGGACTTTGTCTATTCGTCCACCTGCCCCTGTTCGCTGGAATTGAGCGAACATGCCCGGCGCACGCGCGGGCAGTTGGCGACGCCGCATTCGCAGCGGTCGGTGGCGCGCATCTCGGTTGAGGTGAAGGCGGGCAAGTGCCTGTGGTTCGAAGATCTGATCGATCTGGCGCGGGCGGCCGTGCCGACGGAAACGCAGGTGATGGTGAAGCGCGAGGATGAGCAGGCCTTTGCCGAGTTGAACGCGGCGAACCCGATCTTTGTGGAAGATGCGGCGCGCAGCTTCTGTCAGGCGCTGAAGGGCGATGCTCGGATCGGGGATTTCCGGATCGTGGCAAGCCATCAGGAAAGCCTGCACAGCCATGACGCGGTGAGCGTGCTGACCGAAGGGCCGACCTTCGCGCAGGAAAGCCTGGACCCGCGCCTGTTCCAGACGCTGTATCACGTCGGCTGAGGGCGACCTGAACACTGACAGCAAAGGCCCGGTTTGCGCCGGGCCTTTTGCCATTGGCGGGGCGCGGTGTCGCGGGTGGTTTGTCGGCGGGCTTGCCTCTTGTCCTGCGCGTGATAGACCGCGCTGCAGCGAAGTGTAGCCAAGGCATATCGTGGTTGATTTCCGGCCCATCGCCTATGTCTTCGGGCGCATCCTGATCGTGTTGGCGGTCCTGATGCTTGCGCCAGCCATTGTGGATTGGAGCGCGGGCGATCCGAATGCCAAGGCCATCCTGTTTTCCGCACTGATCACCGGAGGAGTTGGCGGGGCGATCGCGCTGGCCACGGCGAACCGCATGGGCGGGGCATTCGACATCAGGCAGGCCTATCTGTTGACGGCGGTGATCTGGTTCGGGGTGCCGGCTTTTGGGGCGCTGCCCTTTATGCTGGGTGTGCCGCAACTGCATTTTACCGAGGCCTATTTCGAGGCGGTGTCGGGGATCACCACCACGGGGGCCACGGTGATCTATGGGCTGGATGCGATGCCAGCGGGCATGAATCTGTGGCGCGGGCTGCTGAACGCGGCGGGGGGGCTGGGCATCGCCTTTGTGGCGATGATCTTTCTTCCCGTGATGCGGGTGGGGGGGATGCAGTTCTTTCGCACCGAAGGGTTTGACACATTCGGCAAGGCGCTGCCGCGTGCGACGGATATCGCGAAGCAGTTGCTGGGCGTCTATCTGGGGCTGATCGTGATTGCCGGGCTGACCTTTGCGGCGATCGGGATGAACGCGCTGGATGCGACGGTACATGCCATGGCCGCGATTGCGACGGGCGGGTTTTCACCGCGCGATACATCCTTTGGCAGCTATGCCGGGGCCGGCGAGTATTTCGGGGCGCTGTTCATGTTTCTGGGGAGCCTGCCCTATGTCCGCTATGTGCAGCTGGTGAATGGTGACAGCCGCCCGCTGTGGCTGGACAGCCAAGTGCGGGCCTATGTGAAGATGCTGGGTCTGGCGGTGGGCACGGTCACGCTGTGGCGGTGGTGGACATCGGACATGGAGTTCGAGGACGTCTTTCGCGAAAGCCTGTTCAATCTGACGTCCATCATGTCATCGACCGGGTTCTTTTCGGGGTCTTTCCCGGTCTGGGGCGGTTACATGCTGGTGGTGGCCTTTGTGATCGGGGTGATCGGGGCCTGTTCGGGATCAAGCGCGGCTGGGTTGACGGTGTTCCGGGCGCAGCTGATCTGGGCGGCGCTGATCCAGCAGATGCGGCGGATCATCCTGCCGGGGCGGGTATCGCCGGTGAAGTATGACGGGCGCACCGTTGAGCCGGATGTGATGGATGCACTGATCCTTTATGTCAGCGGCTTTGTGCTGACGCTGGGCGTGCTGACCGTGGCGATGACGTTGACGGGGGTGGATATCACATCATCGCTGTTCGCAGTTTGGACGGCGCTGGGCAATATCGGATACGGCTTTGGTCCGCTGGTGGAGCGGACAGGGACTTTCGTGGATTTCCCCGATGCGGCGAAATGGATCATGACGCTGGCGATGCTGCTGGGGCGGTTGGGGCTTTTGGCAATCTTTGTGCTGGTGTTGCCGCGGTTCTGGTTGCGATAGGCAGGCCCGGCGGCAGCCTATCGGACCCCCGATTGGTTGACACCGGGGATGGGGCATCCCACCTTGGCAGCCAATGCTGGATGTCAGACCGGTTGCCCATATCATTGGACTGGTGATCGTTGCGCTGGGCGCGGCGATGCTGTTCCCGATGGCGCTGGACTGGTCTGTGGGCGATCCCAACTGGCAGGCCTTTCTGAAATCGGCGTTGCTGTGCGTGGTTGCAGGCGGGGCGGTGGCGTTGGCCACGGCGAATGCTTTGTCGGGCGGGCTGAGCTTGCAGCAGATCTTTTTGCTGACGGTGTTTGCCTGGGTCGCGGCCTGTTTCTTTGGCGCGCTGCCGCTGGTGCTGGGTGCGCCGGGGCTGGGCTGGCTGGATGCGCTGTTTGAGGCGACATCGGGGCTGACCACGACAGGGGCCACGGTCATTGTGGGGCTGGACGATCTGCCGATGGGGGCGAACCTGTGGCGGGGGATGCTGCATTGGCTGGGCGGGCTGGGGATCGTGATCGTTGCCATGCTGTTTCTGCCCGTGATGAAGGTGGGCGGGATGCAATTTTTCCGGTCCGAGGGGTTTGACACGCTTGGCAAGGTGCTGCCGCGGGCTTTGGATATCTCATCCGCGCTGGTGCAGATCTATGTGGCGATCACGGTGGCCTGCGCGCTGAGCTATGCGGCGCTGGGGATGGGCGGGTTTGATGCGGTGGTGCATGCGCTGTCGACGGTATCGACGGGCGGGTTTTCGACATCGGATCAGTCCTTTGCCAAGTTTGCCGGGCCGCTGGAATATGTGGCGGTGGTGTTCATGCTGGCGGGCAGTCTGCCGTTCATCCGGTTCATTCAGGCATGGCAGGGGGAATGGGTTCCCTTGTGGAAGGACCGGCAGGTACGGGCCTATCTGCGCTGGAACGCTTATGCCATCGGCGCGATCGTGGCTTTTGAGGTGGTCACCGGGGATATGCCCTTTGAGACGCTGCTGCGCGAGACGGCCTTCAATGTGGTGTCGGTGTTTTCGGGGACGGGGTTCACGAGCGCGAACCTTGCGGCCTGGGGGGCGTTTCCCTTTGCCATTCTGTTCATCACCGGGCTGATCGGGGGCTGCACGTCATCAACCGGCTGTTCGGTGAAGGTGTTCCGCTATCTGATCCTGTTCGAGGCGGTGAAGCTGCAATTGCGCCGCCTGTTTGGGCCGAATGCGGTGAACACGTTGCGCTATGAGGGGCGGGCGGTGGATGACGACGTGCTGAACGCGGTGATTTCGTTCTTTACGTTGTTCATGCTGAGTTTTGGCCTGCTGGCGGTGGCGCTGGCGCTGACGGGGTTGGGGACGAAAACCGCAGTCACCGCCGCCTGGACCGCGATTGCCAATGTCGGCCCCGCTTTTGGACCAGAGGTGCATCCGACAGGGGCCTTGCTGGCCTTTCCGGATGCGGCCAAGTGGATCATGATCCTGGGCATGCTGCTGGGACGGCTGGAATTGATGGCCGTCTTTGTGATCCTGATGCCAAGGTTCTGGCGCGGGTGATCAATCCCAGCAGGACACAAGAACGGTCATCCGGCCCACTTCTTTGGCAAGATCTTCGGGCGGCAGGGCGCCCTGACGGGTGGCTTGGGTCAGGGTGATGCCTTGCGCCTGCAACGCGGCGGCGATGGCCGGGCCAGTGGTGGCAAAGGCCACGCCTTCGGGCAGCACGCGGGCAGGATCAAGCGAGGCGGGCAGCAGAAGGCCCAGCACCGCACCGGTGCTGTCTACCACGGGGCCACCGGCATCGCCGGGCAGAGCGGTAAGGGCGAGGCGTTTCAGCCCCTGTTCCCCGGCCAGCCCTTCGGCGGCCTGAAGCGTGCCGAAGGTGAGGACGGGGGCGGGCAGGGCATCGCCGTAGCTGTAGCCGGACACCGCGATTTCAGTGCCGATGCGATCCGGGGCAAGCTGGAATTCCGCTGTGGCGGGGGGGCTGACCGGGGTGGCGGGCGCCAGAAGCGCAATGCCCGTTGCCGGATCGGCCAGTGTCAGGCGGGCCTCTGTCACGCCATCCAGCGTGATGCGGGCGCATTGATCGACAGCATCGGTGGAGGTGAGGACATTGCCCGCCCCGTCGATGTAAAAGCCCGAGCGGGTGAGGCGGGGTTTGCGCACCTCAAGCCCCGAAAGAAGCCCGGCTTTGGTGGCCCCGTCCATCGGGACGATGCCCGGATCCAGCGCGCGGTCGCCGACGGGGCGGAAGCTGGCTTCGACGGCGGACAGGATCCGGTCGATGGGCAGCAGTTCGGCGTCGGGTTTCCAGGTCACGATCCAGCCCTTGATCAGCCCGCGCGACAGTTCGGCATAGGCGGCAGAGGTGACAGTGGCGCTGTCGCCGCGCAGGGTGAAGCTGCGCTCGCCCCGTTCGCGGGGGCCGGTGGTGGGCATGATTTCCAGCGTCTGGAGCGTGTCATAGAGCGCATAAAGCGCGGATTGATCGCCCGGCTGGCTGATCAGGGTGATGCGCAAGGCATCCGAGCCGTTCTTGGCGGTGAAATGCACGAAGGGCGGTTCGTAATGATCGAACTGCACCAATGCGGTGGGGATCGTCACCTCGATCCCGGCTTCGGGTTCGGTGATGGTGGCAAGGCCGAGGGCGGATTGTTCGGCAAGGTAGTTGGCGGTCAGCGTGTCGCGCTGGAAGGTGGTGAGGATGCCGGTGGGTTCATAACCCATCGCCTCTTGCCATTCCGTCATGGAGCCGCGCGTGCCGCGCCCGAAGGCCCCGTCGATGGTGCTGGTATAGAAGCCAAACCATTTCAGCGCGGTTTGCAGTTGTTCGCGTTCTGCCTGTGACAGCAGGGATTCGGATTGGCGGGCCTGTTCGGGGGTTTCATCGGGCACGACAGGCGCCGGGGCGAGTTCCTGAGCGAGGTCTTGCGCCAGTTCGGGGGCTTG
The DNA here is from genome assembly GCA_035192965.1 of Fuscovulum sp. NCBI lineage: Bacteria > Pseudomonadati > Pseudomonadota > Alphaproteobacteria > Rhodobacterales > Paracoccaceae > Fuscovulum > Fuscovulum sp. The sequence continues at coordinate 3,330,497 of CP136571.1, read as the reverse complement.
TTCGGTTGCGGTGGTTGCCTCTGGCGTGGCGGGCGCTGTGTCTGTGGGCCAGAAGCTGCCTTCAAAGCTGCGGCCATCGGTGATGTAGCTGTCGCGCGGCACCAGATTTTCACGCAGAAGCCCGGCAAGGCGGGTTTCTGCATCGGCGCGGGTGAAGGGGCCAAGTGCGATTACGTGCCAGCCGGAGCCGATGCGGTAGCCCTGCACATCATCGAACATGGCCTGCCACGCGGCGGCGCGGTCCTGCGCATCGGCGAGGTTGGGTTTGGCTTCGATCTGGATCCAGACCTGATCCTGGGATTGCTGGGCTGCGGTGGGAGGGGCGGTCAAAAGGGACAGGCAAAGGGCAAGGCAGGCAAGAACCAGACGCAGCATTCGGCAATTCCATTTTCGTTTCAGCAAGCAGACTAGCAGAGCGTGCCGGGGATTCACATAGCTTGTAAAAATGCCGGGTATGAGAGTGGCCTGTACTGTGTGGGCCGCTTGGCCCCTGTCTTGTGCGCGCAGCCTTGGCGAGGTGCGCCGCACGACCCCGTGAAGGCCGCCGCAAGCCCCCCGCAAGGATTGACCCTCCTGCGCCCGTTGCCTATGGAGAGGGCGGTTTGCAAGAGGGCCCCGGCATGGCTGATACCGCGACGCTTCCCCGCAGTTTCCAGGAGATCATTCTGCGCCTGCAATCCTATTGGGGGGCCAAGGGCTGCGCGGTGTTGCAACCCTATGACATGGAAGTTGGGGCGGGCACGTTTCACCCGGCCACCACGCTGCGGGCGCTGGGATCAAAGCCATGGGCGGCGGCCTATGTGCAGCCGTCGCGCCGCCCCACCGACGGGCGCTATGGCGAGAACCCGAACCGGCTGCAGCATTACTATCAGTATCAGGTGATCATCAAACCATCGCCGCCGGATTTGCAGGAGCTGTATCTGGGCAGCCTGCGCGCGATCGGGCTGGACCCGATGCTGCATGACATCCGCTTTGTCGAGGATGACTGGGAAAGCCCAACGCTGGGCGCCTGGGGCCTGGGCTGGGAGGTGTGGTGTGACGGGATGGAGGTGAGCCAGTTCACCTATTTCCAGCAGGTCGGCGGGCATGATTGCCGCCCGGTTTCGGGCGAGCTGACCTATGGGTTGGAGCGGCTGGCGATGTATGTGCTGGGGATCGACCATGTGATGGAGATGCCCTTTAATGATCCGCAATCCCCCATCCCGTTGAAATACGGCGATATCTTCCGCCAGACCGAGGAAGAATACAGCCGCCACAACTTTGACGGCGCAACGACCGAGATGCTGTTTCAGCATTTCAAGGATGCTGAGGCGGAATGCGGGCGGCTTTTGGCCTTTGACGCGCTGGACCCAAAAAGCGGCAAGCGCATCGTGATGGCCCATCCCGCCTATGACCAATGCATCAAGGCCAGCCACCTGTTCAACCTGCTGGATGCGCGGGGCGTGATTTCGGTGACCGAGCGGCAGGCCTATATCGGGCGGGTGCGGGCGCTGGCCAAGGCCTGTGCCGATGCCTTTGTCACGACTGAGGCTGGTGGCGCATCGGGGGGGGCGGCGGCGTGAATGGCAAGATCATGGCGGGGGGGATCGTGTTAATCGGGGCAGTTGCGGGTGTGGCCATGTATTGGCTGCAGGTCTATGCCTTTTACGAAGAAGCGGCTTTCGTGCCGGGCGAAGAGATTCGCCTGACGCTGATCGAGGGGGGCCAGCCTGAGCCGATCATCGCCGAAGAGGTGACCGGGATCGACAGCGAGTCGTCCCCGATCCGGTTCCGCGCCTGCTTCCGCACGCCGATGACGCAGGCGATGTTGACGGAGACCTACAAGATCTATGAAGGCGCGGTGCCCAACATCGCGCCGGGCTGGTTCGACTGTTTCGACGCGCAGGCCATCGGGGCGGCGCTGGAGCGCGGCGAGGCCATTCCCTTCCTGTCGGAAGCCAATATTCACCCCGGCGTGGACCGCGTTGTTGCGGTTTTCCCCGATGGCCGGGCCTTTGCCTGGCACCAGTTGAACGCCTCGGCGAGCGAGTGATCCAATGCCTGATCTGTTGATCGAACTGTTCTCGGAAGAAATTCCTGCGCGGATGCAGGCCAAGGCGGCGGCCGATCTCAAGCGGCTGGTGACGGATGGGCTGGTTGAGGCGGGGCTGACCTATGCCAGCGCCGGGGCCTTTTCGACGCCGCGGCGGTTGGTGCTGTCGGTAGAGGAGCTGACGGCGGAAAGCCGCGCGGTGCGGGAAGAGCGCAAGGGGCCGCGCACGGACGCGCCGGCGGCGGCGCTGGAGGGGTTCTTGCGGTCAACCGGGCTGACGCTGGATCAGCTTGAGGTGCGCGACGACAAGAAGGCGCAGGTCTATTTCGCGGTGGTCGAAAAGCCCGGGCGCAGCGCCGATGCGATTGTGGCCGAGGTGCTGGAAAGCGCGATCCGCAATTTCCCATGGCCCAAATCCATGCGCTGGGGTTCGGGGTCGCTTCGCTGGGTGCGGCCTTTGCAATCCATCCTGTGCCTGCTGGTGGATGAGGCGGGGGCACGGGTGGTGCCGCTGGACGTGGACGGGATCACGGCAGGCAACACGACCGAAGGGCATCGTTTCATGGGGGCGGGGCGGTTTGCCGTGACCTCATTTGACGATTACCGAGTGAAGCTGGGCCGCGCCAAGGTGATGCTGGATGCGGCCGAGCGTGAGGCGCAGATCTGGCATGACGCCACCAACATGGCCTTTGCGGCCGGGCTTGAAGTGGTGGAGGATCGCGGTCTGCTGGCCGAGGTGGCGGGGCTGGTGGAATGGCCGTCGGTCCTGATGGGGCAGATCGGCGAGGAATTCATGGGCCTGCCGGCGGAGGTTCTGCAAACCTCGATGAAAGAGCATCAGAAGTTCTTTTCCGTAAAGAACCCCAAGACGGGGCGGATTGAGCGATTCATCACGGTGGCGAATATCGAGGCGGCGGATGGCGGGGCTGCGATCCTGCGCGGCAACCAAAAGGTGCTGCGCGCCCGCCTGTCGGATGCGCGGTTCTTCTGGGAAAATGACCTGCGGGTGGCCAAGGGCGGCATGGGCGAGTGGGCCGAGGGGCTGAAATCCGTGACCTTCCACAACAAACTGGGCTCACAGGCGGAGCGGATCGACCGGATCGCCGCCTTGGCGCGCGAGATTGCGCCCATGGTGGGGGCGGATGCCGCGCTGGCCGAGCAGGCGGCAAGGGTGGCCAAGCTGGACCTGCGGTCGGGTATGGTGGGCGAGTTCGCCGAATTGCAGGGCGTGATGGGCCGCTATTACGCGCTGGAGGCGGGGATGCCTGCAGCGGTGGCGGATGCCTGCCGGGATCACTATTCGCCGCTGGGTCCATCGGATGCGGTGCCGACGGAGCCTGTCTCGGTCGCCGTTGCGCTGGCCGACAAGATCGACACGTTGACCGGGTTCTGGGCGATTGATGAAAAGCCGACAGGGAGCAAGGACCCGTTTGCACTGCGTCGGGCGGCACTGGGGGTTATTCGGTTGGTGTTGGTGAATGGGGTGCGGGTGTCGTTGGACCGTCTCACCGATGTGCAGGTGTTGCGCCACCAGATCGGAGCCGACCCGCAGGAGGCAAAGCGTTTGGCTGCGATCCTTGACGGGGCTGTGGCAAACGGAATGTTCGGCAAAGTGACCCGCGCCTTGGTGGCAGAAGCTGAACCGACGGGCGCCGATTGGGTGTCGCGGGTGCGTGACCACGATCCTTCGATCAGCGACGATCTGCGTGACTTCGTCCATGATCGGCTGAAGGTCTTCTTGCGCGATCAGGGTATCCGGCATGACGTGATTGACGCCTGTCTTGGCATGGAAGGAAACTGCGATCTGACCCTGCTGGTCAAGCGCGCGCAGGCGTTGCAGTCCTTTCTGTCCTCCGACGATGGCACCAACCTGTTGCAGGGGTTCAAGCGGGCCAACAACATCCTGTCTCAGGCCGAGGCGAAGGATGGGGTGGAATACTCTTTCGGGGCCGATCCGAAATTCGCAGAAACGGATGCCGAACGCGCCTTGTTCAACGCGCTGGATGTGGCGGAACAGGCGATTGGCCCGGCAATGAAGGGCGAGGATTTCTCCGCCGCGATGGGGGCCATGGCCCAGTTGCGCGCGCCGATTGATGCGTTTTTCAACGCCGTGCAGATCAATGCCGAGAATGAGATTCTGCGCCGCAACCGGTTGAACCTGCTGCATCGCATCCGCGCGATTTGTTCGGGCGTGGCGGATTTGACAAAGGTCGACGGGTAATCCGGCCCCCCTCTGTCAACTCTTCTCTGTGAAAATATCCCACGGGGGTCCGGGGGTGTGAAACCCCCGGCGCCCTCCGTCAGTGTGACGTAGCCGTTACACCGAATGTCAGGCTTGATTGACACTGTTTTCGGCGTATCCTGCGGCTGCAAAGGAAAGGTCGCTGCAGTGCAGAAGATGGATATGCTTCCCGATTTCGCCGAGATCACGCCCACGGCGCGCATCCAGACGGCGGCGCATGGCTGGCGGGCAAAGTGCCTGCAACGGCTGGTGCGGCTGGATTTGCCGGTGCCGGAGACGGTGGCGCTGCCTGCGGGCACGGTCCGGGCGATTGCGGCGGGGCATCCGGTGGATGTAGAGGCGATTCTGGCGCATTTCGGCGCGGACGCGTTGATTTCCGTGCGGCCCAGCCCGGAGAACCCCGATTGGGGCGGGCCGGGAACGATTCTGAACATCGGCATGAACGCAGAACGGCATTTGGGGCTGGTGGAACGGCACGGGCAGGCGGCTGCGGATGCGCTGTACCTGCGGTTTGTGCAATCCTATGCTACCCATGTGGCGCGGCTGGACCCCGACATGTTCGATGCCGCCGCCCCGTCGGCCGAGGCGCTGCGCGATGCGCTGCGGGTCTATGAGCTGGAAATGGATGAGGAATTTCCGCAAGACCCTGCCCGCCAATTGGCCGAGGTGCTCCGCTCTATGGCGCGGGCCTGGGAGGGGACAACGGCGCGACTGTTGCGGCAGGCCAAGGGGGCGCCGGATGCGGCGGCGCTGGGCCTTGTGGTGCAGGAAATGGCGCAGGGCATCGGCAAGGGGGTTTCCGGGTCTGGGGTGATCCAGTTCGTCGATCCCGTGACGGGGCTGCCGCAGGTGACAGGGCGCTATCTGGGCCAGTCGCAGGGGCGGGATGCGTTGAAGCGGACAGAGGCGATCTATCTGACGCGCGATCCGCGCGGGCCGTCGCTGGAGGAGCTTGCGCCGGGGCTGTTTGGCGATCTGCTGCGGTTTGGCGCGGCCTGCCGGGTGAAGCTGCGCGAAGAGATGCAGATCGAATTCACCATCGAGGACGGGCATCTGTCGGTGCTGGATGCGGTGAAGGTGGCCCGTTCGGCGCGGGCGGGGTTGAAAATCGCCGTGGCGCTGGCCGAGGATGGCGTGATTTCCGAGGCCGAGGCGGTGCTGCGGGTGGAGCCGCGCGCGCTGCCGGAATTGCTGCACACGCAGGTGGATCCGCGCGGGCCGCGCGATGTGTTCGTGCGGGGGATCGCGGCCAGCCCGGGGGCGGCGACGGGACGGATCGTCTTTTCATCCGCCGCCGCGCAGGCGAGTGCGGCGCGGGGCGAGCCTTGCATTCTGGTGCGGCGCGAGACGGCGCCCGAGGATATTCGCGGGATGCATTCCGCCGTGGGGGTGCTGACGGAACGGGGCGGGATGACCAGCCACGCGGCGGTGATCGGGCGCGGGCTGGGCCTGCCTTGCATCGTCGGGGCGTCGGACCTGAAGCTCGATTCCAAGGACAAGAAGCTGGTGGCCCCTGATGGGCGGGTGTTCCGTGAGGGGGACATCATCACCGTCGATGGCGCCACGGGCGAGGCGCTGGTGGGTGCGGCGGATATGCTGGCCCCGGCGCTGGACGACAGTTTCCGCAAGCTCTTGGGTTGGGCGGATCAGTACCGCGATATTGGCATTCGGGCCAATGCCGATACGCCTGCAGATGCCGCCACGGCGCGGCAGTTCGAGGCGCAGGGAATCGGGCTGTGCCGGACGGAACACATGTTCTTTGAAGATGATCGTCTGGTGGTGATGCGCGAGATGATCTTTGCCGACAGTTCCAAGGATCGTGCGGCGGCGCTGGCGCGGCTGTTGCCGATGCAGCGCGAGGATTTCGTGCAGCTGTTCGATATCATGCAGGGCCTGCCCGTCTGCATCCGCCTGTTCGACCCGCCCTTGCATGAGTTTTTGCCGCATAGCCGCGAGGGCCTGCGCGAATTGGCCGAGGCGTTGGACAAGCCGCTGTCAGAGGTGACGCGGCGGGCTGAGGCCTTGGCCGAGTTCAACCCGATGCTGGGGATGCGGGGCGTGCGGCTGGGCGTGGTGCTGCCCGAAATCTATGACATGCAGGCGCAGGCCATTTTCGAGGCGACGGTGGAGGTCGGGCGGCGGGGCGCGGCAGTCGTGCCGGAAATCATGATCCCGCTGGTATCGGCCCGGCGCGAGGTGGAGCTGGTGCAGACCCGGATCGAGGCTGTGGCGGCCAAGGTGCGTACCAAGGCGGGGGCGGATTTCGCCTATAAGCTGGGGGTCATGGTAGAAACGCCACGCGCCGCGTTGCGGGCGGGCGAGATTGCGCAGCACGCGGCCTTTTTGTCATTCGGCACGAATGACCTGACGCAGATGACGTATGGCCTGTCGCGCGATGATGCGGGGCGGTTCATGAACACCTATGTGCAGCAAGGCGTGTTTCCCGAAGACCCGTTCCATATTCTGGATGTGGACGGGGTGGGCGAGTTGCTGCTGATCGGCACGGAACGCGGGCGCAGGACGCGCGGTGATCTGGTCGTGTCCCTGTGCGGCGAGCATGGAGGGAACCCCGAATCCATCGGATTTTGCCGCAAGGCGGGATTCGATTACGTTTCCTGCTCCCCTTATCGTGTGCCGCTGGCCCGGTTGGCGGCGGCGCATCTTGCTTTGAAGGAGCAAATGCCGATTCCGAAAAAGTGACACAAGATCATGTGTTTGTCTGATCTTGTTGCGCTAGCGTGTTAAGAAATTTCGGCGGATATCCGCCGAAAAGGACCGAATTTCGGTTGCAATTCTGCCACATTGGTAGACTCGGGCCTGATGATTCGTCTACGCCCGCCCCTCGTTATCAATGGGGAAAGGTTTTTCCCCGCTGATGGCGGGTTGAAACAACCGGGATACACGAGACCATGCGCTTGCAGACAGGCTGGATTACGGGGGCGATTGCTGCCGTCATCCTGAATGGAGCGGCCTTCGCCGACGTGACGGTGAGCCAATCGAATGATCCGACAGCCGCCATGGGCGGCACCCTTGGCACTTTGCTGGGGACGGAAAGACAGGCGTTGAACGCCATTCCGGAGGGACGGCTGACGGAATTGGCCGTGGGTCCGAAGATCGAAACCCGCACGACCACCGGCAAGGCGCAGGGCAAACCCGCCGCGCCTTCGGTGATCCGCTATGATGATGCCTGGCTTGCGGCGCTGCCGGAACCCACGGGCGGTGCGCAGTGGGAATGCCTGAGCAAGGCGATCTATTTCGAAGCGCGCGGCGAAACCCTGCGCGGGCAGTTCGCGGTGGCAGAGGTGATTCTGAATCGCGTCGACAGCCAGGATTACCCGTCAACGATCTGCGGTGTGGTGCAGCAGCGTGGCGGCGGCGGATGCCAGTTCAGCTATGTCTGCGACGGCCGCGCCGACCGGATGCGCGACCCCGAAGCGATGTGGCGGGCAGAACGGATTGCGGCGGCGATGATGAACGGTGCGCCGCGCGCCCTGACGATGGGGGCCACGCATTTCCACACGCGCCAAGTGCGGCCCGGCTGGGCGCGGCGCTTTCCGCAGACGGCGGCCATCGGGGCGCATCTTTTTTACAAGCAGCCCTGAGACGGGGCCGGGAAGGCGACACGAGAGTCGCCTTGCTTGCGTCTTGTGACGGGTTCGGACATGGAAGTGTCGGGGGTGGGGGATAACCTGCCCCCGTATTCCTTTGTGCGCCGGGAGGCGAGACCATGACCACCGACACCCGCCTTGCCTTTGCCCATCCCGAAGAACGGGCCGTGGCATCGGCCAGCGCCGACCCGCGTGACCGGATCAGTCTGCGCGATCATGTGGTCGAGGTGGAGATCGGGGCATTTCAGCAGGAACGCGGCACGCGGCAGCGCATCCAGTTCAATGTGGTGGTCGAAGTGCGCCCGCAGCCGCAACCGCTGGACGACGATGTGGACAAGATCCTGAGCTATGACCGCATCACCGAAGCGATTGCAGCGGAGCTTGCGGCAGAGCGGCTGAACCTGCTGGAGACGCTGGCGGAACGGGTGGCAGAGCGGATTCTGGCCGAACCGCAGGCGATGCGCGCCTTTGTGCGGGTTGAAAAGCTGGACCGTGGCCCCGGCAAGCTGGGGGTAGAGATTGCCCGCAGCCGGGCAGAGGCCCCGTTGAAGGCCGTGGGCAGCGACGGGGTAGAGGCGGCGCTGCATCCGTTGGTGGTGTTTCTGGACAATGCCGCAATTCATGCAACCGATCTGGCCGCGCGGCTGGACGGGTTGGAGGCACGGGGCGTGCCTGTGATCCTGACTGTGGGCTTGCCCGATCTGCCGCGGGCCGAAACGGGACATAAGCCCACGCAGCGGCGGATTGACCTGCTGGCCATCGAGCAGAACGCCTGGACGCTGGCGGCGCGCGATCCACGCTGTGTGGTGGTGGCCACGCGGACGGAAATCGACTGGGCCATCAAGCACGGGCAGATGATCGTTTGGGCGCCATCCAAGCTGGTGCTGGACGCGGTGGACGGGCCGCAGAGCCGTGATCCGGTAGCGCTGGCGCTGTGGCTGGCCGAGATGATGGCGGCAAGCGGGTTCCTGCTTCACGGGGATGTTGCAGTCCCGGCAGGAAGCCGCGTGCCGGTGGAGCGGGCCTGAACCGCGCGGGGCTTGCGCGGGTGACGTGCTGCGCCTAGGCAATGCTTATGGAATATTACCGCCCCATTGCGATGACCGATGCCGCCCGCCCTGCCGGGGCGCTGCCCCTTGCCGGGGGGTGGTGCTGGTTCGCGCAGGTGGAGGTGTTGCGCCGGGATGGGCCGTCACGCGTGGTGGCGGTGGGCGATCTGCCAGCCGAGGTGCGGGACCGGCTGAGCGCGCCACGCCCGGATTTCGGCGGCATGGCGATGGATCGGCCCCGGATCATGGGCATCCTGAACGTGACGCCGGACAGTTTTTCCGATGGCGGGCGGTTTCTGGCACCCGATGCGGCCCTGACGCAGGCGCAGGCCATGGCGCGGGGCGCGGATGTGCTGGACATTGGGGGGGAAAGCACCCGGCCGGGTGCCGCCGAGGTGGAGTTGGCCGAGGAAGTGGCGCGCACCGCCCCGGTGATCGCCGCACTGCGGGCGGGCGGGTTGGAGGTGCCAATCTCTATCGACACGCGCAAAGCAGCGGTCGCCAAGGCGGCGTTGGCGGCGGGGTCGGGGATTGTCAACGATGTGGCGGCGATGGGGTTTGACCCTGCGATGGCGGGGGTTGTGGCGGCTGCGGGCGCGCCGATCATCCTGATGCATGCGGTCAAGACCCCGGCCACGATGCAGGATGATCCGCGCTATGACGACGTGCTGTTGGACGTCTACGATTTCCTGAAGGACCGGATCGCCGTGGCCGAGGCGGCGGGCATCCCCCGTGCGCGGATCATGGTGGACCCGGGGATCGGGTTCGGCAAGACGGCGGCGCATAACCTGACGCTGATCCGGGGGCTGAGCCTGTTTCACGATCTGGGGGTGCCGGTGCTGTTGGGCGCGTCGCGCAAGCGGTTCATCGGTACGATCGGGGGCGAGGATCAGGCCGACCGGCGGATGCCGGGATCGGTGGCGGTGGCTTTGGCGGGTGTGGCACAGGGCGCGCAGGTTCTGCGCGTGCATGACGTGGCTGAGACGCGGCAGGCCTTGCGCCTGTGGCAGGCCGTGAATGGAGTGGATGGATGACGCGGAAACTGTTCGGAACCGATGGTGTGCGGGGGCGGGCGAACACCTACCCGATGACGGCCGAGATGGCGCTGCGCCTTGGCGCGGCGGCGGGGCGCTATTTCCGGCGCGATGGTGGGGCGGCACATCGTGTGGTCATCGGCAAGGATACGCGGCTTTCCGGCTATATGTTGGAGAACGCGCTGACCGCAGGTCTGACCAGCACAGGTATGAACGTGCTGCTGCTGGGCCCGGTGCCGACGCCGGCGGTGGGGTTTTTGACGCGGTCGATGCGGGCGGATGTGGGGGTGATGATTTCGGCTTCGCACAATCCTCATTTCGATAATGGGATCAAGTTCTTTGGGCCGGATGGGTTCAAGCTTTCCGATGAGGCGGAGGCGGAGATTGAGGCTTTGCTGGAGGGCGAGGTTCATTTGGCCCAGCCCGAGAATATCGGGCGCGCGAAGCGGATCGAGGATGGGCGCGGGCGCTATCAGGAATTCGTCAAGACGACGCTGCCTGCGGGCGTGCGGCTGGACGGGTTGAAGGTGGTGATCGATTGCGCCAATGGCGCGGCCTATAGAGCGGCGCCAGAGGTGCTGTGGGAGCTGGGGGCAGAGGTCATCCCGGTTGGCGTTTCCCCTAACGGCAAGAATATCAACGAAAATTGCGGATCGACCCATGTGCAGACGGCGGCCGAGGCGGTGGTGGCCCATGGCGCGGATGTGGGGATCGCGCTGGATGGCGATGCGGACCGGGTGATGATCCTGGATGCCAAGGGGCGCGTTGCGGATGGCGATCAGATCATGGCGCTGATGGCCACGCGCTGGGCCGAGGATGGGCGGCTGCGCGGCGGGGCGCTGGTGGCGACGGTGATGTCGAACCTTGGCCTTGAGCGGCACCTTGAGGGGCGCGGGCTGCGGCTGGAACGCACGGCAGTGGGTGACCGCTATGTCGTTGAAAGAATGCGCGAAGGTGGGTTCAATCTGGGCGGCGAACAATCCGGCCATATCGTGATGACCGACTATGCCACGACCGGCGACGGGCTGGTGGCGGGGCTGCAATTCCTGGCGGAAATGGCGCGGACGGGGGAGACGGCGGCAACGCTTGCGCGGCAGTTCGAGACCGTGCCGCAGATGTTGAAGAATGTGCGCTACGGGGCCGACAAGCGGCCGCTGGAAGATGCCGCCGTGCAGGCCGTGATCGCCGAAATGGAGCGGCGGGTGGTGGGCAAGGGGCGCATCCTGATCCGCAAATCGGGGACAGAGCCGCTGGTACGGGTGATGGCAGAATGTGAGGATGCGGCGCTGCTGGAAGAGGTGGTGGGTACCATTGTGAGAGCGGTGGAGCAGGCCGTGGCCTGATTTTGGGCGTGCAGCGCCCGGTGCAGATGGCGGTGCAGATGGCCGTGCATACCGGCGTATGCGCGCAGCGGACGGTGGATTAGGCAAAAGCAAAGGGCGCGCGGGGGAACCGCGCGCCCTTTTGGGTTGGTTTGGGGCGGGGTTACCCCCGCGCGCCGTTATTCCTTGGGCGTGTCGGCGGGGGCGGCCTCGGTGGGCTCTTCAACCTCGGCGGTGGGCATCTGGCGTTTCCACATCGGCTTGCGCCGCGATTTGGCCGGGGCCTTTTCGCTCAGGAAGGCGGCAAGGTCGAAACGCGGCTTGGGGGTAGAAATACCCATGGGTCATGTCCTTTCGGGAAACGGGATCAGGTCAGGATGGCGCTGGCACAACATCGGCCGGGAGGAGGGGCCCTTGCGCGCCACACCCTGACGATCTGCCCTTCGGGATCGAGGGGCTGAAGGCCACTATGCGCCTTTCGGGGGGGGAAAGATAGGGGGGTGGCGAGTTACGTCCCCGGCCCGATACAGGAGGTCACGGATGTTGGAGCGATGTGCAGGCGCGTGAGGCGCTTCCTTACCGCCATTTGAGTTAGTGCCGCAGGTGTGCTTGCATGGTCTTCGACAATATTGCAAGCTGAGTTTGTATAATGTTCACGTATGGGTAGAAGAATGTCTGATTGGGAAGACCTGCGGGACTTGTGCGATTTCAATTTAAGACTTTCTCGATCTAACCAAGAAAACGAAGTTTCGTGTCATGCAGACTTACGAATTTCTGCAGCTAATCTGCAACTCGGCGACAATGATTGTACTGTTGCAATATCTCAAGCAAAGTTAAAGATGCAGGTTGAGGGATTTTCCGAAGTCTTCGGTACTCGATTTGGCGAACCGAAGCGTAACAATGAGGTTATTCTGAAGTATGAGGGTAAATCAATCCGAGAGCAGGCGCTTTCAGGAAAGGCTGGGCTGAGTTTCGAAATTTCTGAATTGAAGGCAAAACTTGGAATTGGGGCGGGGGTAAACATCTCATCAGATAAGCTCTCGCGTTTTGAGCTTGTATCGACTGATCAGATCGAATTTCTGAGAGTGTGCGCAAAGCCAAACTTTTCATGGATAGTCTCAGAGTTGAGGGATGATCAAAGCCTCGAAGCGACGTATTTAAGTAATGATTGCTTGATCAGGTTACAATTGCGAAAGAATGCAAATAGACGCATAATCAAGGGGGAGATTCTGGTTGCTCAGCGAGATATAAGAATAGAGGCGTATTCTGGGTCACTCAGCAAGAGCACCGATACGAATAAGAGACGGCTGATGGACATCCTCATCGCAAAATCTCTCAGTGAAACAATAAATTATGGATCCGTTTATCTTGGGGTGGTGAAGATCGCTGAGGTCTCGGTTGAGTTTGAGGATGACGAGCGCGATGATTCTGAAAAATTCTGAAGTGACGATGATTGAAAGGGCGCTTGATGGAAGTTCAGACTTCACATCTCTCGTTCAGATCCTTGGATTAGTGCCCGGTCGTGACTTCCGCCATGCAAACTTGTCCGGGGTAGATTTTTCATTCTCTGATTTGCGCGGCTTTGATTTTACTGGCGCAGACTTGAGCGGTTGTATTGGCGTTTCGGTTCTGTTTGACGATTCGACTATCTTTACTGACGCAGACGTTGCTGGTTCTTGCTTCCAAAACTACTTGATTGAACGCGAGCATATTGCGCGGAAGCCACAGATTAAGAAAGCAATTAGCGTTCTGCAGGAGGCGGAGGCGCTTTTGGCTTCTGACTGGATTCATAGCTTCTTTAGAAATAGGGGGTCATTGCCATCGGCACTGCGTGGTTTTGACAAGAGTGATACAAGAGTAATATTTCGAAAATTGATGCTGTCAAAGCTAGATTTGACTAAAAGGGTTGATATTTTTTTCTACCTTGAGACTATTTGTGAAAGTCGAGAAGAGTTTCGATCTTTAATTTTAGACATACTTGCGCGTTGCTTTAACGAAGATGAGGTAGTTCTGAAATTTGTTTCAATCGCTGCCGCAAAATTCTCTAATGACCGGGCTATCTTTGATACAATATTCAAGATGTGTTCGGATCCTCGTGAGAAAGTGAGAGGAAAAGCCTTTTTGGCACTACTGCGATCAAAATTTGCGCGAGAGCAAATCGCTGAGATATCGGATATATTCTTTTTGCCAGTCAACAGTAAAATCCGGAAAGTTTATCTTTTCACGCGCGCTATTGAACTTGGAAGGAAGTTTGTTGGATCAATTAATCTTGAGGGGGAACTGGATAACCTCGATTCAGACTCCATTCTTGAGGACGCCCAGATTTTCGATCGAAGGATTGCTCAAAAGATAGCTGAGGCTCAATTGTCGCGCTTGATCATTAACGTACCAAAAGGCGCGAAATGGGCGGTTGAGGTGGAGCGGCGAGTTGCAGAAATTGTTGAGCAACAGGAAGAAATTGTGTTTTCCACGCCTTTTTACGAAGGTGTAATGCGGGCGAGACACCCTAAGCACTACGAAGTTTATCGATCACGACGCGAAAGAAAGAAGCGTGGTTCCTGAATCAAAGAGGGGCACAGTCAGCTAAGACTGCACCCCTTTTCCAACCGACCCGTAAAGATCAGTTCCGCGCGCGGTCGACCATCTTGCCTTTGGAGATCCAGGGCATCATGGCGCGGAGCTTTTCGCCCACTTTCTCGATCTGGTGTTCGTCGTTGATGCGGCGGGTGGCCTTGAAGAAGGGTTGGCCGACGGCGTTTTCCTGCATGAAGTCGCGCACGAATTTGCCGGTCTGGATGTCGGTCAGCACGGCTTTCATGCGGGCCTTGGTTTCGTCGTACGGCAGGATGCGCGGGCCCGAGACGTATTCGCCGTATTCGGCGGTGTTCGAGATCGAGTAGTTCATGTTGGCGATGCCGCCTTCGTAGATCAGGTCGACGATCAGCTTCACCTCGTGCAGGCATTCGAAATAGGCCATTTCGGGCTCATACCCGGCTTCGACCAGGGTTTCGAAGCCCATGCGGATCAGCTCGACCAGACCGCCGCAGAGGACCGCCTGTTCGCCGAAGAGATCGGTCTCGCATTCCTGACGGAAGTTGGTTTCGATGATCCCCGAGCGGCCGCCGCCGATGGCGGAGCAGTAGGAGAGACCGATTTCCATGGCGCGGCCGGTGGCATCCTGATGGACGGCCACGAGGCAGGGGACGCCGCCGCCCTTGACGTATTCGCCGCGGACGGTGTGGCCGGGGCCCTTGGGGGCCATCATGATGACGTCGACGCCCTTTTTCGGCTCGATCAGGCCGAAGTGGACGTTCAGGCCGTGGGCGAAGGCGATGGCGGCGCCCTCTTTCAGGTTGTCATGGACGTATTTGCGGTAGGTTTCGGCCTGAAGCTCGTCGGGCATGGTGAACATGATCAGGTCGGCCCAAGCGGCGGCTTCGGCGATGCCCATGACTTTGAGGCCTTCGGCCTCGGCCTTCTTGGCGGAGGGGGAGCCCTCGCGGAGGGCGACGACGAGGTTCTTGGCGCCCGAGTCGCGCAGGTTGAGGGCGTGGGCGTGGCCCTGGGAGCCGTAGCCGAGGATGGCGACCTTCTTGTCCTTGATCAGGTTGATGTCGCAGTCACGATCATAATAGACGCGCATTGGGGCGTTCCTTTTGCTGATGATGGCGGCAGAATACGGATTTTCGCGCGGGAGGCCGTGCATTGTTTGACGATTATCGTCGTTTGTGGGAGGGATCATGCAGGGAATGGCGGTTTAGCGGATAGATCATGCTTGACGAGACGGACCGGCGCATCCTGCGGCATCATCTGGCGGAACCGGCCTTGCCGCGCGCGGAGCTGGCGGCGCGGGCGGGGGTGACGGTGGCGACGCTGTGGCGGCGGCTGGAGCGGATGCAGGCCGCGGGGGTGATCCGGGCGGAGCAGGCGGTGATCGATTGGCGCGCGATGGGCTATGGGGTGGAGGTTTCGTTGCGCTTTACGCTGGACAAGACCGACCCGCGGGCCTTTGACGCGTTCATCGCGGCGGCGCGGGAGGTGCCTGAGGTGGTGGCAATCGAGACGTTTCTGGGCCGGGTGGATGTGCGGCTGAACGTGATCGCGCGGGACATGGGGCATTATCAGGAGGTCTATCGCACGCGCATCCTGACCCTGCCGCATATCGCGGAGCTGGAGGCCTTGATGCTGATTTCCACCATCAAGGACGGGGAGGCGTTGCCGCTGTGATCGACCTGGATGATCTGGACCGGGCGATCTGCCGCGCCTTGGTGGCGGATGGCACCCTGTCGGCGGGGGAATTGGGGCGGCGGCTGGGGTTGAGCCAGCCCGGCGCCTGGCGGCGGGTGCGGCGGCTGGAGGAGGCGGGGGTGATTGCGGGGCGGCGGGTGGATGTGGACCGTGCGGCGCTGGGGTTTGGGGTGACGGTGTTTCTGGGGGTGAAGCTGGCGACGCGGGGGCGGGTGCCGCTGGAGGATTTCGAGCGGGCTGTGACGGCCATCCCCGAAGTGCAGGTGGTGCAGCATGTGCTGGGGCTGTTCGACTACCGCCTGCGCGTGGTGGCGCGGGATATCGTGGATTTCGAGCGGGTGTTGCGGCGGCGGATCATGACGCTGCCGGGGGTGGGGAATGTGGAGGCCAATGTGCTTTTGACCGAGGAGCGGCGGCCGGGGCCTTTGGGGTGATCGGGTTCTGATCGGAGCGGCGTGCCGCCGCAGGGCTTTTCTGTCGGCTGCGCGCCTTCGCGCTTTGCCTCCGGTTCAGGGGGCCAACCCCTCTGGCCGCAAGCGGCCATTCACCCCCGGGATATTTGGGAACAGATGAAGGGACAGAGCGCGGGAAGCGGCGTGGCGCGTGTCGGGAATGGCGCTGTGTAGGCGGAAGCTGGGCGCTAGGGTGACGGGGTCGGCGATCGGTGGGGGTGCGATGCGGATCACGCGGCTGGAGACCTTTGGCAATGAGTATGTCTGCTTCGTACGGGCGACGGCGGAGGGTGGGGCTGTCGGCTGGGGGCAGGTGTCGACCTATTACGCGGACCTGACGGCAGAGGTGTTTCATCGTCAGGTGGCGCCGCACGCGCTGGGGACGGATGCGCTGGATTTCGAGGATACGCTGCGGCGGGTTTATGAGCGGGAGCACAAATATCCCGGCAGCTATCTGCGCCGTGCCATGGCGGGGCTGGATACGGCGCTGTGGGATCTGCGGGGAAAGGTGGAGGGCAAGCCTGTCGTCGCGTTGCTGGGTGGGGAGCCGGGGCAGCTGCGCGCCTATGCGTCGAGTATGAAGCGCGATATTTCGCCCGAGGATGAGGCGGCGCGGTTGTGCCGGCTTAGGGATGAGAAGGGGTTTACCGCCTTCAAATGGCGCGTGGGGGCGGAATGCGGGCGCGACGCGGATGAATGGCCGGGGAGAACGGAGGCGGTGATCCCGGTCGTGGCGAAGGCGTTGGGGGATGGCATCGAAAAGCTGGTGGACGGCAATTCCGGCTTTTCACCCCGCCGGGCGATCGAGGTGGGGCGGATGCTGGAGGACAACGGCATCGGGCATTTTGAAGAGCCTTGCCCCTATTGGGAGGTGGATCAGACGGCAGAGGTGCGGGCGGCGCTGTCCATCGACGTGGCGGGCGGTGAGCAGGATTGCGAGTTTTCCAGCTGGCGGCTGATGATCGAGCACGGGGCGGTCGATATTCTGCAACCGGATGTGATGTATATGGGCGGCATCCATCGCACGCTGGAGGTGTGCCGGATGGGTGCAGCGGCGGGGTTGCCGATCACGCCGCATGCGGCCAACCTGTCGCTGGTGACGATGTGCACGATGCATCTGTTGAAGGCGATCCCCAATGCGGGGAAATATCTGGAATTGTCGATCGAGGGGCCGGACTACTATCCGTGGCAGGAGGGACTTTTCCTTGGGTCGCCCTATGATGTGAAAGAGGGGTGCGTGACCGTGCCCGATGCCCCCGGCTGGGGGGTGGAGATCAACCCTGATTGGCTTGCGCAGGCAGGCCATCGCGTTTCGGAATGGAGAGGCTGACGATGCCCGGACTGCATGCACATATCGACCCGGAGGGGCTTGAGGAGTTTTCCGTGGTCTTCACCGACCGCAGCCTGAACCACATGTCAGCGCGGTTTCAGGGCGTGATGCGGGATGTGTCGGCGCTGCTGAAAGAGGTCTATCACGGCTCGGCTGTGGCTTTGGTTCCCGGTGGCGGGACCTTTGCGATGGAGGCTGTGGCGCGGCAGTTCGGCAAGGGATCGGTGCTGGTGGTGCGCAATGGGTGGTTTTCCTTCCGCTGGTCGCAGATCTTTGACGCGGGCGCTTTTGCGGGCGAGACGACGGTGGTGATGGCGCGCCAGACCGGGAATGATCCGCGTGCGCCTTATGCGCCGCCGCCGGTGGAGGAGGTGGTTGCCAAGATCCGCGAGATGAAGCCCGAAGCCGTGTTCGCCCCGCATGTGGAGACGAGCGCGGGGATCATCCTGCCGGATGCGTATATCGCCCAGATCGCCGCTGCGGCGCATGAGGTGGGGGCGATCATGGTGCTGGATTGCATCGCGAGCGGTTGCATCTGGGTGGATATGGAAGCGACCGGGGTGGATGTGCTGATCAGTGCGCCGCAGAAGGGCTGGTCCGCCGCGCCCTCAGCCGGGGTGGTGGTGATGAGCCCGCGCGCCGAGGCGCGGCTGGCCGAGACGGACAGCAATTCCTTTGCGATGGACCTGAAGAAATGGCGGGCCATCATGGCCGCCTATGAGGGTGGCGGGCATGCCTATCATGCCACGATGCCCACGGATGCGATTGTGGGCTTCCGGGACGCGATGCTGGAGACCAAGGCGATGGGTTTTGCCGAGGCCAAGGCCGCACAATGGGAGCTGGGCCAGGCCGTGCGCGGGCTGCTGGCCGGAAAGGGCGTGCCGTCTGTCGCGGCGGAAGGCTATCAGGCCCCCGGCGTGGTGGTGAGCTATACCGACCAGCCCGATGTGCAGAATGGCGCGAAGTTCCGCGCGCAGGGGTTGCAGATCGCGGCGGGTGTGCCGTTGCAGGTGGGCGAGGGGCCGGAGTTCAAGACATTCCGGCTGGGCCTGTTCGGGTTGGACAAGCTGAAGGATGTGCCGGCCACCGTGGCGCGGCTGGAGCGGGCTGTTGAGGCTGTGCTGTAAGCCCGGAAAATCTTTATAAAGATTTTCCGGAGCGTGGGCCCAAAACTTTCCAGTGGGAAAGTTTTGGGCGGGGGTGCCCGAGAATTTTCGGGAAAATTCTCGGGCCCTAGCGCAGGCCGAGGCCCGCGCGCATGAGTGTTTTGCGGACGGGGGCCACGGAATAGAGCGCGTTCAGCGCGGTGGCGCGCAGATCGCGCAGGCCTTGCGCGCCCATCATTGAGGCGCGGTTGAGCGCGTCGATCCCGGTGACGCGGACCTGAACCTCGGTGTGGCGTTGGCGGTGATAGGTGTCGAGCATCTTTGCGCTGCCCAGACCGGCGCGATCTGCCTCGGCCAAATCCAGCAGGGCCTTGAGGTCGGCCAGCGACATGTTCAGCCCCTGCGCGCCGATGGGCGGGACGACATGCGCGGCTTCGGCCAACAGGGCGGTGCGTTCGCCGGACATGCGGTCAGCAATCTGGCTGATTATGGGCCAGACGGTGCGGCGGCTGATCAGGGTCAGCGGGCCGAGGATATGGCAGGAGCGGGTGTTCATCTCTGCCTCGAACTCCGGGATGGGCAGGGCAGCGAGGCGCTGGATGTTGGGGCCGGTTTCCATCCAGACGATGGCCGAGCAGGGCAGACCGTTGCGATCGGGCAGGGGGACGAGGGTGAAGGGGCCGCCCGAGCGGTGAATCTCGGTCGAGACGTTGCGGTGCGGGATCGGGTGCGAGACGGCGAAGGCGAGCGCCTTCTGGCCATAGCGCATGGTTCGCACGGGGATTTCCAGCGCCTCGCGCATCGCGGAGGCGCGGCCATCGGCGGCGATGACCATGCGGGCGGCGATGCGGGTGCCATCGGACAGGGTGACGAGTGCCTCGCTGTCGCGGGTGAGCAGGTTCGTGGCTGATATGCCCGGGCGGAACGAGACATTGGGCAGTTCGGCCAAGCGTTCCACCATTTCGCGGCGCAGGAGCCAGTTGGGGAGGTTCCAGCCGAAGGGATCCGCCGAGATATCGGCGGCATCAAATTCCTTGACGATGCGGGGTTCGGGAAGTTCGCCCCCGGCATCGACAATGCGCATGATCTGAAGCGCGGCGGCGTGGGGGGCGAGGCGGGTCCACAGGCCTGCGGCTTCGAGGACGGGGATCGAGGGTTGCAGGAAGGCGGTGGTGCGCAGGTCGGCGCCATCTGCCTCCATACTCGTGACGGGGGGGGTGGGATCGACGCAGATCACCGAGAAACCCGCTGATCCAAAGGCGGCGGCGGCGGTCAGGCCTGCCACACCCCCGCCAGCGATGAGGATTTCGGTTGTTTCGCGGGTCATGTCAGCCTCCGGCGTTCTTCTGTGCCCAGAGATACGCCTCTGTCACAAGAAGGGTAAGCGACATGTTGACCCGCCGCCTTGGGATCAGGGCAGGGTGATCCAGATCAGCAGGGCGAACATCACCGGCACGAAGGCGACCGCGGTCAGAACAAGGGCGGCAAGGCCCCAGGTTTTGACCGACAGGACGATCAGGGTGAGGACAATCATCAGGACGTAATAGATCGTCGAGATGTCGCGCGCGATATGGCCAAGGATCGGGGTCGCGTGAAGAATGCGGCTGGCGAGGCTGGGCCGGGCGGGGACAGTTGCGGAAAGCGACATGCGGGACTCCTGATATCAACCCGTAAATGGGGTGGATCGGGCCTTTGTCAAAGATCGGATGCTGCGGCGCAGCGTCGCGTTCGCGCCGGTGCGTGCGACTATGCGGCCGTGAGCTTTGCCAGGAAGGCGGTCAGGTCCTGCGCGTGGTGGTGGATATGCGGCGCAGGTTCGGCCTCGGGCGCGATATGCACGGTGCGCATGCCCATGGCATGGGGCGCGGCAAGGTTGCGGGCATCATCTTCGAACATCGCGGCGCGGGTGGGATCGAGCCCGTCTTTGGCAAAGACGGTCTGGAAGGCGGCGTGTTCTGGTTTCGGACGGTACTCGGCATGTTCCACGCCATAGACCGCATCAAAAAGCCCAGTCAGGCCGCGGGCGGCCAACACGCGATGGGCATAGGGGGCATCGGCATTGGTGTAGACGATGCGGCGGCCGGGCAAGGCGGCGATGTGCGCGGCGAGCGCGGGATCGGGGGAAAGGACGGAGAAGTCGATGTCATGGACATCGGCGAGATAGGCCTCGGGGTCGATCCGGTGTTCGGCCATGAGGCCGGCCAGCGTGGTGCCGTAAAGTTTCCAGTAGCTGGCGCGCAGGTGATCGGCATGGGCGCGGTCGACATTCAGCGCCTGCATGACCCAGTTGGTCATCCGGACCTCGATCTGGTCGAACAGGCGCATCTGCGGCGGGTAGAGCGTGTTGTCGAGGTCAAAGACCCAGGTGCGGACGTGGAGGAAATCTTGCTTTGGCATGGCGGCAAGGTAGTCCGCCGATAGGGTGGCGGCAATGGGGGCGTTGCATGGGCGCGGGGTGGGGATTAGGGTCTGTTACGGTATGCCGATGTATTCATTCGGCGCGCGGAGGGGGCGACAGGTGCAGAAGGATGCGTATACGCTGATCCTGGAGGCGATTGATGCGGGGCTGTACAAGCCCGGTGATCGGCTGGTGGAATCGGAATTGGCCGAACGGTTGGGGGTATCGCGCACGCCAGTGCGCGAGGCGTTGCAGCGGTTGGAGACGCAGGCGATGCTAACGCGCGACGGGCGAAGCCTGATCGTGGCGTCGCTGGACCACAACCAGTTGGCCGAGCTTTACGCGGTGCGGACCGAGTTGGAGGGGCTGGCGGCACGGCTGGCGGCGCGACATGCGACGGATGAAGAGATCCGGGTGCTGCGCGGGATGGTCGATGACGATCTGGCCTTGCTTGGGGCGGACCCCAAGCTGCTGAGCCGTGCGAACAAGCGGTTTCACAAGCAAATCCATCTGGCCAGCCACAACCGGTTTCTGGTGCAGCAATTGGACCTTGTGCATCGGTCGATGGCCTTGATGGCCAATACCTCTTTTGCGGCCGAAGGGCGGGATGAGGTGGCGCTGGCCGAGCATGACCAGATTGTCCGGGCAATCGAGGCGCGGGATGGAGAGGCCGCCTATCAGGCGCTGCGCCAGCACATCAGCAAGGCTTTCGAGACGCGGTTGCGGGTGGATGCGGGCGAGATTCGCACGCGCTGAGGGCGGTTATGGTTTGTCTTCGGTGTCGCCGTCGAAGTGGCCATGCTTGGTCTTGTCCCAGTGGAAGGGGCGGGTGACAGCCTCGACCAGCGCTTTGGCGGCGGCGAAGGATGTGAGCAGCGCATAGGGTTTCAGAAGGGGCAGCCATGGCCATGGCACCGCGTGACCGGCGCGGCGCATGGCAATTGCGGCCAGAGCGAAATCCAGAAGATTGACGCCGAGGAGGAGCGGGGCGAGGCGGAGCAGGGTTTCGCGATCGATCAGGTCCAGCACCGGATGCGGCAGGCCAAAGGCCACCAGCCAGAGCGACCACAGGACCGGGGTGGCGATGCCCTGCATCAAGGAGCCGAGGATCAGCACCTGCACGGCGACAAATCGGCGGGGGCCGAGGTCGCGCAGAAGGGCGCGCGGTGCGCGCATGTGGACGAGCCATGTCATCAGATAGCCCTTGGTCCAGCGCGAGCGCTGCTTGACCCAGGGCACCGGGCGACAGTTCGCCTCTTCCATCGTGACAGAGGGGAGCATCCCGGTCTGCCAGCCGCGGCGGGCGAGGCGGAGGCCGAGATCGGCATCTTCGGTGACGTTATGGGCATCCCATGCGCCCACATCCAGTACAGCATTGCGGCGCAGGAAGAGCGTGGTGCCGCCCAGCGGGATGGGCAGGCCAAGGCGGATGAGACCGGGCAGGAACAGCCGGAACCATGCGGCATATTCCAGCGTAAAACAGCGCGCGATCCAGTTGGTGGCAGGGTTGTAGAAATCGAGCATCCCTTGCAGGCAGCCCAGCCGTGGCGGGGCATTGGCGAAAATGGCGGCCACCTTGAGCAGTTGATCGGGGGCGGGGGCGTCTTCGGCATCGTAGATGCCGATGATGCTGCCGCGCGTGAAATCGAGGCCGAAGTTCAGGGCGCGCGGTTTGGTTCGGATGCGGCCATCGGGCACGGCGATCACGCGCATCCAAGGGGGCAGGTCAACCTTGGCGATGGCGGTGCGGGTGGGGGTGTCGGACGATTCCAGCAGGACGATCACATCTAGCCGGTCGCGCGGGTAATCGAGGGCCGAGAGGCGGCGGATCAGGCGGGGGGCAATCTCAGCCTCGCCATACAGCGCGACGAGGACGGAGATGATGGGCAGATCGGCGCGGTCGAGCGGGGGGGCGTGTTCCTGACGGTCACGCAGGGCGGCGGCGGCGGTGGCGAATTTCAGGATGGTGAGGCTGAGGAAGGTGAGCGCGGTCAGCCCCAGCAAAAGGCCGAAGGCCAGATCGGGGCGCAGGGTGGCGAGGGCGAGCATGGCCAATGCAATCGCCCCGGCCCAAAGGGTGAGGGTGACGCGGTCGAGGCTGCGGCAACTGTCGATGGCGGGGGGGCGCTGTTCGGCGGCCTGAACAAGGCCGGGGCCGGCATGGGCAAGCAAGGCCGCCTCGATCAGCGGGCGGGGGCAGGGGAGGGGGCGGATGCGCGGGCCGAAGAGGGCGGCGAGAAAGGCGCTGTGCCGGTCGAATCCCGCGGGGGTGGCGGTGAGGATGACGATATCGCCGTTGCGCTGCCGCCAGGGCAGGAGCGCGTGGCGCAGGGCGAAGGCAGGCCCGAGGCGGTGCAGGAGCAGCAGATCGGGCGGTTCGCGCAGCGGATCGACGGGAAGGGGCAGGTCAAGCTGGCGCGGCAGGTCGGCCCATGGAGGGGGATCGACCAATCGGGGCAGGTCTGGTTTGGGCGGGGTGGGGCGCGGGGGTGGTGCCGGCAGGATTTGTGCGCGGGCGAGATTGCGGAAGGCCGGATCGGGTGCTGCGAGGAAGGTTATCTGCGCATCGGAAAAGCCTGCGGCGGGTGCGGTGGCCCCGAGGTGCGGCGGGCGGTCGGCTGCGGCGGTGCCGCGCGTCATGGGTTGGGTGCTGGGGGCCATGCCGAAAGGGGCGAGGCTGGGCAGGCTGGTGCCGGGGCGGCGGGTCGGTACAGGCATGAGGGATGACTCCGATGCGCGGAGTCAACCATGCGTTGCATTCGGTTAAGGCGGGGTTAACGCCTTGACCGTGTTCGGGCGGCGATCAGGCGGCGCGGCGGGCGCGCATCGCCTGGGCGAAGCGTTCGAAGAGGTAATAGCTGTCTTGCGGACCGGGCGAGGCTTCGGGGTGGTATTGGACCGAGAAGATCGGCTTGCCATCCACGGCAATGCCGCAGTTGGAACCATCAAAGAGCGAGACATGCGTTTCGCTGACGCCGGCGGGCAGAGTCTGGCTGTCCACGGTGAAGCCGTGGTTCATCGATGTGATTTCCACCTTGCCTGTAGTCAGATCCTTGACCGGGTGGTTCGCGCCGTGATGGCCGTGGTTCATCTTGACCGTGCGCGCGCCGAGGGCGAGGGCCAGCATCTGGTGGCCGAGGCAGATGCCGAAAAGCGGCAGGTCCTTGGCCAGAACGCCCTGAATCATCGGCACGGCATAGGCGCCCGTGGCGGCCGGGTCGCCGGGGCCGTTGGAGAGGAAGACGCCTTCAGGGTTGAGGGCCAGCACATCCTCGGCCGTGGCGGAGGCGGGCAGGACGGTGACTTCGCAGCCCGACGAGGCGAGGCAGCGCAGGATGTTGCGTTTCGCGCCGTAGTCGATGGCCACGACGCGCAGGCCATCGCCGGTGCGCTGCGTATAGCCTTCGGGCCAAGCCCAACGTTTTTCATCCCAGCGATAGGATTGGGTGCAGGAGACATCCTTGGCCAGATCAAGGCCGACAAGGCCCTTCCAGGCGCGGGCTTTGGCAACAAGGGCGGCGATGTCGAAATTGCCTTCGGGATCATGGGCGAGCGCGACATGGGGCGCGCCCTGCTGACGGATGGCGCGGGTCAGGCGGCGGGTGTCAATGCCGCCGATGCCGATGCGGCCCTTGCGGGCAAGCCATTGGGTGAGTTCACCCTGCGCGCGCCAGTTGGAGGGTTCGGTCGGATCCCATTTCACCACCATGCCTGCGGCAACGGGGGTGGTGGTTTCGTCATCTTCATCCGTGACGCCGGTATTGCCGATATGGGGGAAGGTGAAGGTGACGACCTGGCCCGCATAGGATGGGTCGGTCATAATCTCTTGATAGCCGGTCATCGCGGTGTTGAAGACCAGTTCCGCCACGGTTTCGCCTGTGGCCCCGAAGCCCATGCCATAGAACACCGTTCCATCGGAAAGCGCGAGGCAGGCGGTCGGTTTGGGCTGGGCGGAGGTGGGCATGGCGGCGACTCCCCTTGGGCAAATTTCGGGGACACTAGTGGTGTGAGGGGGCGGGGTCAAGGCTTTGAGTCAAAAGGAATATCGTTCTATTTCAATGGCTTGAAGTTTCAGAGGGTGGTTGTGGCCCAAGCCGGGACAGGGTATGTTGGCGGCTGGTGCCAACCTTTGGGGAAAGGTGACAAATGTCATTGCGGGAACGCCTGCAGATTGCGTTGAAAGATGCGATGAAGGCCAAGGCGGCCGAGCGGCTTTCGACGTTGCGGCTGATCAATGCCGCGATCAAGGATCGCGAGATCGCCGGGCGCGGCGAGGCCGGGGAGCAGGAGGTTGGCGATCCGGAAATTCTGGCCATCATGGGAAAGATGGTCAAGCAGCGTCAGGAAAGCGCGCGCGCCTATGAAGAGGGCGGGCGGCTGGAGCTGGCGGCTAAGGAAATCAACGAGATCGGCGTGATTGAGGAGTTCTTGCCGCGCCAGCTTTCGTCGGATGAGGTGGAGGTCGCGGTCAAGGCGGCGATTGCCGAGGCGGGGGCGACAAGCATCCGCGACATGGGCCGGGTTATGGCGGTGCTGAAGGGCAAGCATACCGGGCAGATGGATTTCGGCGCGGTGGGGCCGAAGGTGAAGGACCTGCTGGCCTGAGATTTCTCTGCCTTTGGGTAGGAACGGGGCCCCCGTGCGGGGGCCCCTTTTTCATGGCGGCGTCAGAGCAGGGCGTTGGGCAGGGCCTGCTGCGAGCGTGCGTCGATCCGGCGGAACCAGAACGTGAGCAGGCTGGACGAGATCACGATGAATAGCGAATAGAGCACCGGCACGGCGAGGATTTCCTGCTGCTCTGCGCTGGCGAAGGTCAGCACAACCAGGGCCACTGCAAGGGGTCCGTTCTGGATGCCGGTTTCCAGTGCCACGGTGCGGGCATTGCGCGGCGTTTGGCGCAGCAGGACCGACAGGCCGTAACCACAGGCAAAGCCTACCACCCCCAGCGCAATGGCCCCCAGAAAGACCGATGCGGGTGTGGTGAGGAGGAAGGCCCAGTTGCGCGGTACCCATGACACCAGCAGGAAGACGATGAAGAAGATCCCCAGCGCGGAGCCGCCCAGTTCCACCAGCGCGCCGACATTGGCGTTCCAGCGGCGGATCGCCATGCCGATGGCCACGGGAACCAGCAAGAGGATCAGCGTGACCACGATGTTGGAGGCCGGAATGTCGATATCCAGCCCTGCGGCATAGACCAGCAGCAGGATCGGGATCAGCACCACACCAAAAAGGGTGGAGGTCACCGTCATCAGCACCGAGAGGGCAAGATTGCCTTTGGAGAAATAGGTGAAGATGTTCGAGGTTGTGCCGCCGGGCATGCAGCCCATGATCAGGAGGCCGATCTTCACCGGGTCACTGACCGGCAGCACCATGGCGAGGGTGAAGGCGATCAGTGGCATGAAGCCGTATTGTGATACCACGCCGATGAACAGGCCCTGCGGCCGTTTCAGCGCCGAGGTGAAATCGCGCGGGGTGAGCGAGGCACCCATGCCCAGCATGATGACGGCGATCATCAGGGCGAGGATCGCCTGTTCGAGAGGTCCGACCATGATCAGGCGCCTTTCATGCTGGAGAGAGCCTCGGTCCGCAATTCGCGGCGCAAGATCTTGCCCACGTTGGATTTGGGCAGGTCATCGCGGAATTCGATCTGGCGCGGCACCTTGTAGGCGGTGAGGTGCGCCTTGCAATGGGCGCGGATGTCGACATCCGCCAGCGTGGGATCGCGGCGGACGATATAGGCGCGGACGGCTTCGCCTGCAGCCCCGTCGGGGATCCCGATCACGGCGCTTTCGGCAATGCCGGGGTGGCGGGCGAGAACATCTTCCACCTCATTCGGGTAGACGTTGAAGCCCGAGACGAGGATCATGTCCTTCTTGCGGTCGATGATGCGGAAATAGCCGTCCGGGTCCATGACGGCGATGTCGCCGGTGCGCAGGAAGCCCTCAGCGCAGATCGCGGCGGCGGTGTCTTCGGGGCGCTGCCAGTAGCCTGCCATGACCTGCGGTCCGCGCAGGGTAAATTCGCCGGGAGTGCCGGGGGGGACTTCGGCGCCGGTGTCATCGACGAGGCGAACCTCCGTCGAGGGCATGGGGATGCCGATGGAGCCTTCGCGCGCGCGGCCGATGGGATTGCCGGTGGCGACGGGGGAGGTTTCGGTCAGGCCATAGCCTTCGACGATTTCCGTTCCGGTCATGTCGCGCCACCGCTGGGCCACGGCGGCGTGCAGGGCCATGCCGCCCGCGAAGGAGGCCTTGAGCGCGCGGGGTGGGGCGTCGCGGAACCAGAATTCGTTCATCAGCCCGTTGAACAGCGTGTTCACCCCGACGATCCAGGTGATCGGGTAGTTTTCAAACGCGCGTTTGAGGTTCGACAGGGGGCGCGGGTTCGGTATCAGAAGATTGCGACCGCCAAGGTGGAAAAAGCCCAGAAGGTTCAGGGTGAAGGCAAGGATGTGATAGGTGGGGATGGCGGTGAGCACCACCTCTTTGCCGGGGGCGACGTGCGGATTGATGAAGGTCATGGCCTGGGCCATGTTCATCAACAGGTTGCGGTGGGTGAGGATCGCGCCCTTGGCCACGCCCGTGGTGCCGCCCGTGTATTGCAGGGCGGCGATGGCATCGGGGGGAAGATCGGCATCGTGGCGGCCGGCGGGGCGGGCCGCGCCCTTGGCCAGTGCGTCGGGCAAGCGGATATGGGGAAGGTCATGCGCGGGGATGGTCCGGTCCCAGTATTTCTGGACCAGCCCGATCACGCCGCGCACGGCGCGGGGCATGAGTTCGGCGACGCGGGTGACCACGATCTGTGGCAGGGGGGTGAGCTTTCCCGCCTCGGTCAGTTTGTCCATGAACATGTCGGTGATGACGATCAGCCGGGGGCTGGCGTCGCGCAATTGATGCGCCATCTCGGAGGGGGTGTAGAGCGGGTTGATGTTGACCAGCACGCAGCCCGCCTTGAACACGCCGAAGGCCACGACCGGGACGGTCAGCGAGTTCGGGGTTTGCAGCGCCACCCGGTCGCCGGGGTTGAGGCCTGCAACATCGCGCAGATAGCTGGCGAAGGCGTCGGAGAGGCGGTCCACCTCGGCAAAGGTCAGATCGCCATACATGCCGTTGGGCATGACCACGGTATAGGCGATGCGGTTGCCTTCGCGCGCGGCGGTGTCGCGGACCAGTTGGCCCAGCGTGGGGGCAAGGGGTGCTGTCACCTCGGCGGGAACGCCGGGTGGGTAAGCGGCGGCCCAGGGACGGGCCGTGGCTTTCGATGTCATTCTGTTGTTCCTCCCCGGAAACACGTCTGATCACGGGTCTTGCGCCCGTGCTGCCGTCTAATGTGGGAGGTGATCACCTTCCTGTGAAGGGGCGTGGTGCCGATCCGCCGCTACGTCACTGCGCCGGGGCTGCTGTTCAGCCGGGCGAGGCGGGCCTGCAACTCATCCCGTAGGGCGATGCGTTCTTCTTCCGAGAGGAAAGCGCCCAATTCCACCTCGCGCCCGCTGCCGCGCAGGGTGAGGTAATGGGGCACGGGGCCGCCGGTCGGGTGCAGGTGGACCGAGACCCAGAACGGGTTGGCCTGCCAGTCCTGCCGCCGCCCGCGGGGGCCGTGGCGGGTGAGCGAGAGACTGTCCGGGGTAAGGGTGAGGTCTTCGACAATCTCGCCGTCGCGGTAGGAGCGGGAGAGTGCGGCCCACATGCCCCAGATCGCCAGCGCGACAAAGGGCAGGATGCCCCAGAGGACAGGCGAGCCGAGCACGGAGACCATGGGGAACAGCACCATGGCCGAGGTGCCGCCGATAAACAGGACAAAGCCTTTGCGCGGCAGGGATCGGTAGGGCCAGAGGTGCAGGCGGGCCTGTGCGTCTTCGGAAGGGGGCAACCATTGGTAGGGCATGGCGCGAAGTTAACCCGACGGATCAGGAAGGGAAGGGGGTGCGACGGCTTGTTCCGGCGTCTTTTGGGCAGCGACGTTTGAGGCACATGCCGGAGCGGTTTCTGGCGCGAGACAGGCGGGGTGGCGCGTGTGGGGCTGGCAAGGCGGTTGGTTCGGCTTGGGGTGTGGGGACGCATAAACTGTCGCAAGTTCCGGCGCGGTAGCTGCGCCAGAAACCGTTTGGCGGTGGGCCAAAAGCAAAAGGCCCCGGGGGTTCCGGGGCCTTTCGTTTCAAGTGGCGTGGCCTTAGTGGGCGTGGCCCTTATCCCAATCCGACTGCTTGGGGAGCTGTTCGAAAGTGTGCTCCGGCGGCGGCGAGGACAGGGTCCATTCCAGCGTGTCGGCGTATTCGTTCCAGTAGTTGTTCTCGGTGACGCGCTTGCCGAAGAACAGGGTGTAGAACACGATGCCGATGAAGAACACGAAGGAGGCAAAGGCGATCATCGCGCCGATGGACGACCACCAGTTCCAGTAGGCAAACGCCTCGGGGTAGTCGATGTAGCGGCGGGGCATGCCCTGACGGCCCAGGAAGTGCTGGGGGAAGAAGGTCAGGTTGGAGCCGATGAACATCGCCCAGAAGTGCAGCTTGCCTGCCCATTCGGGGTACTGGCGGCCCGACATCTTGCCCATCCAGTAGTAGATGCCTGCGAAGATGCCGAATACCGCGCCGAGCGACATCACATAGTGGAAGTGCGCCACGACATAGTAGGTGTCGTGATAGGCGCGGTCGACGCCGGCCTGCGACAGAACGATCCCGGTCACGCCACCGACGGTGAAGAGGAACAGGAAGCCGAAGGCCCAGAGCATCGGGGTCTTCATTTCGATGGAGCCGCCCCACATGGTGGCGATCCAAGAGAAGATCTTGATGCCGGTGGGCACCGCGATCACCATGGTCGCCAGCATGAAGTAGGACTGCTGGGTCAGCGACATGCCGACGGTGTACATGTGGTGCGCCCAGACGACGAAGCCCAGAACCCCGATTGCCACCATCGCATAAACCATCGGCAGGTAGCCAAAGATCGGCTTGCGCGAGAAGGTTGCGATGACCTGCGAGATGATCCCGAAGGCGGGCAGGATGATGATGTAGACCTCGGGGTGGCCGAAGAACCACAGGATGTGCTGGTACAGGACCGGGTCACCGCCGCCCGAGGGCGTGAAGAAGGTGGTGCCGAAGTTACGGTCGGTCAGCAGCATGGTGATGGCACCGGCCAGAACCGGCAGGGCCAGCAGGATGAGCCAGGACGTCACGAAGATCGACCAGGCGAACAGCGGGACCTTGTGCATGGTCATGCCCGGGGCGCGCATGTTCAGGAAGGTGGTGATCATGTTGATCGCGCCGAGGATCGAGGAGGCGCCCGAGAGGTGCACAGCGAAGATCGCGAGGTCCATGGCATAGCCGCCTTCGGCGGTGGTCGACAGCGGCGGGTAGAGCACCCAGCCCACGCCTGCGCCCGAACCCAGTTCGCCACCGCCACCGGGGGCGAAGAGCGAGGCCACGGCGAGCGAGGTGCCTGCGACGTAGAGCCAGTAGGACAGGTTGTTCATCCGCGGGAAAGCCATGTCCGGCGCGCCGATCTGCAGCGGCATGAAGTAGTTGCCGAAGCCGCCGAACAGCGCGGGGATCACCACGAAGAACATCATCAGGATGCCGTGCGCAGTGATGGTGACGTTCCAGATGTGGCCGTTGGGCGTGCAGGTCGCTGCCGCATCGGCAACGAAGCGCAGGCCTTCCTGACACATGTACTGAACCCCGGGGTTCATCAGCTCCATCCGCATGTAGACGGTGAAGATGACCGAGATCAGACCGACGAGACCGCCGGTGAAGAGGTAGAGGATCCCGATGTCCTTGTGGTTTGTGGACATGAACCAGCGGGTGAAGAACCCCCGCTCGTCATGATCATGGCCATGAATGGCTGCGTCGGCCATTGGCGTCTCCCGTTCTTGCGTGTTCCGCGGGTATTCCCGTCGGACGGTTCCCTTGAGCCAGGCCCGCTTGCGCGGAATCCGGGCGGCTGTGTTTGGTAATAGCCCGCAGGCCGGAAAGGGGCAACGGGGGAGTTTGATACAGATCAAGTACAAACGTCGCAGGGGGGGTGGTTTACAGGTGGTCAGCGCGGCGGCAGGAGGCCGGTCTGTTCCAGCGCGGCAAGGTGGCTGCGGCTGACCGGCAGGTCGGTGCCGGTGGTGAGCGTGATGTTGGCGCGGGGCCCGTCGCGGCGGGCGGCGGTGATCTGGTCAAGCGCGATCCAGTGGGAGCGGTGGATGCGCAGGCCGGGGGTGGGGGCGGCCTCGGCTATGGCGTCGGACAGGCGGATCAGCACGAGGGCACTGCCTGCGGTGGTCGTCACTTCGGTGTAGTGATCGGTGGCGGTCAGGGCGACGAGGGGGGCGCGGATGTCCTTGGGCAGGCGGTTGAGCAGCCGCGGCGCGGGCGTGTAGGGGCGCAGGACCGGCGCGGCGGGAGGTTCGGCGAAGAAGATTTGCGAGACGGCGACAGAGATGAAGGCGCTGATGGCAAAGAGGGATGCGGTCAGCGCCTCTGGCCCGAGTGCCACGTCGCCGGGGCGCAGAAGCAGCGCGTTCAGGCCATGGACGAGCAGGGAGATCGGCCCGCCCGCGACCATACCCGCCAGCAGGGCGACCCACAGGCGCGGCAGGCCGCTCCGCGCGAGCATGGTTGACAGGGAGCGGCACAGGATCAGGCCCATGGCCCCCGTCACCACCACCATGAACACCCAATAGGCAAGGCGCGGCAGGACGGGCAACGCGGTCATGGTTCCGAAGGGGCCGGTGATGCCGATGACCAGGCCAAGCGCGACAAGGCTGATCCAGAAGCGCGGATTGCGCAGGATGGGGCGCAGTTGCGCCCAGGCAAGATCGATATCGGAGGGAAAGGTCAGTGCCATGGTTCGCAGCGATGTTTAAGCCTCTGCGCGGCCGCGTCAACGTGGCGGCAGGAGGCCGGTCTGTTCCAGCGCCTTGAGGTGGCTGCGGCTGACCGGGTAATCCCGGCCATCGGCAAGGGTGACGATCGCGCGCGGGCCATCGCGACGCGCGGCGGTTATCTGATCGGTTGCCACCCAGTGCGAGCGGTGGATGCGCAATCCGGGGGTGGGCGCGGATTCGGCGATGGCGTCCGACAGGCGCAGGAGCAGGCGGGTGGTGCCTGCGGTTGTTGTCACCTCGGTGTAGTGATTGGTGGCCGTGAGGGCGACGAGGGGCGCGCAGATTTCGGCGGGGAGCCGGTCCAGAAGGCGCGGCGGCGCGTTGTAGGGTGGCAGGGTGGCAGGTTTGGAGGGGG
Source organism: Fuscovulum sp. (assembly GCA_035192965.1). Classification (NCBI taxonomy): domain Bacteria; kingdom Pseudomonadati; phylum Pseudomonadota; class Alphaproteobacteria; order Rhodobacterales; family Paracoccaceae; genus Fuscovulum; species Fuscovulum sp. The sequence goes on along the minus strand of CP136571.1, from coordinate 3,298,449 downwards.
CGGCGAAAAAGGCGATGTAGGTGGCCAGCGACATCACGGCGGAAATGGCCACGATCGACAGCACCAGCGGCATGTCGTTGATCGCCAGATCCCCGGGTTGGAGCAGCACGCCGTTCACGGTGAAGACGATGGCGCTGACGGGCAGGCCTGTAAGCGCGCCGGAGACAAGGGCGGCGAGCCATTTCGGCAGGCCGAGCGCATGGAAGATGTCGCAGCCGACAAAGCCCAGCACAAAGCCCAAGGTGCCGGTGGTGACGACGATCACGCACCAGTAGATCATGCGGTGCAGAAGTGGCACGGTTTCGGCGGTGCCGTAGGGGCCTGCCACGCCCAGCACCACGGCAAGGCCAAGGAGGCCCGCCCAAAAGCCCTTGCTGCGCAGGATGGGGGACAACTCGTCCAGCGCCGTGTCGATCAGGGGGGCTGGGATCAGGGCCATGGCTGTCAGGCGGCGCAGGTGGCAGGGTGCAGCCCGTTGGGATGCAGGCCGCCCTGCGGGGGGAAGAAACGGGGGAAGGTGGCGATCAGCGCGGCGTCAAGATCGGCCATGGTGACGGGAAGGCCGAGATCGACAAGGCTGGTGACGCCATGGTCGCGGATGCCGCAGGGGACGATGCCCGCGAAATGCCCCAGATCGGGTTCGACATTGATCGAGATGCCGTGAAAGCTGATCCAGCGGCGCAATTTGACGCCGATGGCGGCGATCTTGGCCTCGTTCGGGGTGCCGTCGGGGTTGGGCGCGCGGTCGGGGCAGGTGACCCAGACGCCCACACGGCCGGGGCGCACCTCACCCGTGACGTTGAATTCGGCAAGGGTGGCGATGACCCAGTTTTCCAGTGCGCGGACGAAGCAGCGCACATCGCGGCCACGGGCACCGACGTCGAGCATGGTGTAGATCACGCGCTGGCCGGGGCCGTGATAGGTGTATTGCCCGCCGCGCCCGACATCGAAGACGGGGAAAAGGTCGGGCTGCACAAGATCGGCGGGATTGGCGGAGGTGCCGGCGGTGTAGAGCGGCGGGTGTTCCAGCAGCCAGACCGATTCTGGCGCGCGGCCTTCGGACATAGCGGCGACATGGGATTCCATCTCTGCCAGCGTGGGCAGGTAGGGGCTGAGGCCCGGAAGATGCTTCCAATCGACCATGGCGCGTGTTCGGGAAGGTGTCCCGCCTCCTTGACCGTGGAGATAAGGCCTTGGCGTGACGTTGTCACGCCCCGCAGACCGGAACGCATGCAACGCAGGCGATATTTTTGATGCGCCATCTTGGCAAAAGCGCCGAAGTTTTCCACATGCGCAATTGGGACAGGGTGCCGACCAGAAGGATCGGCAGTAGAGGGATCAGTGAGCGTGGCCGAAACATGTGGGTTCTGTGCGGGCACAGAAGTTGAAGTCGTGTCTAACCGGGATCGGCACGGTGCGCCGCTGGTGACGGTTCTGTGTTCGGGGTGCGGGATGTTGCGAAATGATCCCGTGCCGACCGAGGCAGAGCTGACGCAGTTCTATCGCAGCGCTTATCGCGAAAGCTATAAAGGGGCGGCTGCGCCGCGCCGGAGGCAGGTCTGGCGCAATCTGAAGCGGCTGGACGGGCATTTCCGGGCGTTTCGCGATGTCTATGCGCGGGGCGGGGCCTGGCTTGACCTTGGGTCGGGAAGCGGGGAGTTCACCTTTTTGGCCACGCGGTTGGGCGCGCAGGTGACGGCTGTCGAGCCGCATCTGGGTTATGCGGCCTATTGCGGGGAACAGTTGGGTTTGCAGATCGAAGGCAAGCGGCTGGAGGATTGCGACTTCGAGGGCCCGCGCTTTGATCTGATCCGCTTGAGCCATGTGCTGGAGCATATGCGCGATCCGGTGGCATCGTTGCAGCGGCTGGCCGGGTGGCTGCGGCCTGGCGGGGTGATTTATATCGAGGTGCCTGACATCGAGCGGGATGCGCAGAACAAGTTGCAGGGGCGGCTGTTTCATTTCGGGCATATCCACAACTTCAACCCGGTGCTGCTGCGCCACACGGCCGGGATGGCCGGATTGGTGGAAGTGGCGGCGACGGCGGATCGCTGCGCTGGGCGCTGCGGCGCGTTCTTCACGGTCGGTGAGGGCGGGGTGCTGGATGAGGCGGCGCTGGCGGCCAATGCACGGCAGATGCGGGCGGTGATGGCGGCGCATAATGCGCGGCGGTTGCCGCAACCGACCGAGGGCACGGCCACGGGGCAGTTGTTCGCACGGCTTGGGGCACGGCTGAAAGAGAGCCTTGCCGCCGCCGCAGCCGGCACGCATCGCGCGATGGCCGAGGCGACCGCGCGGCGGTTGCAGCGGGACTTTTCGCAGCCCTGAGGGGCGGGGAACTGGCGCGAAAGTGGCGGTGATCGGGGGGCGATTTTTCCTCTTTCCTTCGCTGATGCGCTTCGCTACACAACCGCCACCAAACCAAAGCGTGCGGATGTGGCGGAATTGGTAGACGCGCAGCGTTGAGGTCGCTGTGGGGTAACTCCCGTGAAGGTTCGAGTCCTTTCATCCGCACCATTTCTTTCCAAAGCGGGGCCGAAGCGGCCCGGGCGAGGTGGAAAGACCCCTGACCCAGCCAGACGGTGACGTGGAAACGGGCGCGATTGCGCGGCGTCTGACAGTGAGTCCCCTTGGCAACACGGGGATGAATTAGGCTGGATTATGACGCATTTTCAGCGGGATGGCGGGTTTGCCACAATTTCGCCACAATTGCCATCCTTAAGGATGGACTAATCCCGGCGTAAGACCGGGTTCTTCCCGAACCGGCGCAAGACCGGGCGGCGTGGCGCGAGCGGTGTTATGCCAACATATGTGATCGACGGCTATGCCGTCGGCAGTGTCGTTGTTACCGGGGGCGGGACGCCCACGACCGGATCCACCTTTCGGCTGGATCCGGGCTGGTCTTCATCGACTGCCGCGCTGACCATCACGGTCACGGATGACGACACGGGATTTTCGGGATCGGCGGCGACGGTTCTGGACGGCAGCCAGACCGGGGTGGTGATCACGGCGGCCGGTGCCACGGTGGGATCGGGGACGATCCGGCTGGGCAATGGATTTACCGTCACCGATCCGGTGGCGGGGTCCGTCACGATCTATCAGGTGATGATCGGGTCGACGGTGGTGGGATACACCACGACCGCGCCCTTGCAGCCCGGCGTGCTGTATACCGTGGGGAGCACGGTCACCAGCACGGCGACGGGGGTTCCCTATACCTCGCTTGCGATGCTGGATTACGAGCAGGCGGCGGATAATTCCGTGGTCGGAGGGGCCGGCAATGACCAGATCCTGGCCGGAGAGGGTGCCGATACGGTGCAGTCAGGCGCCGGGAATGACACCGTCTTCGGTGGCGCCGGCAATGACCAGATTGATGGCGGCGCGCTGAACGACCAGTTGGATGGCGGGCTGGGCAGCGACACGGTTCTGGGCGGGACCGGCGACGATGTCCTGATGGGCTGGGATGGCGATGACCAGTTGCAGGGCGGCGACGGGAACGACGTCCTGACCGGTGACGGGCCCGCGGCGGCGAATTTGATCACCAACGGGACTTTCGCCAGCGGTCTGAGCGGCTGGACGGTGAACAACCCGACGGGCGGTGCCGCGCCCATCACCTATACCGCCGGAACCCCGGCAAGCCCGGGGGTCGGGTTCAACAACAACGACGAAGCCGCGATCGGCGATTCGATCCAGCAGACGATCACAACGCAGCCGGGCGAGACCTATGACCTGTCGCTGCGGCTTTATGAGAACGGCAGCGGGGTCGGCACGCATACCGTTGTGGTCACAGTGCTGGACGCGTCTGGCAACGTGGTGTCGAGCCAGACCTATGTCGTTCTGAACGGGACGATTCAGAACCCGACCTTTGCCTTTACGGCAACAACGTCGACGATGACGATCCGCATCACCAACACGGCATCGACCACGTCGTTGAATTCGGATCTGATGGTGGATGACGTGTCGGTGGTCGGGCGCAACAGCCCCGCCGGCAATGACAGCCTGGATGGCGGGTCGGGCAACGACACGATCTATGGCGGGGTCGGCAATGACACGCTGCAGGGCGGGGCCGGGACCGACAGTGTGTTCGGGGATGCGGGCGACGATACCTTTATCGTCAACAACGCATCGCAGACCGACCTGATCTTTGGCGGCGATGGCAATGACACCATCAGCTTTTCCACCGCCACGGTTGCGGCCAACGTGGTGTTCAGCGGGACGGGGACAGGGACGCAGAACCTTGTCGGGGTGCCGGCGGCTGCCTTTTCCGGGATCGAGGGGATCACCGGGACGGAATTGAACGACACGCTGAACGCCGCGCTGCATGGCACGGGCGTGGCGCTGTCGGGCCTTGGTGGGGCGGATAGCATCACCGGCGGCGGCGGGGCGGATCAGCTGTACGGAGGCCTGGGCAACGACACGCTAACTGGGAACGCCGGCAATGACTTGCTGGATGGCGGTTCGGAAGCGGACCAGCTGTTCGGTGGGACGGGCGACAACACGCTGTTTGGTGGCACCGGAAATGACCGGCTGGAGGCCACAACCGGCAATGACCTGCTTTATGGCGGGGCGGGTGTTGATTCCCTTTTTGGCGGCGATGGCGCGGACCTGCTGGACGGGGGCGACGACGCCGACAGCCTGTCGGGCGGCACGGGCAATGACAGCTTGTATGGTGGCGACGGTGCCGACACGCTGGATGGCGGGACGGGCAATGACCTGCTGTCCGGCGGGCTGGGCAATGACAGCCTGACCGACACGTCGGGCAACAACACGCTTTATGGCGATGATGGCGATGATCGGCTGACGACCGGATCGGGGGCCGATCTGCTTTATGGCGGGGCGGGGCTGGATTCGCTTTATGCCGGGACGGGCAATGACCTGCTGTCGGGCGAAGATGGCAATGACCTGCTGGATGCGGGCGGCGGCAACGACACGCTGATCGGCGGGGCGGGCAATGATTCCATGCTGGGTCAGGCGGGGGACGATACCTTTGTCCTGAACGGCAATGACGGCACGGATAACATTGTCGGCGGAACCACGACCAACACGCTGGGCGATCTGATCGACGCGACGGGGATGACCGGCCCGACGACGGTGACGTTCACAGGCAGCCAGACGGGATCGCTTTCGGCCTCTGGCACAGCGGCGGCGTTCAGCAATATCCTGCGGGTCAATCTTGGGTCTGGCAATGACACGGTCTTTGGCGGATCGGGGGCGGAGTCCGTTGACGGCGGTTTGGGCGATGACAGCCTGCTGGGCGCTGCTGGCAGCGATACGCTGTCCGGGGGTGATGGCAACGACACGCTGGTCGGCGGGACCGGCAGCGACACGCTGTTCGGCGGGGCCGGGGATGACCGTTTCGTCATCGGGGCCAGCGACGGATCGGACAGCATCGTCGGCGGGACCGGGAATGACACGCTCGATTTCGGTGGCCTGACGGCGGCCGTGACGGCCACCTTTACCGGGGACGGCACGGGTGTCATTTCCAGCAGCGCGGGAACGACGACGTTTTCGCAGATGGAGGTGCTGCAAACCGGATCGGGCAATGACACGATCACCGGCGCGGGCGGGAATGATACGATCGTTGCCGGGGCGGGCAATGACCGCGTGTTTGGCGGCGCGGGCACGGATGTGCTGTTCGGCGGTGACGGGCGGGATTCGCTGGAAGGCGGGGATGCCAATGACACGCTGATCGGCGGCGCGGGCAGCGACACGCTCTATGGCGGCACCGGGCTGGACGTGGTGGACTATTCCGCCAGCGACGCGGCGGTGAACGTCAACCTGCGGACCATGAGCGGGCAGGGTGGCCATGCCGAAGGCGATGTCATGGCTGGCATCGACGGTGTGGTCGGGTCTGCGTTCAATGACACGATCATCGGCTTTGACGGCGAAAGCAGCGACGCTGCGGACTTTTTCTACAACAGGTTCGAAGGCGGCGCGGGCAATGACATCCTGGAAGGCCGCGGCGGCACCGATGCGCTGTTCGGTGGTGCCGATGATGACACGGTGCTGGGCGGCGACGGCAATGACACCGTAGATGGCGGCGACGGCAACGATGTTCTGACCGGTGATGCCGGGAATGACACGATGTCGGGCGGGTCGGGCAATGACCAGATGTCGGGGGGGGCCGACAACGATTCCATGGAAGGCGGCGACGGGGCCGACGCCATGGATGGCGGAACCGGCAATGACAGCATGGCCGGGGGCGCGGGGAACGACACGATCCTTGGCGGGTCCGGCAATGACACGATGTCGGGCGGGAGCGGGCGCGATACCTATGTGTTCACGCCGGGCAGCGGGCGCGATGTCATTACCGATCTGGACCTGACGCTGGTCGATGGGCAGTTCACCGACCGGTTGGATGTATCGGGGCTGGTTGATGCGTCGGGCAATCCGGTCAACTGGGCGGATGCGGTTGTCACCCCGGATGGGGCTGGGGGGGCGCTGGTCACCTTTCCGGGGGGCGAGGTCATCCGGCTGGTCGGGGTTGACCCGGCGCTGCTGTCCACCAAGGAGGCGCTGGTCCAGCTTGGGGTGCCGTGTTTCACGACGGGCACGCTGATCCTGACGGATCGCGGTGAGGTTCCGGTCGAGGCGATCCGGGCCGGGGATCGGGTGATGACGCTGGATCACGGGTTGCAGCCGGTGATCTGGGCGGGCGGGCGGCATCTGGACCGCGCCGCGCTGGAGGCGGAGCCGCTGATGCGACCGGTGCTGATCCGGGATGGGGCAATGGGCAACCGGGGCGATGTGCTGGTATCGCCCAACCATGCGGTGCTGGCCGAAGTGGACGGGGTAGAGATGCTGGTGCGGGCCAAGCATCTGGCCGAGATGGGGGATGCGCGGTTCCGGATTGCAAAGGGCAAGAAGGAAGTGGGCTATCACCATCTGCTGCTGGAGCGGCACGGGATCGTCTATGCGCAAGGCATGGCGACCGAGACGCTGTATCCCGGCCCCATGGCGGTGGCGGCGCTGGGGCCTGTGGTCGCGGCAGAGCTTGCAGCGGCGTTTCCGCTGCTGGCGCCCGTGCTGGCCGGGGTGGCCGAGGCGGCAGAGTTGTACGGGCCCACGGCGCGGCCCGTGGCCAAGCGGCGGCAGTTGTTGACCGGGCCGAACCCGATGCGGCGCGCGGCGGCCTGAGAAGGCGTGCCCCCTAGAGTGCTGCACTGCAGCAAGAGTCGGGTGGTGTTTCCCCTAGGGAAGGCTGTTTTCCTGCCAGCAAGCCAAGACCTGCCGCTTTGATTGGCGAAGTGGTCGCAAACTGGCCTATTTTCCCGCAATCACGGATGTTACCCGCTTAGTCAGACAAGCAGGTTGCATTGCAGCATGGCTTTGGCTTTAGTCAGACCAAGACGAGCGGGGAACCCGCCGAGAAGACCGGGGAGACGAATTTGGCTGCTTCGATGGCTGCTGCGGGCCAGAACGACGCGTTTGTCGTTTTTGATCATGTTCAAAAGAGCTACGACGGCGTTTCGCTTGTCGTGAAGGACCTGAACCTGAGCATCGGCAAGGGCGAGTTTCTGACGATGTTGGGACCGTCCGGATCGGGCAAGACCACCTGTCTGATGATGCTGGCCGGGTTTGAGACGGCCACCAACGGGGAAATCCTGCTGGATGGCCGCCCGATCAACCAGGTGCCGCCGCACAAGCGGGGCATCGGCATGGTGTTCCAGAATTACGCGCTGTTCCCGCATATGACGGTGGGAGAGAATCTGGCCTTTCCGCTGGAAGTGCGGGGGATGGGCAAATCCGAGCGCGAGGCCAAGATCAAGCGCGCGCTGGACATGGTGCAGATGGGGGCCTTTGCCAACCGTCGCCCGGCGCAACTGTCCGGCGGGCAGCAGCAGCGGATCGCCTTGGCGCGGGCCTTGGTGTTCGATCCCAAGCTGGTGCTGATGGATGAACCGCTGGGCGCGCTGGACAAGCAATTGCGCGAGCATATGCAGTTCGAGATCAAGCATCTGCATGACAGTCTTGGCATCACGGTGGTCTATGTGACCCATGACCAGGGCGAGGCCCTGACGATGAGCGACCGGATCGCCGTGTTCAACGATGGGCGCATCCAGCAACTGGCATCGCCGTCGGACCTGTACGAGCGGCCGAACAACAGTTTCGTGGCGCAGTTCATCGGCGAGAACAACCGGCTGGAAGGCACGGTCGAGGAAATCCGCGACGGGCGCGCGTTGGTGCGGCTGGGAACGGGCGAGTTGATCGACGCGACCCCGGTGAACGTGTCGGAGAAGGGGCAGAAGACCCTAGTGTCGATCCGGCCGGAACGGGTGGAATTCAAGGCCGACCTGCTGCCTGCGGATGCGCATATGATCGAGGCCGAGGTGGTTGAGGTCATTTATATGGGTGACCTGTTCCGCACCGTGCTGAAGGTGGCGGGGCATGATGATTTCGTCATCAAGAGCCGAAATACGCTGGGCCAGCGGGTGCTGACCCCCGGCGAGACGATCAGGATCGGCTGGGCGCCGCAGGATGCGCGCGCGCTCGACCCGATCTGAACCGATGCCGTGCCCGGGAACGGGTGCGGCCAATGACAACAGAGCAGTTCTGTTCAACATGGGAGCTATAAGCATGAAAAGAATCCTGATCCTGTCCACCGCCCTGACCGGCCTTGCCTTTTCGGCAGCCGCGCAGGAACTGACGGTGATGTCGTGGGGCGGCGCCTATGGCGAAGCCCAGACCGAAGCCCACGTGAAGCCCTTTACTGCCGCGACCGGCACCGCTGCCAAGATGGTCGACAGCGACAACCCGGCCACGCCGATCAAGGCCATGGTCGAAGCGGGCAACGTCACCATCGACGTGGCGTCGCTGGAATATGCCGACGCGATCCGGCTGTGCGATGAAGGCATGCTGGAGCCGATCGACATCAGCATGCTGCCCGCCGGTGCCGATGGCACCCCGGCCGCCGATGACTTCCTGCCCGGCGCTGTGACCGAATGCGCCGTGTCGACCGACATCTGGTCGAACGTGTTCGCCTATGACAGCAGCAAGCTGACCGGGACGGTGCCGACGACGGCAGCCGACTTCTTTGACCTTGAGAAGTTCCCGGGCAAGCGCGGCCTGAAGAAGGGCGCGAAAGCCGTTCTGGAATTCGCACTGATCGCCGATGGCGTGCCGGTTGGCGAAGTCTATGACGTGCTGTCGACCCCGGAAGGCGTGGACCGTGCCTTTGCCAAGCTGGACACCATCAAATCGGACGTCGTCTGGTGGGAAGCCGGTTCGCAAGCGCCGCAGCTTCTGGCCGATGGCGAAGTGGTGATGACGACGGCCTATAACGGCCGGATCTTCAACGCCGCCATCGCCGAGAACAAGCCGTTCGAAATCGTCTGGGATGGCCAGATCTATGAGAACGAAATGTATGCAATTCCGAAAGGCGCACCGAACAAGGACGCCGCGATGGAGTTCATCAAGCTGTCGACCTCGACCGAAGGTCTGCGCGCGCAGGCGACCTACATCTCTTATGGCCCGGCTCGCAAGTCGGCGCTGGCGGAAGAGCTGATCTACAAGGACGGCAAGACCGTCATGGGTCCGCACCTGCCGACCGCGCCCGAGAACATGGGCAATGCGCTGGAAACCTCGGCCGATTTCTGGGTGGACCGGAATGCGGAACTGAACGAGCGCTTCAACGCCTGGCTGGCGCAGTGATCTGAAACCGGGCGCGGGGGGAAATCCCCGCGCCTTTTCCTTTGCCTGAGTGAGACCGACCGATGGCCGATGTGACCGCTGCCCTTCTGACTACGGCGGACGGACGCCCGCTGAAGACAGCGCTGGCCGAGGCGCAGGTGCGCGCCAAGCGGCGGGCCTTTCTTCTGGTGGCGCCGCTGCTGGTTTTTGTGGTGCTGACCTTCATCATCCCGATCGGGCAGATGCTGGACCGATCGTTTCACCATGACGGATTTTCTGCCAATGCCCCGGCAGTGGCGGCGTGGTTCGAGGCCAACCCGGCCGGGACCGAACCGGACGAGGCGGCCTTTGCCGCTTTGGCCGAAGATTTCAAGGCGATGAAGGCCAACAAGACGGCCGGCGAGGCCGGGACGCGGGTGAACTATACCCTGCCCGAGACGCGGTCGCTGATCACCAAGACGGCGCGGAATGCCGATGATCTGGCCCCGCCCTTCCGCGAGGCCTTTCTGGCGATTGACGAGAAATGGGCCGATCCGGCGGTCTGGCAGGCGATGCGATCTTCGGCCAGCCCCTACACGGCGGATTTCTACCTGTCGGCGATGGATTTTGAACGGGCGGAGGATGGCACTGTTCAGCGCGTGGATGAGAACAAGCGCATCTATCTGTATCTGTTTGCCAAGACCTTCCTGATTTCCGGGCTGATTACCTTTATCTGCCTGCTGCTGGCTTTCCCCGTGGCGCATCTTCTGGCGACGCTGCCGATGGCCAAGGCGAACCTCTTGATGATCCTGGTGCTGTTGCCGTTCTGGACGTCGCTTCTGGTGCGGACGACAAGCTGGATTGTGCTGTTGCAGGGGCAGGGGGTGCTGAACGAGATGTTCGTGTCGCTTGGCCTTGTCGGCGATGATGGGCGGCTGGAAATGATCTATAACCAGACCGGCACGATCATCGTGATGACGCATGTGCTGCTGCCGTTCATGATCCTGCCGCTTTATTCAGTGATGCGGGTGATCCCGCCCAGCTATGCGCGCGCGGCGCGGTCATTGGGGGCGACAAGCTGGACGACGTTCCGGCGCATCTATCTGCCGCAGACGTTGCCGGGGATCGGGGCAGGGGCGCTTTTGGTGTTCATCCTTGCCGTTGGCTATTTCATCACGCCCGCGCTGGTGGGCGGGGCGGATGGGCAGCTGATTTCCAACCTGATCGACTTCCACATGAAGAATTCGAACTGGTCCATGGCGGCGGCGCTGTCGGCGATGCTGCTGGCGGGGGTGCTGGTTCTGTACTGGCTCTATGACCGGCTGATCGGCATCGATAACCTGAAACTCGGCTGAGGATACGCGCATGGCCCTGCCCATCTATGCAAGCCCGCTGGAGCGCATCTGGCATTACACCTATCTGGTGCTGTGCACGCTGATCTTTATCTTCCTGATTTCCCCGATCCTTGTGGTCATCCCGCTGTCGTTCAACGTGGAGCCCTATTTCACCTTTACCGAGGCGATGTTGCGGTTCGATCCGGCGGGCTATTCGATGCGGTGGTATGACCTGCTGCTGACCGGCGGGATGCAGGCGCCCGAGGCGCTGCGCGATGGGGCGTGGTGGTCGGATATGTGGGCCAATTCCACATGGGTTCGGGCGGCGAAAAATTCGGTCATTATCGGGTTCTGGGCCACGATCTTTGCCACTGTGCTGGGCACGCTGGCCGCGCTGGGCCTGTCGCGGCCGGAAATGCCCTATCGGCGGACGATCATGGCGATCCTGATCAGCCCGATGATCGTGCCGATCATCATCATCGCGACGGGGCTGTTCTTTTTCTATTCCAACCCCTGTTCGATCATCGGCACGGAATGCGGGCGGCTGACCAGCACTTATCTGGGCGTGATTTTGGCGCATACGACGCTGGGGATTCCCTTTGTCATCATCACGGTGACGGCGACGTTGTCGGGGTTTGACCAATCGCTGATCCGTGCTTCGGCCAGCCTTGGCGCGTCGCCATCACGGACGTTCTTCAAGGTGGTGATGCCGCTTATTCTGCCGGGGGTGGTGTCGGGGGCGCTGTTTGCCTTTGTGACATCGTTTGATGAGGTGGTTGCGGTGCTGTTCATCGCGGGCCCCGATCAGCAGACGATCCCGCGCCAGATGTGGAACGGCATCCGTGAGGCGATTTCCCCGGCCATTCTGGCGGTGGCGACGATCCTTGTGATCATCTCCATCTGCCTGCTGGCGACGGTGGAATTGCTGCGGCGGCGGTCAGAGCGGTTGCGGGGCGTGTCGCCGCACTGAGGTTTGGCCGGGCGGATAGTCTGCGAGCAATCGGAGTCGCTGATGCGCGTTCAGGGCAGGATCTGGAGCCAGACCCAGATGGAGCCGATCGATAGCGCCGTGCCGATCAGCACGGTCGAGGCGGCGACGCGTTTGGCCACGCCATAGAGATTGGCAAAGAGGAAGGCGTTCACGCCGGGGGCCATGGCGGCGGTCATCACGGCCGAGCGCAGGCCTGCGGTATCGAGGTCCAGCGCGAAGCGGCCCAGCAGGTATGTCAGCGCCGGGTGCAGGATCAACGAGCAGGCGCAAAGCATGGCGATGATGCGGAAATCGCCATCCGGGCGATAGCGCAGGAGCACGCCGCCAAGACCGAAAAGCGCGGTGGGGATGGCGGTGGCGGCGACAAGGCCGACGGCGGACCATGCCACCTGTGGCAGGGGCAGGCCTGACAGGTTGACGATGAAGCCTGCCGTGATGCCAAGGACAAGCGGTTGCGAGAAGATCGCCTTGACGATCTGGCGCAGAAGGGCGGGTCCAGAGAGGCCCTGCCCACGCGTGCGCGCCCATTCCATCAGCGCGATGCCGAAGCCGTAGAACAGGGGGGAATGGATCGAGATGATGGCGAAGTTGCCCGCCAGCGCATCTGTCCCGTAGGCGCGTTCGGTGATGGGAACGCCAAGGAGAAGGGAGTTGGAGAACAGCGCCACGAAGCCGATGGCGGTGGCATCTGTTACCGGGCGGCGGAAGAGCCAGATGGCGGCGGTGAAGGCCAAAGCAAAACTGGCAAAGGCCGCGATGTAGAAGGACAGGAACAGTGCGGGCTGAAAGGTGGCGGCGAGGTCGAGCCGCGCGATAGAAGAAAACAGCAGTGTGGGGGCGGCGAAGTTCTGCGCGTACCGCATGAGGCCGTCAACGGCGGCGTCCTCGAACAGCTTTGCGCGGGCGGCGGCGTACCCGAAGCCGATCACGAGGAAGACCGGCAGGATGACATCCAGAAGCGCGTTCATCGGCGGTTACGATTGATTGTCGTAGGTGATCACCATGCCGTCATGGGCGGGGCGGATATGGGAGGGCAGTTCGGCGGTAAGTTCCGCGAAATCGAGATCGTGATGCATGTTGGTGATCACCGCGCGTGCAGGCCGGGCGCGGGCGATCCAGCCAAGCGTCATGTCCAGATGGGCATGGGTGGGGTGCGGTTTGCGGCGCAGGGCATCGACGATCCAGCAGTCGAGGCCTGCAAGGTGGGGCCAGCTTTCCTCGGGGATTGCCACGGCGTCGGGCAGATAGGCGAGGGGGCCGATGCGAAAGCCAAGGGCATCCATGCTGCCATGATTGGCGTAGAAAGGCGTGAAGTGCAGCGTGCCGCCCGCGCCGTGGATGTGAACATCGCCATCGATGGCGTTGAGGTCGAGGATGGGCGGGTAGGGGCTGCCTGCCGGTTGCACGAAGGCATAGCCGAAACGAGCGATCAGCGCATCCTGTGTGGGGCCGTCGGCCCAGACGGGCAGGCGGCGGCGGATGTTGAACACGATCTGGCGCAGGTCATCCAGGCCGTGGACATGATCGGCATGGGAATGGGTATAGACCACGGCATCCAGCGTGCCGATGCCCGCATCCAGCAGTTGTTCGCGCATGTCGGGCGTGGTGTCGATCAGCACGCGGGTGATGCCGTCGCTGGTTTCGCGTTCCACGAGGAGGGAGCAGCGGCGGCGGCGGTTCTTGGGGTTCGTGGGGTCGCATTGGCCCCAGTCGCCACCCGGGGGCCCGAGGCGGGGAACACCGCCCGAGGAGCCGCAACCTAGGATGGTGAAGCGGAGCGTGGCCATCAGGCGGCCTGCGCTTTCGCGCGTGCGCGGGTGAAGAGCCGGTCGAAATTCGCGGTGGTGGCGGCGGCGAAGGCGGCGTCGGACAGGCCGAAAAGCTGCGCGCCGGTTTTGGCGGTGAAGGCGGTGTAGGCGGGTTCGTTGCGTTTGCCGCGGAAGGGGATCGGGGCGAGATAGGGGCTGTCGGTTTCCAGCAGGATGCGTTCGAGCGGGGCAGCGGCGAAGATGTCGCGCAGTTCCTGCGATTTCGGGAAGGTCGCGATACCGGTCATGGACAGGTAGAAGCCCAGATCGAGCGCGGCCTTGGCCAAGGCGGGGCCGGATGAGAAGCAGTGCATGACGCAGGTGTATGGTTTGGCGCGGAAGCCTTCGGTCAGAATCTCGGCCATATCTTCATCCGCGGCGCGGGCGTGGATGATGAGGGGAAGGCCAGTTTCCTGTGCCGCAGTGATGTGAATACGGAGCGAGGTTTTCTGAACCTCGGCGCTGTCGGCGGTGTAGTGGTAATCAAGGCCCGTCTCGCCGATGCCCACGAATTTGGGGTGTTGGGACAGGGCGATCAGTTGATCGACGGTGACGAGGGGTTCTTCGGCCGCGCTCATCGGGTGGGTGCCTGCGGCGTAGAAGACGCCATCATGACCTTCGGCAATCGCACGAACGCGGGGTTCGTGTTTCAGGCGGGTGCAGATCGTGACCATGCGGCGGACGCCAGCGGCGCGGGCGCGGGCGATCACCTCGGGCAGTTCCTGTTCGAAATCGGGGAAATCGAGGTGGCAATGGCTGTCGACGAGTTCGGGCAGCGGTTCGTGTAGCGCGGTGGTCATCAATGCTCACCCATGGGCGAGCGTTCCCGCCGTCTCTTCCAGTTTCAGCACCATATCCATGAGAAGGGCGGCAGGGTCAAGGTTGACCGCTTTGCCGCGACGGGCGCGTTGGGCGAGGGTTTGGGCGATATCGGCCCAGCGGCGGGCGGCATCGGGCGCGCCGGACAGGCGGGTTATCAGCGCGGCTTCGCCCGGAGCGGCCTCAGCCGGCAAATGGCGGGTGGCGGCGGCGCGGGCGAGGCGCGTCAGGAACAGGTCGATGAGGGTAAGGATCAGGTCGAACTGCGCCTCGGCCCCGCGGCCCGCGCCGGTTTCGGCCAATGCAAGCAGGCGGGGCCGGTCGAGCCGGGGGAGGGTGGAGAAAAGGGCGATGAGGGCTGCGTAGAGCTTGAGCCCGTCGAGATTGGTCAGGCGGAAGGCTTCACCGACAGAACCGCCAGCGAGTTCGGCGAGGGGTTGGGTCTGATCCGGCGCAACCTCGCCCCCCGCAAGGGTGAGGGCTTGAGCCAGCGCGCCAGGGGCGAGTGGGGTGAGGCGCAGTTCGCGGCAGCGCGAGCGGATGGTGGGCAGAAGGCGATAGGGCTGATGCGCGATCAGGAAGAAGGTCGCCCCGGCGGGCGGTTCTTCGAGCAGTTTCAGAAGCGCGTTGGCGGCGCTGGGGTTCATGTCATCGGCGGCGTCGATGATGGCCGCGCGACGGCCCCCATCGGCGGCAGAGAGGGTGAAGAAGGATTTCATCCGGCGGACCTCATCCACCGTGATGTCCTGTTTCAGGCGCGATGCCTTGTCATCCCAAGGGCGGCGCAGCAGGAACAGGCGCGGTTCGGCCAGCGCGCGGATGCGGCGGGCGAGGGGGTCATCCTCGTACGTATCCAACGTTGTGGGCGGGGGGGGCGCGCCGAACAGGCCGCCGTCATCGGCGGGGGCCGCAAGCAAGAACCGGGCAAGACGCCAGGCAAGGGTGGCCTTGCCCACGCCGCGCGGGCCGGTGATGAGCCAGCCATGGTGCATCCGCCCGCCGTTGAAGGCCGAAAGGAAGGCGGCTTCGGCCCCGTCATGCCCGAACAGGCGCGGGGTTTCGCGCGGGTGCGGCGCGCCTTCGATGCGGTCGGGTTCGGGGATGTCTTCGGGGGCGGTGGTGGCCATGATCAGCCCAAGACTGCCTGAACGCTGCGCAGGATATCGGCGGCCACGGCAGTGGGCGTGCGCGCCCCGTCGATGATGCGGAAGCGCGGGTGTTGCGCGGCGAGCGCGAGGAAGCCCGCGCGCATCTGGATCTGGGTTTGCAGACCCATATCCTCGAACCGCAATTCGGTGCCTGCGCGGGCGCGGGCGCGGGACAGGCCAAGCGCGGGGTCGATGTCGACGAGGATTGTCAGATCGGGTTCGGTGGCGATCATCAGATCGTGCAGGCGGTCCACGGTTGCGACCAGATCGCCGCGCGTTATGCCCTGATAGATGCGGGTGCTGTCAGCGAAACGGTCGGTTATGACGATTTCGCCCCGTTCAAGGGCCGGGCGGATCGTGCGTTCCAGATGGTCACGGCGGGCGGCGGTGAAGAGGAGAATTTCGGTTTCCGGGGACCAGCGGTCGGGGTCGCCTTCCAGCACGAGGCGGCGGATTTCCTCGGCCCCCGGCGAGCCGCCGGGTTCGCGGGTAAGGGTGACCGTATGGCCCTGAGCGCGCAGGGCATCGGCCAACAGCCGGGCCTGCGTGGATTTGCCGGAACCGTCGATGCCTTCAAAGCTGAGGAAGCGGCCCGCCATCAGGAGGCGGGGGCGGCATCGTCTGCGCCCTGACCTGACAGGTATTGCTGCATCAGGCGCTGGGCCGCGGTCGAGAGCCGCTTGGTGAAGCCGCCTGCGGCGACATCGGTTTCGGCCACCAGCGGGATGCGGGCATCGGGCAGGTCGGGGACATGGACGATCAGTTCAGCCAGTTGTTGCCCGGCGGTGATCGGGGCCTGAACGGGGCCGGTATAGATCACCTCGGCGCTGACGCTGTCTTGCACCTGAGCGGGCACGAGCAGGCGCACATCTTCGGCGGGGACCAGACCCACGCTGTCGGCGGCACCCAGCCAGACCGGGGCCTCTGTCACGCGGGCGCCGGCCTTGACGATGGTCTTTTCGGTGAATTGGCGGAAGGCCCAGTTCACGATCGCCTCGGATTCCTCGGCGCGGGCCTTGTCGGAGTCGAGCCCGGTGATGACGAAGATCACCCGGCGGTCGCCCATGACGGCCGATCCGACAAGGCCATAGCCCGCCTCGGAGGTGTGGCCGGTCTTGAGCCCGTCAGCGCGCCAGTCAGAGGCCGCGATGCGCAGGAGCGGGTTGCGGTTGTTGGCATTGGCGGGGGCGCGGTCGAGATAGTTGAATTCGGTTTCGGCAAAGATCGGGTAATACTCGGGAAACTCCGAGATTAGCCGCTTGGCGAGAATGCCCAGATCGCGCATCGACTGGCGATGGCCCTCGGCCGGCCAGCCGGACGCGTTGATGAAGGTGGAGTTCATCATCCCCAGCGCCTTGGCGCGTTTCGTCATTTCTTCGGCGAATCTTTCTTCGGATCCGGCGAGACCTTCGGCCACGACGACACAAGCATCGTTGCCGGAGTTGATGATCATGCCGCGGATCAGGTCGATGACGGTGGGGCGGTCGGTTTCGTTGAGGAACATGGTCGAGCCCCCCATCGCCTTGGCCCGGGAGGAGACGGAGAAGGTGGTTTCCGGCGTTACGCGGCCATCGCGCAGCGCCTCGAACAGCATGTTGATCGTCATCAGCTTGGACATCGAAGCCGGGGGCAGGGCGACATCGGCGTTCTTGTCCAGAAGGACAGTCTGCGTTGTCATGTCGTAGACCCAGGCCGCGGTGGCGCGCGTTTCAAACGCGCGGGCGGGCAGGGCCGCCATGACCAACAGGGCGGCGAGGGCGAAGGTGCGGCGCAGGGTGATCATCCGGGTTCGTCCTTTCGACTGGGCTTTCGGCTAGGCTCTTGTTTGCCGGGGTCTAGCGCCCGGTGGCATAGGCATCGGCAAAGCCCAGCCCCTTGACCTTGGACAGCAGGGCGGCGCGGTCGCCGCTGCCGGTGGCCGTCACGCTCCACCAGGTCTTGCCCTGGGTGGTTTCCTTGCGGGACGTCGCGCTGACGCCGGCCTTTTGGAGCGTTTCGACGGCGCGGTTTGCATTCGCCTCGATCGAGAAGATGCCGATCTGGATGGTGATGTCGCCGGCCGCTGCCGGGGTGACCGCAGGGGCAGGTGCGGCTGCCGGGGCGGTCGCGGTGATGGATGGGGCGGGCGGGGTGGAGGGGGCTGTGCCTTCCACCTCATCCAGCGCGGTGGTTGCGACGGCGGCGATGTCGGTGGTGCCGGTGGCGGGCGCGTCTTCTGCCGTGGCTTCGGCGGTAACGGTTTCATTGGCGTCCAGCAGCGGTTTGGCCGCGTCTGTTTCCGGGGCGACCTCTTCGCGGCGCAGGGCGGTGACGCTGATCTCGGCCGGTTGACCTGCCAGCAGGCCAAGCGCTTCGGCCGCATCGGAGGAGATTTGCAGTTTGGGGCCGGGATTGAAGGCTTCGCGCTTGAACAGGGCGCCGATGACGAACTTGCCGTTTGCCGGATTGCGCAGGATCACCCGTTCGGGATCAACCGCGTCGGATGAGGCCACCCAGACGCCGCCCAGCGACGGCCGCCCGTCCCAAAGCGCCTGATCGGTGACCTGAAACACCTCGGGCGCTTCGACATCGCGGTCGACGAGTTTGACCGAGCGGGCGGGAGCGGCGGTTTCGCTGCCTTCCCCGGCAGATTTGCGCGCGAAAGGGTTCTGTCCGGGCTGGCATGCTGCCAGAACCATCAGTGCGGAAAGAAGAAGCGCCAGCCGCGCTTTCGGATGACCTGCCATGTTCAGCCCCATTGCCGCACGTTCACCGCGCGCGTTTCTGCCCGGATGCGGGCCTGTTGTTCGTTGTTCCTGCCCTGCCGGCGGATTTGAACCCACACGACGCGGCCAGCATACAGGTTGGGCTTCCGGGTGGAAAGGGCAGGGGTGGCAGATGGGCGGATTTCTCACGGCATCGTGGCCTTTGGGAATCGCTGCGATGCAGGATGGCGCGGGGTGCTGGGCCAGTGGCGGCTGGCCGGGGCGCCCGCGTGGCTGTGGGCGCGTCACGGATTGCGGCAAGTGCTGGACGAGGCAGGCGGAAAGTGATTAGAACAACGCGCCCGCCGCTGTGCCGGGCGGGACAGGGCGCGATGCCCCCGTCCCGCTACGGCGACGGATCGGCGGTCTGGAAGTGTGGCCGAGTGGTTTAAGGCTCTAGTCTTGAAAACTAGCGTGCGGGGAACCGTACCGTGGGTTCGAATCCCACCGCTTCCGCCACCAACCCCTTGAAATCCCTTCTCTTTCCGTTCCAACAGGGAATTCCCCCCTGTTTCCGCGCCTTAGGTGGGTTTTCTTTCCACGGAGACGCAACCAGGCCTCCTAGATCTCCCGTTTTGCTCCTCGCGTCTCCGCGCGCCACGCGCCCCGTTCGGTTTGCCCCCACGCCAAATACAGGGAATAAACAGGGAATATCCATTTCCTGGGGCCATTTTGGTGACTTTTCGCCCTGAATCCTCGCGCGTTTTCTGTGGGTTACGGCCGAATTCCCTGTTCTACAAGAACAGGGAAATTAAATCGGCCGATCAGGGAAATAAATCCCGCAGAACAGGGAAAAAATTTGGACGAACAGGGAAGGCCTGAATCTTGGATCAGGCGATGGCGAAGAGCCGGGCTTGCTCGTTCCAGTCCATCGGGATGCCGTCCCGAATGAGCTGTGCGACGGAAACATCGGCAGGCTGACGCCCGTCGAGGATGGCGGCCTGAACCTTCGGCGCCAAGAAGGCCAGCGGAATGCGGGTACGGATATAGGGCTCAGAATGCCCGGTCTCGCGCGCGATCTCGGTGAGGGACGTTCCTTTGCGCAAGGCGCCCGCCCAGAGATGGGCCTCCGCGAGAGTGCGCTGCAAAACCTCATCCGGTGCGGGGAGGATCTCGCCCGTGATGATACGGGTCTCCACGCCCCGGCGCCGCAGGGCGAAGGGGCAGCTGAACCGGAGAAGCCGGTCTGAGAGCGCAGCGACCGGCACCGAAAGCGCCGCAGCCATCACGCCAGGCGCGAGTTCAAGCTCCAGCTTACCCGGTGCCAGTCTTCCAGATGAGAGGATGCTGCTGAGGAGTACCGCATCACTTTCCACGCGATCCGCCAGCGCCGTTGCGCGACGACCGAGGTCAGCTGCACCGCTTGCCTCGGGTTGGGTCAGAAGGGCATAGCTAGCAGCGGCCTTGCGCAGATGCCCAGTGATGATCTGGCAGATGCAGGCCTCCAGCGCCTCTGCAGGCAGACGCCAACCCGCGGGATCTGTGCCGCTCGTGATCAGCCGGTTGGAGACATAATAGGCAAAGCGCCGTCCACGACGCTTGGTGTGTGTTGGCGTCAGATGATCGCCGGTCTCGTCGCATAGCTTGCCAATCAGGACCCTGGGTTCGATTGCCGTGGCGCTGCGTCCCCGCGGCCGCGCCGCGGCAGCGATTAGCTTGGCCTGCACCCGCTCCCAGAGACCCGCGTCGATGATCGCCGGATGCAGGCCGGGGTAGCTCTGATCCTTGTGCCGGATGCGTCCGATATAGACGGGGTTGGTGAGCAAGTAGTGTAACTGTCCGCGGGTGAAGGCAAACCCACCACTGCGGCGACTTGATGGAGATGCCAGCGCCTTCGACCGCAGACCGCGGCGCGCGGCCTCAAGTTCGACCAGCCGCAGATTGCCGAGCGTGTCGTAAAGGGTGAACAGCTGGAGGACCGCTTCGGCCTCGATAGAGTTCACAACCAGTTCCCGGCGCTGTGGATCAGGGTGGCTGTCATATCCTAGCGGCAAAGTGCCTCCCATCCAGAGACCCTTCTTCTTGGAGGCGGCGATCTTGTCGCGGATGCGCTCTGCGGTAACCTCGCGTTCGAACTGAGCGAAGGACAACAGCACGTTCAAGGTCAGGCGACCCATCGAGGTCGCGGTGTTGAAAGCTTGGGTGACCGAGACAAAAGAACAGCCTTTGGTGTCCAGCCGCTCGACCAGCCGCCCGAAGTCGGCAAGCGACCGGGTCAGGCGGTCGATCTTGTAGACCACGACCATTCCGATGCGCCCGGCGTCGATCTCGGCCAGAAGGCGTTGCAAGGCGGGCCGCTCCAGCGTGCCCCCGGACAGACCGCCATCATCAAAGCGGTCGGGGACCAGCTTCCAGCCTTCATGGCGTTGACTGGCGATGTAGGCAGCACAGGCTTCATGCTGGGCATCGAGGGAATTGAAGGATTGATCCAAACCCTCGTCGCTGGATTTGCGGGTGTAGATCGCGCAGCGGATGATGGGCTTGTGGGTCATGCCGCACGCGCCCTGCGCTGGCCCTCGATCCCCCGCACCTTCGTCGTGTTCACCTTGCCCTTCGCTGGCTTGCGATCATCCCCCTCTGCCCCACCGACGAGGCCAAAGAACCTCGGTCCCGACCAGCGGGCACCGGTGATGGCGCGGGCAATGGCAGAGAGCGAGCGATGCTGGCTGCCGTTCCAAAGAAACCCCTCAGGCAGGACATCGACGACATGGGTCGTGCCGTTCCACTCACGCAGCAGCCGGGCACCCGACTGCAGTGTGGGTGAGGCTTTGCGTTCTTCGCCTGCGGCGATGCGGTCAAGCCGTGCGCGGAGAACGGCGGGCAAACCACCCTCCGACTTGGCTTGCAGCTCAAACGCGAGGAAGCGGCGCTGCATGGGCTGGCTCATGCAGGCCGGGACCTCGCCGCCGATCAGCTCTGACCAAAGCTGGGCAAGTGCGGCCCGGTCCATCGCGTCAAGATCTGCGAGCGTGGTCATACGCCATCACCTTGGCTGGAAATGTCCGGTGTGCCCTGCCCAGAGGCATCAATCGCGTAGATGGCGTCGTCTCCCTCGCGGCGTCTGGCGATGTGCAGTCCCTTCTTGCGCAAGCCTGTGAGCGCGGCGCGGACGGTGTGGGCCTGCCAGCCAGTCTCCGCCATGATGTGGGTGAGGCTTGCACCGCCCGGCGCTTCCAACAGAGCGCGCAAAAGTGCCGCCTTTGTCTGGCGTGGCACAACGGTATTGGTTGATGCGGTCACGCTATCCTGCTGTGTGGCGTCCGGAATGCTGTCGTTCGCCGACTTCCGGTTCCGTGTCTTTGTCATCGGGGCTCTCCCTAGGCTACTGGGGGCGTCGCGTGATGCGTTCCCCCGTACCTGGCAGAGCCCGGGATCGACCGGGCTTGGGTCAGACCAACGCTCGTTCCCGCGCCGAAGTCCAGTCGCCTGTCGCATGAACGGGCGCGATCGAGCTCATTCTTCCTCACCCTCTGCATCGGACAGCGTCGCCCACAAGAAGGTCAGGCTGTGCCCTTCCTTGCCGATGCGCACCTGTTCGAAGAGTTCCGGAATGTTATCATGCGTCCAAGCCGCGGGGGCCACTTCACCCATCGCAGTGATCCCCAAGCGCCCGGCCGCCAGAAATCGCGGCGTTCGGCTCAGGGCTGGCAGGCGCTGCCCCGCCTTCCAGGTGATCCATGGAAACCGCGACCCCCGCACGACGTAGCGGATGACTCCATCCTTGGCCCAGATCGCCGCAACGGGTTCAGCGTGCCGCTCCACGAGGCAGCGCGTGGCCGCCTCCAGGCTGATGTGGAACCGCTTTTGCATCTGAATGGCAGCTTCGATCTCAGGATCGGCGTTGAGCGTCGGGGCTGCTGCATAGCTTGGGACCAGAAGACCAATGGCAAACTCGTTTGCCTCGACCTCCTGCTTGTTGTGCAGCCGCATCGTCCGGCTCTCCCGCAGATCGCTGACGCTGCAGACCATCCTGTCCTCGATGCCCAGCACATGGCGCTCCAGCAGGAAGTGCCCCAACTCATGGGCAATGCTGAACCGCGCGGCCTGCGCGCCACGCCGGTTGTTGACCAAGATGCTGCCAGTCTTCCTTCGGCGATCGGTCAACAGCACGCCCTCGCAGCCATCCAGCGGGCATTCGCGGACGTCTACAATATCGAGGGCCCGCGCCACCTCTGCGACCGGTACGGGTCCATCGATCTGGCCGATCAATCCATGCAGCGCCCGCACCAGAGCGTGAGGGGCGTGGATATCCGCAAGATCAACCCGGTCCAGCTTCAGCGCGGCTCCTCCTCCGACGCGGTGCCGGATTGACGTTGTAATGTCCGCACCATGCCTTCGATCAGTTCAAGGTCTCGCTCGCTCAGCGTCTTAAGATCGCGGTGGATGCGATTGGCCTTCTGCAGCTTCGGTGACGGGACCTCAACCTCACCGATCAACACCTCCGGCGTCACGCCGAAGTACTTGGCCAACTTCTGGACCAGTTCAAACGAGGGATTGGTCGAGTGACCCTTCTCCAACTCCCAGATATGCGCCTTCGATATGCCGATGGCATCGGCCACGTTCTGCAACGAGACCTTTGCATTCTGTCTGAGATCAAAAAGGCGTTCGCCAAAGCTCATGGTGGGGCACTCCGTCTGATCTGGCTGACGCCAGCATAAGGCAGGATTGACCAGAGCGCCAGCGTAAGGTATATCTTACGATACTGGACGCTTCGCCAACCCCATCCGCCTTCCTGCAAAGGACACCGCCCATGGCCCAGCATATCGAACAGATCCCGCCGACTGCGCTGCGGCCCTGGGAGCGCAATGCGCGAACCCATTCGAAAAAGCAGCTGCGCCAGATCGCGCAGTCGATCGAGACCTTCGGCTTCACGAACCCCGTCCTGATAGATCAGGCGAACACGATCCTCGCCGGTCATGGCCGGGTGGAGGCGGCGAAGATGTTGGGAATGGCCACGGTGCCTTGTCTGCGCATCGAGCACATGACCCAGGCCGAGAAGCGGGCCTATGTGATTGCCGACAACAAGCTGGCACTGAACGCGGGCTGGGATGATGGGATATTAGCGGAAGAGTTGAAGGGCCTTCTGGCGACCGAGGATCTGGGCTTCGATATCGGCGTCATCGGCTTTGAGGTGGCAGAGATCGACAGCCTGATCGAGGGAATTGCGCCGGAGGAAGCGGGTGACCCGGAGGATGACGTCGTGCCGGACATCGCGCCGCGTCGGGTGCATCCGGGCGATGTCTGGCAGCTTGGTCCGCATCGGCTTGTTTGCGGCGATGCGCTGGACGCGGAGGTCCTTGCCCTTCTGATGAAGGGGGATGTGGCCCGGATGGTGTTTTGTGATCCGCCCTACAATGTGAAGATCGACGGTCATGTCGGCGGGTCAGGCCGGACCAAGCACCGCGAGTTTGCCATGGCCTCGGGCGAGATGACGGAGAGTGAGTTCACCACCTTCCTGACTGACGCCTTCCGGAACCTGGCGGATCACAGCATGGACGGCTCGATCCACTTCCTCTGCATGGACTGGCGCCACATGCGCGAGGTGCTGGCGGCAGGACATGCGGTCTATGACGAGCTGAAGAACCTGATCGTCTGGGCCAAGGACAATGGTGGGATGGGCACTTTCTACCGCTCCCGTCATGAGTTGATCTTCGCCTTCAAGAAGGGCACCGCCCCGCATGTGAACAGCTTTGAGCTGGGCCAGCATGGGCGCTACCGCACCAATGTCTGGAACTACCGGGGTGTGAACACCATGCGGAAGGGCCGCATGGAAGAGTTGCAGCTGCATCCCACCGTGAAGCCGGTGCAGATGATTGCGGACGCCATCAAGGATGTCTCTGCGCGCGGCGAGATTGTGCTCGACACATTCGGCGGATCAGGGTCCACGCTCATTGCGGCCGAGAAGACGGGCCGCAAGGCACGCTTGGTGGAACTGGACCCGATCTACTGTGATCGCATTCTGACCCGCGGGGAAATCGTCACCAAGGATGATGCCGAGCAGATCGTCTGTGGTTGGCCGCGGGCGGCAGAAGTGGCGACAGCGGCGCCGGCGGCGGCGGCGGAATGACCAAGCGCGGTCCCGGCAAGAGCCTTGGCCCTTTGGCCGCCCGGCCGGGCTATGAGGTGGGCTATGCCAAGCCCCCTGAGGTCACACGCTTCCAGAAGGGCAAGTCCGGCAATCCGCGCGGCCGTCCCAAGGGGGCCAAGAACAAGCTGCCTGCCCTGAATGAAGAGCGGATGAAGTCGATCATTCTGGAGGAAGCCTATCGCACGATCACCGTCCGGGATGGCGAACGCAATGTCAGCGTGCCCATCGCGCGGGCGGTCCTGCGGTCGTTGGCTGTCAACGCCGTCAAGGGCCAGCACCGCTCACAGCGGCTGTTCGCGGAGCTCTTGTCCTCCGTGGAAACTGCGAACCGCGATCTGAATGATCGATGGCTGGATGCGGCCATGACCTACAAGATCGAATGGGACCGTGAGTTGGAACGTCGCCGTGTCCTGGGCATCACTCATCTGCCCGACCCGCTTCCCCATCCCGATCACATCCCCATCGACGTCCGTCGCGGCACGGCCCGCGTGATTGGACCCTCCACCAAGGAAGAGAAGGTCTTCTGGGACGACTGCATGGCCCGCAAGGCTGAGTTTGAGGCGGAGATCGAGGAACTACAGGACATGTTGGCAAATGAGACCGACCCCAAGATGCGCCGGATCCTTGAGGAGGACCTTGCGCAGGCGAAGACCATCGTGGGGTTCCTCAGTAGGGCGGAGCGGGGGGAGTTGTGAGGGGGCCGTGGGGCGGCTTTGGGCGGAAAGCGGTCATTCGCTGCAGGCGCGAAAGCCACTTGCTTTCGAGCGGTAAGACAGCCCGTCAACTAATCAAGTCGACCGTGAAAGCCCCCCTAGACACATCCAAGCCTGTTGAGCTTGTATATTTACTGCAATCTATATAGATGATATTCGATGCACATGGACAGTCTCACCTCATCCTTCTCTGCCCTTGCCGACCCAACGCGGCGGGCGATCCTCTCGCGCCTTTCAAGAGGGGAGGCCACAGTATCGCAACTGGTGGATCAATTCGATCTGTCCCAGCCGACGATTTCCTCACATCTGAAGATGCTGGAACGTGCGGGGCTGATCACACGAGGGCGGATCGGCACGACTCGACCCTGTCGGCTGGAGCCGAAGGGGTTGCGGTCCATGGCGGACTGGCTGGCGGAGTATGAGCGTTTCTGGACGGGCACGATCGACAGCTTTGTCGATTTCGCCGAAGCACTGCATGACATGGAAGCATCTGATGACCGTGACACTTGAGATCATCCGCAGCCTACGGCCAACGCCTGAGCAGTGTTTTGCTCTGTGGAAGGACCCCGTAACTATGAAGCAATGGTTCGGTCCGCGCTGCCGTGAAGGTCATGATTTCAAGGCGACCGAGGTGGCCTGGCCAATGCAGATCGGGGCCAATTGGCGCATTGCTTTGCGTTCCGTCCGCGACGTCGAGATTGTCATGGCCGGTGAGATGTTGGAGATCACCGAGCCATCACTCTTGCGGTTCAGTTTTCACTGGGTTTCGAGCGGAACGCGCGGGCCGCGCACGGAGATCACCATCCGTTTCGATCCCGAGGGAAGCGGCACACGGTTGAGCTTTACCCATGCAGGGCTGGCCGATGAGGAGCAAAAAGCCGATCATCTTAAGGGTTGGGCCACGTTCCTTGATCGGTTCGGAACAGCAGTTGAAGGGGCATTGGCATGAACATGGCAAAGCATGAGGGGGGCTGTCATTGCGGAGCGATCCGGTTCGAAGCGGACTTGGATCTGACGGCACCAAGTTATCGCTGCAATTGCTCGATCTGCACGAAGACGCGGACATGGCTGATGTTCACGCCTCGAGCCGGGTTCCATGTCCTGTCCGGTGAGGCGGTGATGTCGCGCTATCGCTTTGGGCAGGAGCGGATTGCGCATTGCTTCTGTGCGGTCTGTGGGGTCAAGACCCATGGCGAGACGCCCGACGGCGTTGCGGTGATGGTGGCCGCGCTGGACCTTTCGCCTGAGGTGTTCGCGGGATTGGAATTAATATGGTTCGACGGTGCGAATGACAAATTTGGTGAACCACCGGCGATTACATCTTACCTTTAGGCGGATTCACTTCCAAACGAATGATACCAAAACCCGGAAGACGTACTGTCCTAAGGCTGAGTTCCGAGAGGTGGCTTCGATCGCCGCATTGTGAAAGTGCAGGGTGGTGCCATGGCTATGGCCCGCGGATTACCCTCTTTCGTCACGATGAGAGGTCTGTAGACATTAATGCAGCACCGAAACGGTAAGGATCGCAGTGACAATCCGCTATTGCCGCTTTGACCTGCTCGCTTCGCATTCAGTAAACTGCGGACTCTGCAACCGGAAACGGCTATCTCGCCCAATCCTTCACGCAGGCAGCGCATCGCAGACAAGTCGGATCGCCTGAACCGGCGTGAGAGACAACGGATCCAGTCCTGACCTAAGCCACAGTCCGTCAATCAGCGCGCTGATACGAAGCGCTGATTGCTGAGCTTCGACCACGGGCATCAGAGGGCGCAGGCCGGACATCAAGTTGGAATGCATGCGCGCGTGGATCACGCGCTGGATGCGCGCCAGCGCTGGGTCGCGCGGCACCTGCGCGCAAAGCGAGAGCCAAGCGTAGCAAATCGCGGGCGTGAAGATGTCCGGCTCAAAATTCCCCTCGATAATTGCGACCAACCTCTCCTGCGGTGTAGTCGCACGGGCCAAACGAGCATTCACTCGGTCCCGCAGCACCAGATTGGCCTCGCGCATCACATGCTCGAACAACTCGGCCTTGGAGCCGAAGTAATGCAGCACGATCCCCTTCGATGCACCGGCTTCCTCGGCCACTTTCTCCAGGGTGGTGCCCTGCACGCCCTCGCGTTGGAGCACGCGAAACGCCGCCGCACGCAATTCCTGTCGCCGGATGTCGCTGATCGATCTCAGGGCCAATGGAAAACTCCTTTTCCAACAGGTCAAACATCCGGCGGAAAAACTCAAGGTTTGACTTTCTGGATTCTATATTGTCCCATCGGTCAATAATGAAACCGTTCAGTCAAACCCAAAGGGAGACGCCCAATGCTTCGCCTGATGACCACCACCAGCCTGCTTGTTTGCCTTGCCAGTGCCACCCATGCCGCCGAACCCGAAAGCTGTGCCACGGTCCGTCTGGCGGAACCGGGCTGGAACGATCTGGCACTGACAACCGGCGCGGCCTCAGTTGTTCTGCAGGCCCTGGGATATGAGGTGAAATCCGACCTCCTCGGCATTGAGGTGATCTATCAATCGCTGAAGGAGAACGAGCTTGATGTCTTCCTCGGCTATTGGGACCCAGCGATGCAGACCTATGCCACCCCCTATGAGGCGGAAGGTTCGGTCGAACGTGTCGGCGTAAACCTCCCAGATGCGAAATACACCTTCGCCGTTCCCTCTTATGTGGCCGAAGCAGGTGTCCGAGACTTCAAGGACCTTGCGAAGTTCGCAGATGAGTTCGGCAAGGAGCTGCATGGAATCGAGCCCGGTTCGAACCAACTGATGTTCGACGTGATCGCTGATCCTGCTTTTGCATTGGACGGTTGGGACGTGGTGGAAAGCTCGGAAACGGCGATGCTCCTTGAGGTTCGCCGGAAGGTGGACCGCGAAGAGTTCGTCGTCTTCCAGGCCTGGGCTCCGCACCCAATGAACGCCGCCTTCGACCTTGTCTACTTGACCGGTGGTGACGCTCATTATGGACCAAACTTCGGTGCCGCTACTGTCAGCACCCAAGTGCGCAAGGGCTACCTGGCCGAATGCCCGAATGTAGGCCGGTTCCTGCAGAACCTGAAATTCGAGATCGAGTTTGAGAATGAAGGCATGGGCTACCTGATCAACGACGGCATGAGTCCCGTGGAAGCTGGTCGTGAGATCCTGATTGCACGCCCTCAAGTGATAGATGGCTGGCTCGACGGCGTTACCACGCGGGACGGTGCACCAGGGGCTGAAGCGGTGAAGGCCGCACTTGGTCTGTGACGGAACTCGCTGTTATGCCCCCCGCACGGCGGATACTTCTGCCGGGCGGGGGTTGGCTGAATATTCACGAACAGTCAGGTATTGGCCCGCCAATTCTCTTGCTTCACGGCTTTACCGATTGCGCGCACAGCTACCGCCTGATCCTCCCCTACCTGAAGGGTCGGCATGTGGTGATCCCTGACTTGCGGGGGCATGGGCAATCCGCCCGCACATCCATCAGCGGCTTTGATGATTTCTGTCGCGACCTTGAGGTAATGGCTACCGAGCTGAGACTCGAGCAAGCCACTGTTGTAGGACACTCTATGGGAGCGCTCATCGCGGTGCTCCTGACAGCGCGCGCATGTCTTTCGGTGTCGTCCCTCGTCACCCTGTCCGGCAGCCTCGCACCGGCAAGCGCCGCCCTTGCGCAGGTCAGGGCGCAGTTCTCCGCCTTGCCACATCCGCTACCGATCGATCACCCCTTCATTGACGACTGGTATGCCTGCCAGCGCCCGGTGCCAGAGGCGTTCCTCCAACCGCTCCGCAGGTCGTGCGTGGATATGCGACCCGAGGATTGGGCGTCATGTCTAGGCATGTTGCAAGTGGCAGACCTTCGAGAAGCGGCAAGGCAGGTGGGTGTATCCTCCTTGGTTATCGGAGGAGATGCCGACCCTCTCTTTCCTGAGAGCCACCAGATAGCCCTCGCATCCGCCCTGCCGAAAGCGCAAAGGCTGAACCTAACTGGAGTGGGTCATAACCCGCATTGGGAAGTCGCCTCTGACGTGGCGAACACGCTCTTGAAGTTCGAAGCGGAGGCGCAGCAAGTCAAAATTGGTAACAGGGCAGAGGCTGTCATTGCAAGACTCTAGAATGCGGCATCGGCGCATGAGCCGGTCGAGTAGCGCCGCGGTCAACTTAGCATCGCTGAGAATGGGCGTTCACCTGGGTCAATTCTAAATGGACAACCCGGGTCACTTCTCAATGGAAATCAACACCCTCTTAGCAGAAAAGGGCGGATAGCGGACATTCGCCGCGGTCGCGAGGGGCTATCCGATCTACTCGGAATGCGGACTTCGGCCCGAAGCTCAGGCCAGCAGGATTAGCATAACAGGCGGATTCCTGAGCTCCCGCACATCGAAAATTTGCGTTGCTGACGGGGCGCAATTCAAAAGACCGCGGTTACTTCCTCTGAGAAACCAAGAAGACATAACTTAGAAAACAATCGAAATTGTTCGATATTTACGCTATCGCGTAGATCAACTGCAGGATTGATTTGAAGACGACCGAAGCGATGAGCCCTTCCCCCGAGGAAAGCACGAGTTCCGAACAGAAAGGCTCCAGTCCGGTCGGGCGCGGGGGCGCCGGCACTTATATTGAGGGCCAGCTTGGCGCCTATTATCTCCTGCAGATGCTCGCTGGCAGCGACGCGCGCGGCCTCCCCAACGCCATGATCGAGCGGGTGCAGCTTCAGGGCGACAACGAAGGCTATGCCCTCGACGACCTAATCGTGCATGGTGTTTCGGACAAAGGCACTGCGCTTCTCGAGATCCAGTCGAAACGCACAATCCGCTTTTCGCCCAAAGACCCTATCTTTAAGGGCGTTTGCGAACAGATCGTGCGCAGCAACCCCGCTCAGAAGCCGACGGACCGCCATTTACTAGCGGTTGCTACCCAGCGAACCAGCTATTCTATCTCTGGCCCCTATCAGGACGTGCTCGAATGGGCGTATAGAGCGGAAAGCGGCGTTAAATTCTTCGCTCGGTTAGCCCTCCCAGGTGTTGCCAGCGAGGAGATGCGCAGTTTCGCCAAAGCGTTCCGCAGCAATCTTGTGGCTCACGGAGTGGCGGACGAGGACGAAGCCGTCTGGGCCATAATCCGCAGGTTCATGATCCTCGAGTTCGATTTCGAGTCTGCTGCACCGGAGGCGAAGGTCCATGCCCTGACACTGGCCCGTCAGGTCCTCGCGCCGGACGACGCTACACGTGCCGAGGCTCTTTGGGGCAATCTCATCGAAATCGTCATCGAGACCGGTAAGGCCGGTGGCTCTGTCACGCGCCAATCGCTCATCGAGAGGTTAACGACACGTGGCTTCCACCTAGCCGGCGATCAAAATTTCTCGCTCGCCCGCGCCAAGCTGGCGGAGATGTCGCGCCACGCACTCATGGAGATCGGGACCACTGTCGGCGGCGTCAATCTTCCCCGCCTCGGCGCGCTTGCCGATCTCGAGAAAGCGCGCGACGTCCATCGCTTCATCGAGATCACTGGTAAACCGGGCGTCGGCAAGTCCTGGGTCCTGAGACATCTTGCTGAGCGGATAGGCCGTGAGGGCCATGTCATCGTCCTTGATCCCGTAGGCACGCCAGACGGGGGATGGTCAGCGCTTGCGCAACGTCTCGATATGCGTGGGACCGCTAAGAGTTTCTTGTGGGACCTCGCGGCAAGTGGCGGCGGGATCATGTTCATCGACGGCCTCGAGATGTTCACGTCCGACGAGCGCCGCCGCACGGTGAATGACTTGCTGCGCGAGATTGCGGATGTCCCAAGCTTCTCAGTAGTCGTGTCCAAGCGGCCCGATGTCGGCGTCGAAGACACTGACTGGGTCGCACAAGACGCGCTCGCTAAGTTGGGTACGCCTTGCCAAGTGGTCGTAGACGAGCTGAACGACGACGAGGTTGAAGCTCTGAGCACTGCCGCCCCGGAATTGCGCGCTCTGCTGTCGCGGGATCATCCGGCCGCGAGCATTGCGCGCAATCTCTATCGGTTGGCACAATTGCTCAAGGTCCCGAGCTCGGCCAACATCCGTACTGAAGCGGCGCTCGCCGACCGATGGTGGAAGAGTGCCGATGGTGCAAAGCCAGATGATGTCCGCCCGGCGCAACGGCTCTTGGCCCAGCTAGCAGAAGCGGCGCTGGCAGGACAGGACCTAGTAGAGGCGTCGACGGACACACCGGCACGAGCTCATCTAATGCGTAGCCTTACCCTGTCCGAACCCAAACGCGACCGTCTCAGCTTCTACCATGACGTGCTGCGCGACTGGGCGATAGGCGCGCGCCTCAACGAAGGTATGACGTTGCTCGACGGCGTCGATCTTTCCGTGCCACCATCGCCGCGGGTAGCGCGTGGTATCGAATTTGCTGGCCGCTTCACGCTCGAACAGGGACAGGATGGCTCGAATTGGATGACCCTCCTTGGCGCTCTGTCGCGACCAGGCGCTCATGATGCTTGGCGCCGCCAAGCGCTCATGGCGATCGTTCGGTCCGAGCTGTCGTCGCAACTTCTGAACCGCTGCAGCGCTGCTTTGCTTGCAGACGGGGGCGCGTTGCTCGTCGAGATATGTACCGCCATCGTCGCAACCGAAACGATATCGGCGGCATCTGTCTTCAAACAGATTGCCGCGAAAGGCGTTGAACTTCCGTTCGAGGCACCAGGCTCCCTGCGCATCGCTACGACCTTATCTGCGCCAACTGTTCTCACGTGGTGCGCGGTGCATGCCAGCGAAATTCCAATGCAAGCGATCAGCGCTGTCGTGAAGCTCGCTGAAGTCCAGACTCTCATGATTATGGGCGTTCGCGAGCTCGCGCAGCCTACGGCGAAGATGCTCTTTGATTGGTTGATGCAGTTGAACTTGCGTGAAGCCACGATCACGATCCCAGGCGCCGGGGCTGCGCCATGGCAAGAACGCCAGGCACGCACGTCGATGATTGAAGACCTTCGAAACATGGCACTTCTCGTCGCGCCACATGCGCCGGATGCCACGAAGGCCTATTTGACAGCGATCGCGAAAGAGGACGATCACTACAAGGTCAAGGCAATTCGGCACTTCAGCAAAACCTTGGTCAGCGTCGCTCCGAATGAGCTGGCGGCGCTTATCAAGTCCAGCCTCATTGAACAGTCACGTCGAGGGAAATCCCGGCAAGACTCTCTCCACGGCGCGTTCGGTTTTGCGGATACTGACTACATGCCTGTATCGCCTGCGCAGCCACCTTTTCTTGACTTGCTCGACGCAGACCCCGAGATCGGACTTGACCTTATCCGTACACTCGTCGACGCGGCTGTCGAGCCCCACGCGGATGGCGTGAAGGCAGGAACGGACGGCTTCACGATCGTATTCGACGGAAAGCCGCGCTTCTTTCCATGGGTGCAGACCTATTACTGGTCACGCTCCAGCCAAGCTCGGGAATACGCTGCGTCTTCTGGCCTAATGGCGCTCGAAGCGTGGTCACACGAGCGCCTCGACAGGGGCGAAGATGTTGACGCGGTACTGAAGGACATACTCGGACCTGAAGGCAGCTGTGCCGCTTTTCTGCTGATCGCGCTCGACGTGCTGCTATCGCATTGGCCGGCGACGCGCGATGCGTTAGTCCCATTTGTGGCTAACCCCAACCTGCTTGCCAATGATCGCACTCGCTTGACCTTGGAGAGGCTTGGCGGCGCGTTGATGCTGCAGAAGGAGCCCAAAGGCCGCGTCATGCTCGCCGATCTTGCGAAGCGCCAGTCTCGCTCCATCTCGCTTGAGCGACTAATCCCCTATTACATCAGCGAGGATGACCCCGGACAGAAAGTGCGCTCCTTGTTGGCTGAGGCAGTCAATGCAACCGGCGCTTATGGCGACGAAGCGGACTTCGGCGATCCCGCCTTCATAGGGTCCTATTCACTCAACACGCTCGACCAAACGAACTGGGTCCAGGTCGAAGGCGGCTTCGCTTACAAGTCGCCACCTGCTGAGGCCGAGCATCTCGAACGCCTAGAGGCCCGCCGAAAGGCCCATGAGCGTTCCAGCACTATTGAGGTGAGAATTCAGCTGGCTATCAGCGAACTGGCGAAAGGCTCGCCGGAATTGGCAAGCGAGGCCGTCGAGTATGCCGCCGGCGATCTCCCCGATTACAGCGATACAGATTACCTCAAGTCGCGATCGACGCGCTTGATTTCGACGGCCATGCTTGTTGCGCGGGACGGCGACGATGCCCTCCTTGACGAGCATGAGGACTGGGTTCGAACAGTGATTGCCGCGGCCTTGGCGGAAGATGTCGACCATTACGGCTCGAACGAACGGCTGGACTTCAACCGATCAGCGCAGGGCATATGCGCCCTAATCCATCTTTGGCGCCGGCGGCAGCTTGTCTCAGACCGCAACGAGCTGCTTCGCACAGTCACTCGTCAAGATCACGCCGCCGCAATTGCGATCACCGCAGCGCGTGAGTGCATACACGAGGTCAACCCACAACTGATCAAAGCCGCGCTGCGTATCGCTTTCACCTCGTGTCGTTGGCGTAGGCATCCCTATGATGAGGACAAGTCGACTAGACAGGCTTACGAGAAGGAAAAAGCCAGACAGAACAATGACGCGATCGCTGCGGAGATCACTTGGCTTGATGGCGGGCCCGAGCCGGACTGGCCAGACCTGCCCGAAGAGAAGCCTTCGTTCTCGCGCCAACCCCTTGCGGTGATCTCACCGAACGGTACACGCACCGAGCTCAACCGTGATGATGGCTCTTTCAGGCGTCGGTCTAAGGAGGCCGTCACTCATGTTGACAGCCAAGGGCTCGCAAAGTGGGTTAGTCTCATCAGAGGCGAAGGTTGCGCTTTGCCAAGCTGGTATATAGAGATTGTCGATACCTACGCTCTTTGGTCAGCAAAGCTGATCGGTCATGGTTTTTCCGCTGATGCCGAAGTCAGCCAGACGCCCGACGCATGGATTGATCAATTCTATTCATTAGTTGCCTCAGCACTGATGGACACTCCGCAGGATCGTTTTGAGTGGATGCTGCAGCCGATCATTGAACTACCAGATCGGTCCTTCTGCGATGTGACCGAAACGCTCATTCACGCCGCCGATGTCACTTACTTTAACGAGCCAGACCGGCCGTCAGATCGCGCGGTTGCTCTGCGGCAGCGACTAGTAACGAGGACACTCGCGCTTAACCGTTGGTCCTGGGACCGTCGCCGGGGAAGCCTTGGGATCGACATCGAAACCGGCCCGACAATCGGCATGCTGCTGATGAACTTCTACAATTCGTTCTCCGGTACAAAGAGCTACCTCGTTCGCGGTGTTTTTGACCGGATTGATCCTCTTCTTCAAACGGTGCGCCCTTTGATGCCAGGCGGCCCGACAGCCTTCATCGCGCTCTGTACGATGAACACTTTGAACGTGGCGCCAACCGCGCGGCATCTCGACTTCCTCCTGTTCGCAGTCGAGACGTGGCTCGAAGTAACGAATGGCGACGGTGCAATGTGGAATGAGCTCGGTATCGGTCGCAAAGTCGCCGAATGGTTGAAGGCGGCGGCGGTCATTGACCCGTCTCTGTATAGTCAGTCCCACCCATCACGCAGTCGCATCGATACCATCCTTGGGCGCCTCGTAAGCTTTGGCGTATCAGAAGCCCACGAGCTGGAAGTAAGGATCCAAACGGAAGCGAACGGTCAAACCCCACGTTGATAAACGTTCAGACTGGACACTACGATGTTGCTGGACCAGCCCCACGAGGGATGGGCTATAAACCTTCCCCCATCCGCTACAAAAGTTCGTCCTCTCCGTCACGGTACTTCGACGACGAAGCCCTCGGGTGGTTTGTAGAGCAATGAGCGCTTGATGCATGCTTCGTCGATGTTGGTTCGCGCGACGATCTCGTCCTTGAACTTGCAGAATTTCTTGTAGCACATACGCGGGTCGATCATGAACTGGTCAAACGCGGCATGCGGGTCGAGTGCGTATTTATAGACGCCGCCGTCATGCTTTTTGTGTTGCCCTTCGAAATAGATCAGCCGGACTTCGGCCTCGTGTTCGAAGGCATCCCGTTTTTTAAGCAGGGACCTAGCAACGGCTTCGGCGGTTAGACCGTCCTTGAAGACCGTACGCGCGAATTCCTTGAGTTTGAAATCAGGCGGATAGTCAACCTTGCCGATGAAGCAGCTATCGTTGGTCACACTCTTGCTGGCAGCGCAAAGGCTGTCGATCAGTCTGCCAACCGTTGTCCTGACTCGGACGGCATCCGTTTTCGGCGAGTAGATACGCCACATCGCATCCGATCTCTTCTTGAGCGTCCAGCACTGGCCATAGACATCCTCGTGGAAGGCGAATTCTCCGGTATCGCCAGCGGCAGTGCGGACAGGCGATCTCAGGATGAAATTCTCGAACGGGTCTTCCCACATGGTCGGCCTGACCAAGGCGTTCTTTTGCTCGTCAAAGAGTTCAAAGAAACGATTGCGCGGGAACACCCTGTAGATGTTGGTGCGCCGCGTGATGTCGCCGATAATTGTGCTGATTTTTGCCATTCAGGCTCCTTTCACATCGAAGCCGAGGAATCGCAACGCTTTGGCCGTGCGTCCGTTCATCGGCGGGCATTCAGGAACTTGCTACGAGCACCTCCGTCACGTGGCTATTCTATGTGGGATATATCCATTCGGCAAAGTGTGAAGCCTTCTTGCTATTTGCTATGGAATTAACGAATGCAGCGAATGGCAGGTTCGGCATGCTGCATCGCAGCATCCTGAAGGTCAGTCGAAAGTCCGGAATGGGCCGAGTGCAACTGACCTGTCACTGATGCGCCGGCTTTACTCAGTTTCCTTTTCAATCAAATCAGATTGAATCCTCGAACGAAACACATCCGGCATAACCCAGTTTGGCTGATGCCCAAGAAGCATTTGCAGGAAACCCGAAGAAAAGCTGGCGTCCTTTGTGGTGTTTTCCTTGAATGACCACCACTGCCTTAGGTCATCTATGGACGGATCTAGTTCTGCCAGAACATCAAACTCCTGCGCCATCGCGGCACTATGCACGGACAGACAAAAGGTTGTGCAGCAGTAACCTTCGGGCCAGAAAGCCGCCGCTGAATCTGCCTTGGCAAGCCGCGCCGGACCCTCTGCCTGGATCGGCATGTCGGCGGTCAACTCCCGAAGCATCAGCGCTGCCGCGAACTCAAAGAAATCGCGGCGTTCCGCCTTGTTGGCGGGCTTTTGCTTTTCGATTGCCGTCAACCAGCGCATGAAGGCAGCCGCAAGCTTGACGTCATCCACCGCGAAACTGCAGCCCAGTTCCTGTGCCGTGGTTTCGACATAGCGCAGAAAAGCTGACTTGAACCAACGCATACGCCGCACCGCGACCCGCAGCGGTTCGTTCGTCGGCGGCAGCGCTTCTTGGTGCAGCCTTACCTCAGACATGTGGGACATACTTGTTATACAGCGCCGCGATCTGGGGCACGTCGCGCTTTGCAAAAGCGGGCGCGATTTCACCGGCCAATGCTACTGCCATATCCATAGCCGCGGCCAGAACAGATTCATTATCGGCATCTGTGCGCTCGGATTGCAGCCACAAGATCACTGCGAAAAGGCTGACCGGCTCCAACGCTGCACCCGGAACACGCGCTGCTTGTTCGGCTGTCGTCCCGCGCATTACGCGCGCCTCCAACAGCCGCAATGTCAGTTCTGCGGCGTGCAAAGCGGTTGGCACGTCTGCCTCTTGCGGGTCCATGCTGGCAAAGACCCGCCTTGCGGCCGCTTCGCTGACAAAGACCGACTCGGCCCCCAAACGGCGAAGCACGGCGGTCATGGCCACATAGAAGGCAGTGGCAAATTCGGCATCCGATTCCGGGCGTTCGATCAATTCCTGCAAAGGGGCCGCTTCAGCCACCTGTCCGCCCAGCATCGTCTTGACCACATCAGATGCTATCCCGTCCACAGACCGGGCCAGACCCTCCACTTCACGCAAGACGGCGCCGGCAAGGTCGGATGCAGGTTTCGGCAGCGTTTCAACATTCAGCGTATCGGCAATCGTTTCGCCTCCACGGCGCATCAGAAACCGAAGCCCGCGCAACGCTTCGCGCAGGGGCATCGTATCCGCGGGAATGAACTTGTGGCGCGACAAATCCGGCTCTCCGATCCTCGCCTTCAGTCTAGCTCAAGCCGATGCCGATACCAAGTTGTCCTTTGTGGCGCGCAGCGGTGTGGCCTGGATGAAGGCGAGCGTTGTGGCGAAATCCTTGACGCCTGCCTGGCTACCCAAGCCCATCGCATTCTGCGCCGATGACGCCTGCGCAATCTGCACTGCCTGAGGTAGGGAGACGCCCTTGATCAGGCCGGTCGCAAAGCCGCCGTTAAAGCAATCCCCGCAGCCGCAGGTGCATTTCACATCGACAGCAAAGGCCGGTGTCCGGAACTCGGTCCCGTCCCGATGGCGATAGAAAGCGCCCTCTGCCCCCAGAGTCAAGATCACGCAACCGGCCCCCCGGTCGATCAGGAACTGCGCCAGATCGCGGTTGTCCGCCAGCCCCGACAGGGCCTGCGCCTCTTCCTCGGATGGCAGGAAGTAATCGGTGTGGGGCAGCAACCGCGCCACCTTTGGCAGGTCATCTGCGGTCGAGGCAAAGACATCCAGCGTCGTGATCACACCACGAAGCTTGGCTTCGGCCATGATCTCCTCCGTTCGGCCCTGATCCATGCGATTCATCAGGCCCACCCCGCCAACATGCAAGATGCGGGTGTCCAACAGTTCATCGATCTGACTGTCTTCGATATAGAAGCCATCCGTCGCACCGCGCTTGTGCAGGGCAGGCCGCGCACCATCCGGGCGCGTCGTCACGATGGAGGAAGAGGTGGCGAACCCGTCACAGCGCGCCATCATCCGGGTGTCGATGCCGAACCGCTCCAGTTTCGCCAGCACCCAATCACCCATGTCATCGTGGCCAACCCCCCCGACAGCCCGCGATTTCAGCCCGTGCTTGGCCGCGACGATCACCGCGCTTCCCGCCGCGCCCGAAACGGCCAGCGTAAAATCCTCGACAAAATAGGTGCCGCCCCCGGGTGGTATCTGCGTCACCGGCCGGCAAAGCGCGTCAAAGGTGATGAACCCCATCGAGGTGTAATCGAATGACGCCGTCATCTTGCCCCCCGGATGCGCTTACCAGTTTCGTCAAAGAAATACAGATGCGCGGGATCAAGGGAGATTCCGATCGGAACATCAATGTCCGACCGATAGTCGCGTGCTGCCTTGACCTCCAGCTTCTTGCCACCGGCCAGCACGGTCAGATAGGTGACATCGCCGGTCGGTTCCACGCCATAGACAAGACCCTGCACATGTTCGCCGCCAACATGGCAATCCTCTGGCCGTACACCCAGGGTGACCTTGCCAAAGACCTGCGGCGGACAGGGCACGGAAATTCCGTCGGCGGTGAAACGGCCATCCCTTGCCACCCCGTCGATAAGGTTCATGGGGGGGCTGCCGATAAAGCCCGCCACAAAGGTATTCGCCGGATCGGAATAGATCTCGTCCGGGGTGCCGACTTGCTGGATTGCGCCTTTGTTCATGATCACGATCCGGTCGGCTAGAGTCATCGCCTCGATCTGGTCATGCGTCACATAGACGGTGGTGACCTTCAACTGCCGCTGCATATGCTTGATCTGCACCCGCATCGACTGGCGCAGCTTGGCATCCAAGTTAGACAGCGGTTCATCCATCAGGAACACCTGCGGCTGCCGGACAACCGCCCGAGCAAGCGCCGCCCGCTGGCGCTGCCCGCCCGACAGGGCAGCAGGTTTGCGGTCCAGGAACGCGCCAAGTTCCACCATGTCGGCGGCCTTCCGTATACGCCCATCATGCTCTGACGCCGGTATCCCGCGCATCCGCAAGGGAAAGCGGATATTCTCATAGATCGACATGTTCGGGTATAGGGCATAGCCCTGAAACACCATCGCAACGTCGCGGTCCCGCGCGTCGATGTCGTTCACCACCTCCCCGCCGATCACGATTTCGCCCGCGGTAGGTTCTTCAAGGCCGGCAATCATGCGCATTGTCGTGGTCTTGCCACAGCCCGATGGGCCAAGCAGAACCAGAAACTCCTCATCCGCTATGTCGAGCGAGATGTCCTGAACCCCCACAAAGCCACCATATCGTTTGACGATATTCTGAAGTTGGATCGAGGCCATGGCTTATCCTTTCACTGCGCCCATCGTCAGACCGCGCGACAGGTGCTTTTGAATCAGGATCACAAGGATCAGGATCGGCACGAAGGCGATGAACGAAACGAGGGCGATTGCATTGTAGATGATGCCGTCCGAACCGCCGGTGAAATTCGCCAGCGCCACCGACATGGTATAGGCGTTAGCGGTCGAGGCGATGAGCAGCGTGAACAGAAACTCATTGATCGCAAAGATGGCCGCGATCACGGCGGCGGTGATGATGCCGGGGAGACAAGCGGGAATGATGATTTCCCATAGGATACGCAAATCTCCTGCCCCATCTGTGCGCGCCGCATCTTCAAGTTCCTTCGGGATGTCCAGCATGTAGCTGCGGATGATCCAAGTCACCAACGACAGGTTGATCGCCGCATAGATCAGCATCAACGCCCAAACCGAATCCAGAAGCCCCATCGTCTTGAACAGAAAGAAGATCGGCACGGCCACGATCGCAGGTGCCATCATGCGCGTGGACAGGATGTAGAACCCAATATCCTCGCGTCCTTTGAACTCATACCGTGACAGGGCATAGGCCGCCGGGATGGCAAGGATCAGGTCAATGATCACAGACCCTGCCACCGCAATCACGGAATTTCGGAGGTACTGCGCGATTGGCCAATCGCTCATCAATAGGTGCCAGGCATCAAGCGACCAAGTCGGCCAATAGATCGGGACGGGCGTGATCACCTCGGTCCGGGGACGAAAGCCAATGGACAGGAACCACAGGATCGGCAGCAGGCAGACCAGCGCCCAGCCGCCCAGCACGATATAGCGAAGCAGCAGGCTTTCGCCGCGTGTCTTGCGATACTTTGCCATCTACTTCTTTCCCGAATGGAAGGCGCGTTTCACCACGGTCTGCGCGATGATGATTGTCAGGATCAGCATCAAGACCGATGCCGCCGAAGCATAGCCGAAGTTGAACATGCGAAAGCCCTGACGGTAGATGAAATAGCTCATTGTTTCCGTGGCACCGCCCGGCGTGCCCTGCGTCATGACAAAGACGTTGGTGAACATCGTCGTAATATCGATGCCGCGCAGCGTGACCGCGACCACGATCACAGGCCGCATCATGGGCAGCGAGATGTTCCAGAAGATCGACGGCCAGCTTGCCCCGTCCAGACGGGCGGCCTCTTCTATTTCCTGATCCTGCCCCTGAAGGGCGGCAACGAAGATGATGAACAGGAACGGCGTCCACTGCCAGACATCGGCAACGATCAGCGTCATTCGCGCCAGCCAGACATTTCCAAGCCAATCGACATTGCCATCGACCAGACCGACCGACATCAAAAGGTTGGAAATTACCCGCCCGTCATTGAAGGCCAGTTTCCAGATGAAGGCCACCGCCGAGGGCATGAACAGCATCGGCATCAGATAGACGATGCGCCAACCCCGAATGAAGGGGTCGCGATAGGCGAAATAGGCAATCGTCAAGGCTATGGCGGTTTGCAGGGTCAGCGAAATGCCCCCGATGATCGCAGTATTGCCAAGAGCTGCCCAGAATTCGCGGTCCTGCAGAATTGCGGAATAGTTGCCCAGTCCCGTCCATTCCCATGTCAGGAATTTCACAACGAACAGGCTTTGATAGATGGCAAACAACCCCGGATACAGGGTGATCACCAAAAGATAAGCCATGGCCGGGGCGAGAAGCAGATAGGGAAAAGCCTTGCGCAGGGCGGGGCTTCGGCGACGGGGGCCGGTGTTCCTGCGGTTGGGGGTGGCTTTCGCCACCCCCGCCGCCGAAACCAAGGGAGCTTTGGTTGTCATCTGATCAGAACGGCAGGGCTTTTCCGCCACCGACATAAAGACCCGGCGCAACATCGGCATAGGCCACCGGGCCACCGCCATCCTTGAAGCCGTTCTTCTCCATGATCGACTTCCACGCCGCCTGACCGTTATCCAACGCTTCTTTCGCGGTGATCTGCCCGGTGATGGCGCGGTTGATCTCGTTGCCCAAGGCTTGCTCCATCTCGAACATCCCTGGCAGACGTGGGCTGCACCACGCATGCTCAAGGCTGTCAGCCCAGACCTTCATCGGCTGTGAAACTGCGCGCAGACGCTCATTCGACAACACCGAACGATAACCGGGGGCCACGCCGTTGGCGTTGGCCTCGTTCATCGCCATGATCGACGAGGTGGTCAGGAAGGCCAGCATCAGGAACGCGCCCTCGGGGTTCTGGCTGGTGGCCGTCACAACCGAGGTGGAACCCGCGATATTCGGCGGGGCAAAAACGCCGCCGCTGATGCGGGGTTCGTAGATGGTGACGAAATCATCGACGATCTGGCTCTGATCCGGACGCATGGCCTGCGTGCCGCTATCCTGCCAGCTGATGTTCGCCGCCACCTGACCACCCAGCCAGGCCGCGCGGTTTTCGCCCCAGCCTGCACCAGAGACGCCCTCAATAGCGTTCTGGGCCAGCGCCAGCAGCGTTTCCATACCCTTCATGCCGGCATCGGTGTTCAGCGTCGGGTTCCAGTTGGCGTCAAAAAGCTGCATCCCGGCCTGTGCCGCGATGTGTTCCCAAGTGTAGGTCGACCAGAAGCCGCGTGCGCCAAGCAGACCGATCCCCGCCACACCACCGCCCAGCTTGTTCGCCTCGCCCGTGATGCGGATCAGTTCGTCATAGGTCGGAACCGAATTCACAAGGTCGATAGGGCCACCCAGAATCGGCTCCAGCACCGACTTGCGCAGATGCACCATCTGGATGTCGCAGTCGAACGGCAGGCCAACCAGCTTGCCACCGAAATAACCATAGTTCAGACGATAGGTGTCATAGAAATCGTCCAGCGGCAGGTTCCATTTCGCGGCAAAGTCATCCAGCGGGGCAAGGAAGCCCGGCGCAGCAAAGTCACCCAGCCAGGCCGAAAAGAACTGCAGCGCATCAAAGGACGCATTGCCCGAAATGAACTCGGAAATCGCCTTGTCATAGATGCTGTCATCCGGGATTGGCACCAGCTCCACCTTGATGCCCGAAAGCGCCTCGAATGGCTTTAGCCCTTCGGCCGCCGATTCCTGATCTGCCGCGCCGATGGCAAAGCGTACGGTCGTGCCTCCCAACTCGGACCGTACCTTTTCCCAATCAACCGTGCGGATCCAGTCCTTGGCCGGATCCCACAGCGGTTCATCCGACATGTTGTAGAGCTTGCGATAGTCTTCGCGAACATAGTTTGCGACAGAGATCCCATCGAGCGTGGCCTGAATGTCCGGCAAGCCAGACTGTGCCAGCGCAGGCGTCTTCAATCCGACCGCACCCGCGGCAACACCAAATGCCGCCCCTGTACGCAGGAACGAACGGCGGGACATGCCCCCGAAACGAATGGTCATTATGTTAGTCCTCCCTTTGACGACACTTGATCGGTTAGCCGCA